>NZ_JBITTH010000026.1:0-139602 GCF_044541755.1 Streptomyces sp. NPDC085524
GTACTGCAGGGGGGACCCTGTGGGAGAGTAGGACGCCGCCGAACAATCATTGTGGGAAAGCCCCGCACCTTCTGGTGCGGGGCTTTTCTGCGTTTACGGGCGGTTCGCTGATGAGTGGCCGGGAAACGCGGGTGAGGCCGTGGGGGCAGGTCGTTAGGCTCCGGGCATGAGTGACGACTATGTGATCAGGGCCGTACGGGGCGGCGAGTGGGAGAAGGTCAAGGAGCTGCGGCTGGCCGCGCTGCGGGATCCTGCGGCGGCGGTGGCCTTCCTCGAGACCGAGGAGAAGGCCCTCGCCCAGGACGATTCCTTCTGGCAGCAGCGTGCCGCGCGGGCTGCCGAGGGGCGGGGTGCCCGGCAGTTCGTCGCCGAGGCCGGCGACGGTCGGTGGGTGGGGTCCGTGACCGTGCTCATCGAGGCGCAGGGCAGTGAGGACTTCTTCGGTGAGGCCGTCGAGCAGCAGCAGGGGCACGTGGTCGGGGTGTTCGTACGGCCCGAGCAGCGGGGCGGCGGGCTCGTGGACAGGCTGTTCGATGCCGCGCTGGAATGGGCCTGGTCGCTGGACGAGCCGGTGACCGAGCGGGTGCGGCTGTTCGTGCACGAGGACAACGCCAGGGCCGAGGCCTTCTACCGGCGCTACGGGTTCGAGGCGAGTGGTCTGCTGGTGCCGCTGGAGACCGGTGCGAAGGAGCGGGAGTACGTCGTGGCCAGGCCCTAGGGGAGGGGCGCTTCCGGCCAGTGGGAGCGGGCCTGTTCGCGGCTGCGGCACAGGGCGACGACGGGGAGCGTGTCGTCCGTCAGGAGCTCCGGGAGCTGGGGGATCGGGGCGACGGCTGCTACGTCCTCCAGGACCAGGGTGAGTGGTGGGTCGAGCCGACCGTGGGATGACCGTGCGGCCATGCGGCGGCCGTGCTCGACCACGTGAGCGGCGAGTGCGGTGAGCAAAGGCATCGCACCCGGGTGGGTGCGGGGGTCTTCCAGGGATTCGCCCACCACGTAGAGCGTGCCCCCCTCGGCCACGAACGAAGCCAGCGTCAGGGAATCCGTTCGGTTCGGGTTGCAGGCCTCGCGGATGTGGATCGAGGTCAGGGAGTCGAGGGCGCGGGCCGTCAGCTGGAGGGCCTGTTCGCGGCGTTCGGGGTGGGCGGTGAGGGCGCTCTCCAGTTCGCCGGCCGCGCCGGGGGCGGCCTGCGGGTGGGTGCGGAGGATGCGGACCGGGTCCTGGGCGCTGTTGCCCTGGGTCCAGCGGTGGAGTTGCTTGAAGGGGCGGTCGTCGAGTGCGGCGGCCTGGAGCCAGCTGCGCAGGAGCGTTTCCGCCGTGTGGGTGAGGGCGGCGTCGATGCGTGCCTGCGGGCGTACGGGGGCCAGGAGGGCGATCGCGCGGGCGGCTGCGGTGTCGCGGTCGGCGCAGCCCTCGGCCGGGTTCCAGTGCATGCGGGCCGGGGTGTCGCACAGGTGCGAGGGGTCGTAGAGGAGGACCGGGCCGATCTTGGCGCGGGCGTCCTTGGTCTCCGCCCAGAGGGCGGGGGAGGACGTGACGACCAGGGCCGCGCCTTCTGCCGTGGCGATGGCCTGGGTGGCGAGGTGGTGGCGTTCGGCGGGGGTCGCGTACGTCAGGCGGTGCGGTGGGGCGGTGGTTCCGGCGGTGGTGGCCGGGGCGTGGCCGAAGCCGTGGCGGTGGGCGTCGTCCAGCGCGGCCGGCGGCGGTTCGGCCGCGGCCGGGCGGGGGGCCGGGGGCCGGGGTTCGTACGGCTGGGGTGCGTACGGCTGTTGCTGGGCGGGGGGCGTGGGCCGGGGGTCCTGCGGGTCGGGTGCCGGGGCTGGTCTTCTGGCGAGGGTGCGGCGGGCCCTGGTGCGGGCGATGACGCCCATCGTGAAGATCGTCAGGACCAGCAGGATGAGGAGCTGGCTGATGAACAGGCCCCAGAACAGGCCCCAGCCGGAGAGGGCGGCCGGGTCGGTGTCCGGCCAGGCCGCCGGGATGTCGTGGGGTTGCGCTATCAGGGCGCGGACGGCGCCCGGGGTGCGGGTGAAGGTGACCGTGGCCGGCCAGGCGCCCTTGGCGAAGAGGGCGGCGAGGCCGGTGGCCGACCAGACCAGGACGGCGAGGCCGAGGAGGAAGGCCAGGAGGCCGACGAGGACCCCGTCGGGGATTCCGCCGGCCCGGGCCGTGGGTTCCGTACCTCTGGCGTTGGACATGGTCAGGCCACCGTGGTTGCCGAGCCGGTGCCGTTGTTGCGGTGGCGTTCCATCGACAGGGCCCTTTCCTCCGCTTCGAGTTCCGCCGCGAGCAGGTCGGCGGGGAGCGCGGGGGCCGAGGACTCCGTCATGGCGCGGTCGGTGTAGACGAGGGGGCGTTCGGCCTCGGTGATCAGGTGTTTGACCACCTGGACGTTGCCGTTGACGTCCCAGACGGCGATGCCCGGGGTGAGGGTGGGGATGATTTCCACCGCCCAGCGGGGCAGGCCGAGGACGCGGCCGGTGGCGCGGGCCTCGTCCGCCTTCTGGGCGTAGATCGTGCGGGTCGAGGCCATCTTGAGGATGGCCGCGGCCTCGCGGGCGGCGGCGCCGTCGACGACGTCGGAGAGGTGGTGGACGACGGCGACGAAGGACAGGCCGAGGCGGCGGCCGAACTTGAGGAGGCGCTGGAACAGCTGGGCCACGAAGGGGCTGTTGATGATGTGCCAGGCCTCTTCCACCAGGAAGATGCGCTTCTTGCGGTCGGGGCGGATCCAGGTGTGTTCGAGCCAGACGCCGACGATCGCCATGAGGATGGGCATGGCGATGGAGTTGCGGTCGATGTGGGACAGGTCGAAGACGATGAGGGGCGCGTCGAGGTCGATGCCGACGGTGGTGGGGCCGTCGAACATGCCGCGGAGGTCGCCGTCGACGAGGCGGTCGAGGACGAGCGCGACGTCGAGGCCCCAGGCGCGGACATCGTCTATGTCGACGTTCATCGCGAGGGCCGATTCGGCTTCGGGGTGGCGCAGTTGTTCCACGATGTCGGTGAGGACGGGCTGTCGGTCCCGGATGCTGTCGACGACGTAGGCGTGCGCGACCTTCAGGGCGAAGCCGGAGCGTTCGTCGAGGCCGTGGCCCATCGCGACTTCGATGATGGTGCGGAGCAGGGCGAGCTGGCCGGTCGTGGTGATCGCCGGGTCGAGGGGGTTGAGGCGGATGCCCGAGTCGTTGGCGGCGATCGGGTCCAGGCGGATGGGGGTTATTCCCAGCTGCTGGGCGATCAGGTTCCACTCGCCGACGCCGTCCTCGCCCTGGGCGTCGAGGACGACGACCTGGCGGTCGCGGAAGCGGAGCTGGCGCAGGACGTACGTCTTCTCGAGGGCCGACTTGCCGTTGCCGGACTCGCCGAGGACCAGCCAGTGGGGGGCCGGGAGCTGCTGTCCGTACAGCTGGAAGGGATCGTAGATGTAACCCTTGCCGCTGTAGACCTCGCGGCCGATGATGACGCCGGAGTCGCCGAGACCGGGGGCGGCGGTGGGCAGGTAGACGGCCTGCGCCTGCCCGGTGGAGGTGCGGACGGGCAGGCGCGTGGTTTCGACCTTGCCGAACAGGAAGCTGGTGAAGGCGTCCGTCAGAGCGGACATGGGATCTCGCATGGGCGGCACTTCCCTCCAGCTAGCGTCGGATGCCGGTGGCGAACGGCAAGGTGTTGACGAAGGCGCGGTGGTGCTCGCGGTCGCACCATTCGAGTTTCAGGTACGACTTGCCGGCCGAGGCGCGGATGGTGCGCTTGTCCCGGGCCAGGGCTTCCGGGGAACGCGAGGACACCGTGATGTACCCGACCAGGTTGACTCCCGCAGCGCCGCTGGCGAGATCTTCACCCCTCTGGTCGAGCCGTCCGTGGGCGGCGATGTCGCGGGGGTCGACGGTGCGGTTCATCTTGGCGGCGCGGCTGGCGTCGGCCTCGTCGTTCGTCTTCTCCGTGAGCATGCGCTCGATGGCCACCTCGGTGGGCTCCAGATCCATGGTGACGGCGACGGTGCGGATCACGTCGGGGGTGTGGACGAGGAGCGGGGCGAGGAAGTTGACGCCGACGGGGGTCATCGGCCATTCCTTCACCCAGGCCGTGGCGTGGCACCAGGGGGCGCGGGTGGAGGACTCGCGGGTCTTGGCCTGGAGGTAGGTGGGTTCGACCGCGTCGAGTTCGGCGGGCCAGGCGTTGCGCTTGGTCATGGCCTGGATGTGGTCGATGGGGTGGTCCGGGTCGTACATGGAGTGCACGAGGGAGGCGAGGCGGCCCTGGCCCAGCGGCTGGCGGACGCGGATGTCGGCTTCGGCGAGGCGGGCGCAGATGTCGGTGAGTTCGCGGGCCATGACGATGGCGAGGCCGGCGTCGCGGTCGAGCTTGCGGCCCTTGGGGGTGCCGGCGCGGGCGATGGTGTGGGCCTCGGCGGCGAGTTCGCGGGAGTAGTGCATGCAGGCGACGAGGTAGGCGCGGTGCTGCTCGGAGGAGGTGGAGACCATCGACTGGAGCTGGTCGTACGAGTCGCGGAGCCAGCCGGGGGCGTTGGTGTCGCCGCGCTGGGCGACGTCCTTGGCGTGGGCGTCGGGGTCCGCGGGGAGGGTGCGGGCGAGCATCTGGAGGCGGGTGACGAAGCCGTCGCCGTTGGCGACGTGCTTGAGGAGGGTGCCGAAGCGGTCGACGAGGGCTTCCTGGTCCTCGCTGTCGCGCAGGCCGACGCCGGGGCCCTCGATCTCGATGGCGGCGGTGACGGTGCGGCGGTCGGCGTGGAGGAGTACGGCGATCTCGTCGGGGCCGAAGGGGGCGGCGAGCCAGCTGATGCGGCCGATGCCGGGGGGCGGGCCGATCTCGACCTCGCGGCCGTCGGCGGCGCGAGTGCCGGCTTCCATGGCGGTGGATCGGTACGTGGTGCCGCGGCGCAGGGTGCGCTTGTAGCTGCGGTTGATCTCGAACCACTTGTAAAAGGTGCGGCCGCGGTAGGGGACGTACACGGCGGCGAGCGCGAGCATGGGGAAGCCTGCGAGGCTGACGATGCGCAGGGTGAGGTCGGGGACGAGCAGTCCGCTCATCATGCCGAGGAACGCCCCCGCGATGATCAGGGCGATCTCGCCGGTCTCGCGGTTCTTGCCGACGATCGCGTTCGGCCGGGCGCGGCCGATGAGATACGTGCGGCGGGGCGCGACCGGGTGCAGCTGGTGGGACTGGGTCGTCAACGCCCGTCACCTCCTGTGTTCCTCGTGCTCGAACCTGTGCGGGGCGGGGGTGCGGCGGAGGGGACAGATCCGCCGCCGGCCCCGCCGCCGGTGGGGCGGCTGCTGTGGGCGGCCACGCCTCCGGAGATGGGGTTGGCGGGACGGGCGGCGTTGGCCGCCCCGCCGTCGCCGCCGCGGTGGGCGCCGCGGCTGCTGTGGGTCTTGATGCCCTGGGAGACGAGGGAGGCCGGGGAGCTGATGACGGCGGCTGCCTGGGCGCCGTCGGTGGCCTTGCTGCGGCCTGCGCGGGCGGAGGCGATCTCGTCGCCGAAGCCGGGGACGAAGCGGTAGATCACGGCGGAGGCGAAGATCGCCAGGAGGATGATGGCGAGGCCGGTGACGACGGCGGAGAAGGCGTTGGGGCCCTTTTCTCCGGTCAGGGCGCCGGCGAGGCCGAGGACGATGACGATGACCGGCTTGACGAGGATGACGGCGATCATGATGCCGGCCCAGCGGCGGACGTGGCCCCAGAGGTTGCGGTCGACGAGGCCGGAGTAGACGACCACGCCGAGGAGGGCGCCCACGTAGAGGAGGGCGGCCCGGATGAAGAGCTCCAGGAACAGGATGCCGGCGGCGAGGACCGTGACGAGGGAGACGACGATCAGCATGATCGGGCCGCCGCCGATGTCGTCGCCCTTCTTGAGGGCTTCGGAGAAGGAGCCGAAGAAGACGTCGGTCTGGCCGCCGGTGGCCGAGGCGATGACCTCGGTGACTCCGTCGGTGGCGGAGACGACGGTGTAGAGGATCAGGGGGGTGAAGGCGGAGGCGAGGACGGTGAGCCAGAGGAAGCCGATGGCTTCGGAGAGGGCGGTGGTGAGGGGGACGCCCCGGACGGCTCGTTTGGCCACGGCGAAGAGCCAGAGGACGAGGGTGAGGATGGTGGAGGCGGCGAAGACGACGGAGTACTGCTTGAGGAAGGCGGGGTTGGTGAAGTCGACGTTGGCGCCGCCCTTTACCGCTTCGCTGAGCTTGGCGACGATCCAGGAGGCTGCGTCGGCGCAGCCCTTGGCTAGGGAGGCTAGGGGGTTGAGGGCGTCTGCGCCGTCGCTGGGGGCCAGACCCGTTTTGGGTGCGCCACCGCCCGTGCCGCTCTGGCAGTACTGCTTGGAAGGGCCGTCGAGCAGGGCGCAGGGGTCGTTGCTCGGCTGTGGCGTGGGCGTCGGCGTGGGTGTCGGGGTGGGCGTGGGGGCCGCGTAGGCGTGGGTGGCCAGGGATGCGAGGGCCAGGTGGGCAGAGGCGATCACGCCCAGCCGGGCGGTGAGCCGTCGGCTAGCGGGCATAGGTGAATCCTCCGAATTCCTTGATGGCCTTGCTCATGTCGTCGGACGTCGACACGGGGACATCGCCGGGAACCGGTGCGGGCCCGTCCTGTTGGGTGTCGTCGACGACCTTCCAGTCCTCGCCGATCCAGCTCAGTTCGAAGGTCCAGGTCTTCCAGAGGGTCCGGACCGGGTCGGTGGACTTGGCGCCGGACATGCCGATGAGGCCGGTGTACCAGACCGCGATCTTGGCGCCGGTCGGGGTGTAGCTCTCGACGCGGGTGCCGATGGGGACGGCCCGGGTGACGAAGGTGCTGCCCTGCGGGGGGTTTCCGTTCGCGTCGAGTCCGAGCTTGGCGAGGAACGCGGCCGAGTACGCCTCGTCCTGAGGGCCCTTCAGGCGGGCTGCTGTCTCCGGGGTGTAGATCCCGTCGACGAGGGCGTGGCGGGTGTTCGTCTTGAACATGCCGTCGGAGCCGAGTGCCACCGCGTAGTTGGCGGCTGCCGATTGGGCTCCCTGTTCGTCGTGGGCGAAGCCGCGGGGGATGCCTGCGGCCTTGCCGGTGACGGGGTTGGTGCCCGTGGCGGCGGTGGAGGAGGCGGCGGGGGCGTTGTCCGCGGGTTTGTCCTCGGTGCCGTCCGGGGCCTGGTTCGCGAACGCGATCGCGGCGATGAGGAGGACCACCACGCCGACGACCGTGATCAGGCTGCGGGACGCGCGCGGGGCGCGGCGGGCCGGGCCGTACGGGTCGGAGGGGGCGTCCGGGAGGCGGGTACGGGTCTGGCCCGTGCCGCCGACCTCGCCGTGGCCGCTGCCGCCGCCGTAGTGGTCGTCGTTGCTCATTCCGTGTCGGCCCCCTCCGCGTCGTACGCCGGTAGCGCTGGTTTCCGCGCAGGCGCGGTGTGGTGATTCCTCATCAGGTGCTGCCGCCGTGGTCCTCGGCGCGGTTAGACGGCCATCCCGTAGACGATCGTGAAGAGGGTCCCGAGGGAGCCGATGATGAAGACTCCGGTCAGGCCGGCCACGATGAGGCCCTTGCCCTGTTCTGCGCTGAACGTGTCGCGCAGCGCGGTCGCGCCGATGCGCTGCTTGGCCGCGCCCCAGATGGCGATGCCGAGGCAGAGGAGGATCGCCACGGCCATGACCACTTCGATCATGACCTTCGCTTCGTTGCCGAGACTGCCGAACGGCCCCCAGTTCGGGGCGATTCCGCCGATGATGGTGGTGATGTCGCCCTTTTCGGCTGCCAGGATCATGTAACTCACCGCCCCTGTATGGGTAGTTCCGGTAGCCCGTGCCCGACGGCAGGGGTCACTCACTATCTTCGCTGATGAAACCGCCGCCGTCGTCGACTTGACGGCTCTCTTTACCCGATGTCCCAGCCTGTGACCCGACCGTGCGCTCTGACCTGGGCACGGGTGGTGGGTATGCGAATGTGCGTGTGGTCACTGTGTGTATCACGGGGGGTGACGCCGGGCAATGATCGCCGTCTCGGCGTGCTGGGGGTGGGGTGAGGGGCCGCCGTTCGGCGCAGTGGGGGTGCGTGTCGTTGGGCCGTTTCGCTGATATATGTCCGACATTCCGTCAGTCATTCCATCCGAACGCGCTAGTGCGGGTGATGCTCCGGTCGTTCGGAACGGCGACACGAGGAGTGGACGGATGGGTTCGGCGATCAGGGCAGGCCGGCGTGCATGGCTGGCCGGTGGTCTGGCGGTGCCGTTGGCGCTCGGCCTCACGGGTGTTTCGGTGCCGGCTTCGGCGGCGGTGGCGGGGGCGGAGGCGGAGGCCTTCGTGGGCCGGGAGTGCGGCGACGGGGTGAGAGCGAGCGGGAAGGAGGAGGTGAGGGCCACGCCGGAGGTGGCCGCTGACGGCTGTGCGGGGCCGAGGGGCGGACGGGGTCCGAAGGGGCCGCCGGGGCCGAAGGGGCCCAAGGGCGACCGGGGTCCGGCAGGTCCTCCCGGGCGGCCCGGCGCGCCGGGTGCGCCGGGGCCGTGCTCGGACATCGACACGGTCCGGGGTACGGCGAACCTGGAGTTCACCGCGGCTCTGGACCGGGGGCGGACCTTCATCGGGCGGCGGACCGTGAACCCCGTCCCGGGCCCCTACTCGTGGAAGAACCTCACCACGCCGGCGAACCCGGGCCACCCGAGGAACGCGTGCAGCGTGTCCATCGCCAGCGAGGGGAACACGGTGCGGATCAAGGTGCTCACGACCACGGGCGACATCTACGAGAACTTCTGCACGCACACGGCGGGCGTGGTGACCTGTCCGTCGGGGTGGACGGCCATCGTCAGGCCCTGAAGCCCTGAGGGCCTGGGCCCCCGAGCCCTTGGTGTACGCGGCTTCGCCGTTCGTTCTCAGGCCCAGTGGGCGGGGCGGGCGAGGGTGTCGGGGATGCGGGTTCCGGGGTTGCCCCGGGCCGCGTTGAGCTGGGCCTGGGTGAGGAAGACGGCCCCGCGCAGGTCGGCGTCGCGGAGATCGGCGTCCCGGAGGTCGGCGCCGATCATGTCCGCGGTGCGGAGGTCGGCGCGGCTGAGGTCGGCGGCGATCAGGTAGGCGCCGCGGAGGTTCGCGCCGCGCAGGTCGGCGCCGGAGAGGCGGGCTCCCATCAGGTCGGCGCCGCGGTGGTTCTTCTTCCGGCCCGGCGCCTTGGCGCGTACGAGCTCGCTGGCCTCGAGGAGGAGGACGTTCGCTTCCTGGCGCAGGGCGGACACGTCGAGGGCCGCGAGGGCGTCCGCGTCGGCCCGGGTCCACTCCTCGGTGGTGGCGAGGGCGTGGCGGAGGTCCGGGTGGAGCGGGGCGGCTGCCGGGAGGGTGAGGGCCTCGGCGAGGTAGAAGAGCAGCTCGTGCAGCTGCCGCATCACGGGGAAGACCTCGAACATCGGGCGGGCCGTACCGGGGCCGGTGCGCCAGTCGCGGCCGCCGAAGGTGACCTGGGAGACCTGCTGTCCCGCGCCGAAGCAGTCGAAGACGGTGCAGCCCTGGAAGCCCTTGTCGCGCAGCTGGGTGTGGATGCCGCAGCGGTAGTCCTGCCGGAGGTTCTTGCAGGGGGTTCCGGCGGGCTTGTTCACGGCGAAGTCGTTCGACTTGGCGAAGGGGAGGGCGACGCAGCAGAGCGCGAAACAGTTCGAGCAGTCGGCTTGCAGGAGGGGGAGAGGAGGGAGGGCCACCCGTTCATTGTGACCGGTGGGGGGCGGGCAGGCGCATCTGGACGGCGGTCCAGGGGATCCCGTCGACCCGTTCCACGTCCTCGATCACCTGCTCCGTGCGGAATCCCAGCTTCTCGTAGATCCGCAGGGCGGCCGTGTTGTGGGACCAGACGCCCAGGGTGATCTCCGGCAGGTCCAGCTCGCCGAAGCAGAGTTCCACGGCCCGGGAGACGAGGGCCGAGCCCAGGCCGTGGGCGCGGGCCCCGGGGGCGATCAGGACCCGGCCGAGGCGGGTGCCGGAGAGCGAGACGTGCCCGACGGGCTCGCCGGCCGGGGAGACGGCGGTCCAGATGCGGCGGCCGGGCTCGGCGGCGTAGGCGGCGAGCTGGGTCTCGTCCAGGGGCCAGGAGAAGGAGGGGCCGGCCCAGGTCATCAGCTCGGCGGGGCCGGTCACCCAGGAGCGGAGCAGGGGGCCGTCGGTGGCGGGCCGGTAGGGGATCAGGGACAGCGGGGGCTGTGTGGGCATGCCGCCAAGTATGCCGACCGCAAAAGGGGGTTGAGCGGGGGTGGGGCGGGGGCCGAGCATCGGCGCATGACAGAAGTGATCGCAGTCGCAGTCATCACCCTCCTCGCCGTGATCAGTCCCGGCGCCGATTTCGCCATGGTGGTCCGCAACAGCTACCTCTACGGGCGGCCCACCGGGTTGTTCGCCGCCGCCGGGGTCGCCGCCGGGGTGCTGGTCCACGTCACGTACACGATGCTCGGGGTCGGGCTGCTGATCGCCTCCTCGACCGCGCTGTTCACGGCGATCAAGCTGGCCGGCGCGGCGTATCTGGTGTGGATCGGGATACGGACCTTCCGCGCGCGGGACGCGGTGACCGTGGACCTGGACACGAAGCCGGAGCTGACGCGGGCCGGGGCGCTGAGGTCGGGGTTCTTGACCAATGTGCTGAACCCGAAGACGACGCTGTTCGTGGTGTCGACGTTCACGCAGGTGGTGGGGCCGGACACGCCGGTGTGGCAGCAGGCGGGGTACGGGCTGTTCATGTCGGCGGCGCACCTGGGGTGGTTCGGGGCGGTGGCGCTGTTCTTCTCCGACTCCCGGCTGCGCGAGCGGATGCTGAAGGCGCAGAAGACGCTGAACCGGGCCATCGGGTCGGTGCTGGTGGGGCTGGGGGTGGGGCTGGGGTTCGCCCGCTGAGCGTCGGGGACGGGGCTGGTGCCGTTGGTTACCTGTCGGTAGCGTGAGGCGCATGGGCGCTGCCGAGGGGTTCTACGAACGGGTCGATGCCGGGCGGTTCGCCGCCACCGAGTCCACGAGGGGCCCCTGGGACCCCGCGTCGCAGCACGCCGGGCCGCCCGCCGCGCTGCTCGGGCGGGCGGTCGAGGAGCGGCCGGGCGGGCGCGCGGACATGCGGATCGCGCGGATCACGTACGAGATCCTGCGCCCGGTGCCGATCGGCGCGCTGGAGATCACCACGAGCGTGCTGCGGGCCGGCCGCAGCACCGAGGTGGTCGAGGCCGCCCTCACGCCGGAGGGCGCCGCGGCGCCGGTGATGCTCGCGCGGGCCCTGCGGATCAGGGTCGCGGAGGAGGCGGTGCCGGCGGTGGTGCCGGGGCCGGGGCTGCCGTCGCCGGGGGAGGTGGCGCAGACCCCGTTCTTCCCGGTGCCGTGGGACGTGGGCTACCACACGGCGATGGAGAGCCGGTTCGCCGAGGGCGCGTTCGTCGAGCAGGGGCCGGGCACCTGCTGGATGCGGATGAGGGTGCCGCTGGTGGCGGGGGAGGAGCACAGGGCGCTGGACCGGGTGCTGGTCGCCGCCGACTCGGGGAACGGCATCAGTTCGGTGATGGACTTCCGGCGCTTCGTCTTCGTCAACGGTGACCTGACGGTCCACCTCCACCGTCATCCGGTGGGCGAGTGGGTCTGCGTGGAGGCCGCCACCAGCGTGGACGCAGCCGGGATCGGGCTGGCCGACGCGCGGCTGCACGACGAGAAGGGGCCGATCGGGCGGGGTGCGCAGAGCCTCTTCGTCGCACCGAGGTAGCCGTCGGCCCCGTCCCCCGGGGCGTCCCCCCCCGTCCGGTTCCGGTCCCTGCGTGCCGCGGGAGGGCGGGAGGGACTGGACGCCCGACCGCCGTCCGTCAAAGATGGCAAGTGGGGTAGTAGGACAGGCGACACGGTCGAATCGCGTCCGAAAGCGGCGGCGATGGGGGAGGGTTGACGGGTGCGCAGATTCTGGATGGCCGGCGGGATCGGGATCGGGCTCTGCCTGAGCTTCCTCGTGCTGCTCGTCGTGGGGACCTACTCCGCCGCGGCGGGACTCGGGCGTGCTGGTGCGGGCGGCAGTGCGGTGGGCCTGGCCAAGGGAGCGGTGCCCGCGAAGTACCAGGCTCTGGTGGAGAAGTGGGGCAACCTGTGCCCCGCGGTCAATCCGGCGCTGCTCGCGGCCCAGCTGTACTCGGAGAGCGGCTGGAACCCCAGCGCGGTCAGCCCGGCGGACGCGCGGGGCATCGCGCAGTTCATCCCCGGCACCTGGGCGGGCCACGGCATCGACGGGGACGGGGACGGGGACCGCGACATCTGGGACCCGAACGACGCGATCCCCTCGGCTGCCTCGTACGACTGCGAGCTGGCCAAGGACGTGGCGAGCGTGCCCGGTGACCCGGCGTCGAACATGCTCGCCGCCTACAACGCCGGGGCCTACGCGGTCATCAAGTACGGCGGTGTGCCCCCGTACAAGGAGACCCAGGGCTACGTGAAGGCGATCACCAGCCTGGCGAAGAGCTTCGCCCGGCCCGTCGGCCGGGTCGCCCCCTCCCAACAGGCGGCCGGGGCCATCTACTTCGCGCAGAAGCAGCTCGGCACGCCGTACCTGTGGGGCGGCAACGGAACGCCCGACCAGGGCGGCCGGTTCGACTGCTCGGGGCTGACCAAGGCCGCGTACGAGACGGTGGGGATCCAGCTGCCGCGCGTGGCGAACGACCAGTACAACGCCGGTCCGCACCCTTCGCGGGACCAACTCCTGCCCGGAGACCTGGTCTTCTTCTCCGATGATCTGACGAATTCTCGGGACATTCGGCACGTCGGGCTCTACGTGGGCGGCGGCTACATGATCAACGCCCCTTACACCGGCGCCGTCATCCGCTTCGACAAGATCGACACCCCCGACTACTTCGGCGCCACGCGGGTCACGAAGGACGGCGCGGAGGCGCTTCCGGAGCGCGGCGGGGCGAGCAAGGCGCCGTAGTAACTCTCCGTAAACCAAAGGCCCTGAGCTGCGACGATGAGTCACTCTTCGATAACGTTGGGGTGATCATTCGGTGGAGAGTGGAACGTACTTGTCAGAACGGGCGTTCCATGGACACGGAGCTTGATCAAAACGGGGGCGAAGGGGTGCACACCGGCGTGCGCCCGCAGGGGAACCACGGCAAGAGCAAGGGGCCGCATCACCATGGCTGGACTCACGAGCAGTGGGCCGAATGTGGATGTCAGCCTGCTGTACGAGATCAACGACGCGGCCCGGCAGGCCCCGAGCTGGTTCGACCGGCTCGTCGCGCTGGCCGGCGAGTACGGGATCCCGCTGGCCCTCGTGCTCCTGGTCCTGTGGTGCTGGCACGGTGCCCGCCGCCAGGACGAGACCGCGGCCGTCGAGACCTTCACCGCGCTGGTGTGGGCCCCGCTCGCCGCGGGACTGGCCCTGCTCGTGAACGTGCCGCTGCGTGAATTCGTCGGGCGGCCGCGGCCGTTCGCACAGCACGAGGGGCTGCAGGTGCTCGACCCCGGCCTCGGGGCGCGCCTCGGCGCCGAGTTCGGGGACGCCCGGTTCTCCTTCGTCAGCGACCACGCCACCCTCGCGATGGCCCTGGGCATCGGCCTGTTCGTGGCCGACCGGAGGCTCGGGCTCGCCGGGATCGCGCTGGCCCTCGCCGAGGGCGCCTGCCGCGTGTACATGGGCGTCCACTACCCGACGGACGTCATCGGCGGCTACGCGCTCGGCACCGCCGTCGTCCTCGTCCTCGCACCGCTCGCGCTGGCGCTGCTGAACCCGGTGGTCCGGGCCGTGGCCCGCGCCCCGCGCCTGGGGCGGCTCGTACGGACCAAGGAGCGGATGCTGCCGAAGCCGGTCGGGCTGGCACAGCCGCAGAACCCGGCGGCGGAGCAGCGCACGCACGAGAGCGACCTCGCGGCCTGAGGGCCGGCCGTACTAGGCGTACAGCTTCCACACGCCGAGCAGTACGGCCGCCAGCAGGCACAGCCCCGCCGCGCCGAAGCACATCCGCACCGCCGTCGGGCGGGGGCGGGGGCGGGGGGTCACGGTTCGCCGCCGTCGGTGTCGCCGCCGCGGCGGTGGCGGGAGCGCAGCCACAGCCCGGTCGCCAGGGCGGCGAGGGTGGTGAGTCCCACGGCCAGGGCCACGTCGGCCGGGCCCTCCGCCGAGCCGACGGGTCTGGCCCAGGCCGCGCCGCCCGGAGCGGACACGATGAGCAGGGCCCAGACGAGGGCGGCGAGGCGGGCTGCGGGTCCTGGCATGAGTCCAGGGCATCGGCTCCGGCGCGCCGCGGCCAGCCGAGGGGGCCGAAAGGGCTAGCCGGTCGTGTGCCGCGAGGCGTCCTTGCGGGCCAGGTCGCGGGAGCGGCGGGCCGGACCGGTCCAGCCGCAGCTGCAGACCGCCAGGCAGAACGAGCCCCGCTCGGCGGTGGAGGTGATGTGCCCGGCAGCCGGCTGCGACTGCAACTGCGGGCGCTGGAGCGGTACGGGGACAAGCGGAGTGACCAACGGCGCGTCGGTATGCGGTTCCACACCCCAACGGTACCCGGGCGGGGCGCGGTTCCGGGAGGGCCCGGAACCGTGACGGGAAACCCCGGACCTCGTTAACCGGAGCGGGTGGGGGCCTCGGGCAGACAGCGGTCACGCGTTGGGGGTTGGCAGGCGATGGTGGTGCACCAGCACAGGCGGCTGCGCGGGCGTGCGGGCGAGGCGGTGCTCGCGGCCGGCGTCACCCTGGCCGTCACGGCGATGGCCGGATGCGCGGGCGGCGGCGACAGCGACGACAGGCCCCACGGTGACCCGGCGGCGGTGGTCCGCGGGGCCGCGGACGCACTGACGAGGACGGGCAGCGCGCAGGCCCGTACGGCCATGGAGATGGCCACGGGCGGCACCCGGGTCACCATCCGCGGCGAGGGCGGCGTCGACTTCAAGAACCGGATGGGACAGCTGCTGGTCATGCTCCCCGCGGACGTGAAGGGGCAGGCCGAGCACCGGCCCATCACCGAGCTGCTCGTGCCCGGGGCGCTGTACATGAAGAACCGGGGCGCGGGCGTGCCCGACGACAAGTGGGTCCGGGTCGACACGACGACCCTCGCCGACGGGAACCTGGTCACGGGCGGGGCCACCGATCCGCTGGTCGCGGCGGAGCTGCTGCGGGGCGCGCAGGAAGTGACGTACGTCGGGGAGACCGAGGTGGCGGGCACCAAGGTGCGGCACTACCGGGGGACGACGGACATCGGGCGGGCCGCGCGGATCGCCTCCCCGGAGGTGCGCGGGGCGCTGGAGGCGGCGGCGAAAGGGTTCAGCAACGACACCGTGCCGTTCGACGCGTACCTGGACGAGGAGGGGCGGCTGCGGAAGGTCCGGCACCGGTTCACGTACGTCAACGATGGCGTGATCGATGTCTCGTCCACGACCCTGCTGTACGGCTTCGGGACGCCGGTGACCGTCGTGCTGCCGGCCGGAGGGGACATCTACGCAGGGAAGATCGCCGAGTAGTGGGTACGGGCCGGTGCGGGCGGGCGGGTCGGGGCGTACGGGTCGGGCCATGGCCCGGTGCCCGGAAATGGTCCTTCCGTGCCATGGGCGCCGCCGGGCGCTCTCCCTACGCTGAGAAGCCGGGCGCCGGCGAGTGATGCGGCATGACCGATGACGGCCGGTGGCCGGTGGCAGATTGAGGTGACACCCGTGACTCCCGCAGGCGGTACGACAGTGCAGGACCACGTGGCGCTGGCCGAGATCGAACTGTGCGGTGAGCTGATCATCGCGGCGTCGGCCGCGGCCGAGGAGCGGCTCAGCCAGGACCGGATCGACGAGGTCCTGATGGGGATCTGGTCGGGCTGACCCCGCGTCCCGGGCGGCCCGGGGCTGAGCGTCCCGGGACGCCGCCCCGGACCCCGCGTCCCCGGGGCCCTGCCCCGGACCCCGTGCCGCGACCCGGGCCTCCCCGGACCCCGTGCCGCGACCCGGGCCTCCCCGGACTTCCCGCCGTGTCCTGGGGCTCCGCCCCAGTCCCCGCGCCTCAAACGCCGGCGGGGCTGGGGGTGTCCCCGCGCCTCAAGCGTCGGCGGGGCCCGGAGGCGGTTACGTGCGCAGCAGGCGGGCGATGGCCTTCGTGGCCTCTTCCACCTTGGCGTCGATCTCCGTGCCGCCCTTGACCGCCGCGTCCGCCACGCAGTGGCGCAGGTGCTCCTCCAGGAGCTGGAGCGCGAAGGACTGGAGGGCCTTCGTGCTCGCGGAGACCTGGGTGAGTATGTCGATGCAGTACACGTCCTCGTCCACGAGCCGCTGGAGGCCGCGGATCTGGCCCTCGATCCGGCGCAGGCGCTTGAGGTGCTCTGCCTTCTGGTCGTGGTAACCGTGGACGGCTCCGGAACCCTCGGCCTCGATGGTCGTCATCACTTCTCCCGTGGTGGTCCGCGCATACCCCTCGTGGGTATAGGATACCGGGCTCCCGTCGAACGGACAGGGGTCCGTGGTCCTCACTCTGCCTGATGGAGGACACTGGGGAACCGCCGGTTAGCCGTGGCCGGGGGATGCGCCTAGCATCAGCCTGACCGAATCCAATGCAGCCCGAGGACCTCACGTGCGATTTCGTCTGACCCCCAGGGAGACGAGCTTCTACGACATGTTCGCCGCATCCGCGGACAACATCGTCACGGGCTCCAAGCTCCTGATGGAACTGCTCGGAGCGGATGCTTCCGCCCGGGCCGAGATCGCGGAGCGGATGCGGGCAGCGGAACACGCGGGGGACGACGCGACCCACGCGATCTTCCACCAGCTGAACTCCTCCTTCATCACGCCGTTCGACCGCGAGGACATCTACAGCCTGGCCTCGTCGCTCGACGACATCATGGACTTCATGGAGGAGGCGGTCGACCTGGTCGTCCTCTACAACGTGGAGGAGCTCCCCAAGGGCGTCGAGCAGCAGATCGAGGTGCTGGCGCGGGCGGCGGAGCTGACCGCCGAGGCGATGCCGCACCTGCGGACGATGGACAACCTCACCGAGTACTGGATCGAGGTCAACCGCCTTGAGAACCAGGCCGACCAGATCCACCGCAAGCTGCTCGCCCAGCTCTTCAACGGCAAGTACGACGCCATCGAGGTGCTGAAGCTGAAGCAGATCGTCGACGTGCTCGAAGAGGCGGCCGACGCGTTCGAGCACGTCGCGAACACGGTGGAGACCATCGCGGTCAAGGAGTCCTGAACCTCGTGGACACCTTTGCCCTGGTCGTGACCATCGGTGTCGCGCTCGGCTTCACGTATACGAACGGCTTCCACGACTCGGCGAACGCCATTGCGACGTCCGTCTCCACGCGGGCGCTCACCCCGCGCGCGGCGCTCGCCATGGCCGCCGTGATGAACCTCGCCGGCGCCTTCCTGGGCAGCGGGGTGGCCAAGACGGTCAGCGAGGGCCTGATCGAGACGCCCACCGGCGCCACGGGCATGTGGATCCTCTTCGCGGCCCTGGCCGGTGCGATCGTCTGGAACCTGATCACCTGGTACTTCGGACTGCCCTCGTCCTCCTCGCACGCGCTGTTCGGCGGCATGGTGGGTGCGGCGCTGGCGGGCGGTACCGGGGTGATCTGGTCGGGTGTGATCGACAAGGTCATCATCCCGATGTTCGTCTCGCCGGTCGTCGGCCTGACCGCCGGGTACCTGGTCATGGTGGTCATCCTGTGGATGTTCCGCCGCTCCAACCCGCACAAGGCCAAGCACGGCTTCCGTATCGCGCAGACCGTGTCCGCGGCCGGCATGGCGCTGGGCCACGGCCTCCAGGACGCGCAGAAGACGATGGGCATCGTGGTGATGGCGCTGGTCATCGCCGACGTGCAGACCGCCGACGACCCGATCCCGGTCTGGGTCAAGATCGTGTGCGCGGTGATGCTGTCGCTGGGTACGTACGCGGGCGGCTGGCGCATCATGCGCACGCTCGGCCGCAAGATCATCGAGCTGGACCCGCCGCAGGGCTTCGCGGCGGAGACCACGGGTGCCTCGATCATGTTCGGCTCGGCGTACCTCTTCCACGCGCCGATCTCCACCACCCACGTGATCACCTCGGCGATCATGGGTGTGGGCGCGACCAAGCGCGTGAACGCGGTCCGCTGGGGCGTCGCCAAGAACATCGTGCTGGGCTGGTTCATCACGATGCCGGCCGCGGCGCTGGTCGCTGCGCTCTGCTTCTGGGTCGTGGACCTGGCGTTCGTCTAGCTGCGCCTGGCTTCCGGGTCGTGGACCCGGACGCAGTTTCGCCCCGCCGGATCCGTCCGGCGGGGCGAAACTGCGTCCGGGGGCCGTCTCAGCGGCTGAAGGACACGCCGGAGTAGCCGGACTTCGGCCCGGTCCGCGCCGGTGTTCTTCTGCGTGCCGTCGTTCGTGCCGTCCTCGTACGGGGAACCGACGAAGAGTTCGGCGTAACCGTCACCGTTGAGCGGAACGCAGGCGCACGACTTCCCCCCGGTGATGATGACGGGACGAGCAGTCCGTCCCGCCGTCATCACATCACGCGTGCCGGGCCGGGAACGAGAGCGGGCCGGCTCCCCCCACCCAGGGGGAGCCGGCCCTTTTTCTTTCTCTCGCCTTGCGGTGGCACCGCCATGCAGCACCGCAGGACGTCTGTGACCTCGGGGTTTAGCCGAAGCGGCCCGAGATGTAGTCCTCGGTGGCCTGGACGGACGGGTTCGAGAAGATCCGGTCCGTGTCGTCGAGCTCGATGAGCTTGCCCGGCTGGCCCACGGCGGCGAGGTTGAAGAAGGCGGTGCGGTCCGAGACGCGGGCCGCCTGCTGCATGTTGTGCGTCACGATGACGATCGTGAAGCGCTCCTTGAGCTCGCCGATCAGGTCCTCGATCGCGAGGGTGGAGATCGGGTCGAGGGCCGAGCACGGCTCGTCCATGAGCAGGACCTGCGGCTCGACCGCGATCGCGCGGGCGATGCACAGACGCTGCTGCTGGCCGCCGGAGAGGCCGGAGCCCGGCTTGTTCAGGCGGTCCTTGACCTCGTTCCAGAGGTTGGCGCCCTTGAGGGACCGCTCCACGATGTCCGTGAGCTCGGACTTCTTGTACTTGCCGTTCAGGCGCAGGCCCGCCGCCACGTTGTCGAAGATCGACATGGTGGGGAACGGGTTGGGGCGCTGGAAGACCATGCCGACGGTGCGGCGGACCGCGACCGGGTCCACGCCCGTGCCGTACAGGTTCTCGTCGTCCAGGAGGACCTTGCCCTCGACGCGGCCGCCGGGGGTGACCTCGTGCATGCGGTTGAGGGTGCGCAGGAAGGTGGACTTGCCGCAGCCGGACGGGCCGATGAAGGCCGTCACGGAGCGGGGCTCCACGGTCATCGAGATGTCGTCGATGGCCTTGTGGGCGCCGTAGAAGGCGGACAGTCCGCTGACGTCGATTCGCTTAGCCATGAGGGGTCACTTCGCTTTCAGTAGTCGCGTCAGCGACCGGTCTTCGGGGCCTTCCAGCGGGCGATGCCGCGGGCCACCAGATTGAGGATCATGACGAAGGCGATCAGGACGAGCGCTGCGGCCCAGGCCCGGTCGTAGGAGGCTTCACTACCGACCTTGTACTGCTCCCAGATGTAGAGGGGGAGCGAGGACTGGGCGCCTTCGAAGGGGTTGCCGTTGATCAGCTGGGTACCGAAGACCAGCAGCATGATCGGGGCGGTCTCGCCCGCGATGCGTGCCACGGCCAGCATGACGCCGGTGGCGATACCGCCGATGGCGGTGGGGAGCACGACCTTGAGGATCACGCGCCACTTCGGCACACCGAGGGCCAGGGCGGCCTCGCGCAGCTCGTTCGGGACGAGCTTGAGCATCTCCTCGGTGGAGCGGACCACGACGGGCATCATCAGGATCGACAGGGCCATGGCGCCGGCGAAGCCGGAGGGGCCGAAGCCGAGCATCAGGTTCCAGGTCGTCAGGATGAACAGGCCCGCGACGATGGAGGGGATGCCGGTCATGACGTCGACGAAGAAGGTGACGGCCTTGGCGAGCGAACCCTTGCCGTACTCGACGAGGTAGACGGCGGTCAGCAGGCCGATCGGCGCCGCGATCAGGGTGGCCAGGGCGACCTGCTCGATGGTGCCGAGCAGCGCGTGGTAGACGCCGCCGCCCTCGTCGAAGCTGGTCACGCCGTTCATGGAGTGCGTGAGGAAGTTCGCGCTGAGCAGTTCGAGGCCGCGGCTGACGGTGGTCCACATCAGCGAGAGCAGCGGGATCACGGCGAGGACGAAGCAGACCCACATGACGGAGGTCGCGACGCGGTCCTTGGCCTGGCGGCGGTTCTCGACCACTGCGCTGGCGGTGTACGTGATGACGATGAACAGCAGGGCCGCGAGCAGACCCCACTGGATCTTGCTGCCGAGGTCGAAGGCGATGCCGATGCCGCAGCCGAGCGCGGTCGAGAGGGCCGCGATGCCGGCCGGGGCCCAGCGGGGCAGGCCGCCGCGGGTGAGGCTGCTGGCGGGCGCGGACCGGGGGGCCCGGGCGGGGCGCTGGTCCTGGATTGCGTGGCTCATCAGGCGTTCGCCCCCGAGAAGTCCTTGCGGCGAGCGATGATCAGGCGAGCTGCACCGTTGACCAGCAGGGTGAGCAGGAAGAGGACCAGACCCGAGGCGATCAGCGCGTCACGGCCGAACTCGTTGGCCTCGTCGAACTTCGCGGCGATGTTCTGAGCGAAGGTGCCGCCGCCGGGGTTCAGGACGTGGAAGGAGATCAGGAAGCTCGGGGAGAGGACGGTCGCGACGGCCATGGTCTCGCCGAGCGCGCGGCCGAGACCGAGCATCGAGGCGGAGATGACGCCGGAGCGGCCGAAGGGCAGCACCGACATGCGGATGACCTCCCAGCGGGTCGCGCCGAGGGCCAGGGCGGCCTCCTCGTTCATGCGCGGGACCTGGAGGAAGACTTCGCGGCTGACGCTGGTCACGATCGGCAGGATCATGATCGCGAGCAGGATGCCGACGGTGAAGAGGGAGCGGGCGACGCCGACCTGGGTCTTGTCGAAGACGTAGGTCCAGCCGAAGAACTCGTCGAGCCAGAGGTTCAGGCCGTTCAGCTGCGGCACCAGGAAGAGGGCGCCCCAGATGCCGTAGATGATCGACGGCACGGCGGCCAGCAGGTCGACCACGTACGCGATCGGCGCGGCCAGCTTGCGCGGCGCGTAGTGCGAGATGAACAGGGCGATGCCGACGGCGATCGGAACCGCGATGGCCATCGCGATGATCGAGCTGACGACGGTGCCGAAGAGCAGGACGGCGATGCCGAAGACGGGCGGGTTGGCCGACGCGTTCCAGTCGAAGGTGGTGAGGAAGTTCCCCTCGTTCTTCGACAGGGCGATCGAGGCGCGGTAGGTGAGGAAGGCGGCGATCGACGCCATGATCACCAGGAGCAGGATGCCGGAGCCCTTGGAGAGCCCGGCGAAGATCTTGTCACCGGCGCGGCCGGTGGACTTGCTCTTGGAGATGACGGGCGGAGCCGTGTCTATCTGGGTGGGTGTGAAAGCCATGGTCTTTCCGGTCTGTGTGGGGGGCAGGCCCCCTGGCGGCGGTGCACCGGATTCCCCCGGGTGAAGGGGAAGGGTCCCGGGTCCGGTCCGCCCCGGACGGGGGGTGGACCGGACCTCGGGGTCAGGAATCAGCCGAGGCTGTTGATGACTTCGCGGACCTTGGCGTTGATCTCGGCCGGGATCGGCGCGTAGCCGTTCTCGAGGAGGACCTTCTGGCCCGCGTCCGAGGCGGTGTAGTTGAGGAAGGACTTCACGGTCGGCAGGGTCTCCGCCTTGTTGCCCTTGTCGCAGACGACCTCGTAGGTGACGAGGGTCAGCGGGTAGGCGCCCTCGGCCTTGGTGGTGTAGTCGAGCTTCAGGGCCAGGTCGGAGCCGGTGCCGGAGATCTTGGCGGCGGCGATGGCCTTGGAGGCGTTCTCACCGGAGGCCTTGACCGGGGCGGAGGCGCCGGTGTTCAGGTCGACGGTCTTGATGGTCTGGGCGCTCGCGAAGGAGAGCTCGAAGTAGCCGATCGCACCGTCGACCTGCTTGACCTGGGCGGCGACACCGGCGGAGCCGGAGGCGGCCTGGCCGCCCGGGGCGGCCCACTTCTTGGCCGGCTCGTAGGTCCACGCGTCGGGGGCGGCGGCCTTCAGGTACTTGGTGAGGTTCTCGGTGGTGCCCGAGTCGTCGGAGCGGTGGAAGGCCTGGATGGCGGTGGCGGGAAGCGTGACCCCGGGGTTCAGCTTCTTGATCGCCTCGTCGTCCCACTTCTTGATCTTGTCGTTGAAGATGTTGGCGATCGTGGCGGCGTCGAGGTTCAGCTTGTCCACGCCGGCGACGTTGAAGCCGAGGGCGATCGGGCCGCCGACCATCGGGAGGTCGATGCCCTGACCACCGGTGCAGACCTTCTTGGACTCCTCGACCTGCTCCGGCTTCAGCGCCGAGTCGGAGCCGGCGAAGCCGACGGTGCCCTGGTTGAACGCGACGATGCCCTCACCGGAGGAGGAGGACTTGTAGTTCACCTCGACGCCCGAGCAGGCGGCCATGTAGTTCTTGATCCACAGCTCGACCGCGTTCTTCTGGGCAGAGGAACCGGAAGCCAGGAGCTTGCCCTTGGCGCCGTCGCACTTGATGTCGCCGGCGGCGGGGGCGGAGGCCTTCGGGCTGCCTTCGGCCGTCTTGGTGTTGTCGTCCGAGCCGCACGCCGTGAGGACCAGGGCGCCGGACACGACGAGCGCCCCGAGGGCAGAGGCACGAAGCATGTTCTTGCGCTGAAGCTTCACTTTCGGGTGTTCCTTCCAGAAGCCGCCGGCCGCTTTCTGTATCGGGGCGGCGTGCGAAGAGGACTACGTCGGTTTGCCCGGGAGAGCCGCCGGTCCGACCTGCGACTCGCTCCTTGCACCACCGAAATTAGGCAGAACAGGTGAAGCAGCCGACCGAGGAGAGTGAACGGACGGTGAACCGTGGCGGACGGCCCGGTGCGTGCCGAGCGGTATGTACGCGGACGTAAGCATCCGTTATCCCTCCGTTACCGTGGCGTGATTGCGACGGGTTCCGGGAGCCAGATGGCCTGGAATTCCGCCCGGGCCGCCTCGACCTCATGGCGCTGGTCCGCGTGCAGCACGCCCAGGGCGTACGCCGTCGCCGGGGCGATGCGCGGGGTGCGGGCCGCGGTCGCCGAGGCCGCCGCGGCCTCGGCCGCGTCGCGGTGCCGGTCCAGGGCCTCGCCCGCCGCCGCCAGCCGGGCCACGTCCCCGCCCAGCGCCTCCCGTGCGTAGCGGTGGGTCCGCAGCAGACGGCGCACCTCGTGCCAGAGCCCGTCGTGGTCGCAGTCGTACGGGTGCGAGCGGTCGGCCGGGGGGAGCGCCGCGACCGCCGCCGCCAGGCGGTTTTCGGCCACCTCTGCCAGCGGGGCCAGGACCTCCGACACCCGGCCCCGGGCCGCGACCAGGTTCAGCGGGACCTCCGAGGCCAGCACCGCCACCGCGTCCGCCACCGCGTGGAAGCGGGAGGAGCCGAGGGCCTGCAGGGTGGCCGAGTGGGCGCGCGTACGGGCCAGGGTGAGCTGCCGCTCCAGCAGCGCGCCCGCCCGGGCCGAACCCACCGTGAGGGCGCCCGTGCCCCCGCCGGCGCGGGGGGCGGGCAGCTCCGCGGAGGAGGACCCCGACAGCCGGTGCAGCGCGTCCATCAGCCGGGTCAGCCGGGCCGCGTACGCGTGCTCGTCGGCCAGCGTCGTGGACAGCCACACCAGCTCGGTGCGCAGCCCGTCCGCCCAGGAGGACTCCGTCACCCCCCGGAAGGTGGCGAGCGAGCCGCTGATCCGGCGCGCGGCCCCCCGCAGGCCGCGCGCCGCCTCACTGCTCTCCCCGGAGTCGGACACGCCTGCTGCGCCTGCATCGTGCAGGCGCAGCGCGCGCAGGAAAGCCGTGGCTTGGGAAGTCAGGTAGACGCCGAGCACGTCACCTGCGGTCGGGTCATGGTTTGGCTGAGCCACGCCGGCGCCTCCGGGCGTCTATGAGCATCTCCTGTACGTGCCGCAGCGGCTGGCCCTCGGAGTCCGTGCTGTGCCGGGTCCATTCGCCGTCCGGGCCCAGGTGCCAGGAGGAGGTGAGGTCGGACATGCCGGTTTCCAGCATCCGGTCCAGTGCCGCGCGGTGGGCCGGGTCGGCGACCCTGACCAGTGCTTCGATTCGGCGGTCGAGATTGCGGTGCATCATGTCGGCGCTGCCGATCCACACCTCGGGCTCGCCGCCGTTGCCGAAGGCGAAGACCCGGGAGTGCTCCAGGAAGCGGCCGAGGATCGAGCGGACCCGGATGTTCTCCGAGAGCCCGGGGACCCCGGGGCGCACGGCGCAGATGCCGCGGACCCAGATGTCGACGGGCACGCCCGCCTGGGAGGCCCGGTAGAGCGAGTCGATGAGCGCCTCGTCGACGATCGAGTTCATCTTCATGCGCACGTAGGCGGGGCGGCCGAGCCGGTGCTGGGCGGCTTCCTTGTCGATGCGCGCTATCAGCCCGTCGCGCAGCGAGCGCGGGGCCACCATCAGCCGGCGGTAGGTCTCGCGCCGCGAGTAGCCCGACAGCCGGTTGAACAGGTCGGAGAGGTCCGCGCCGACCTGCGGATCGGCGGTGAGCAGGCCGAGGTCCTCGTAGAGCCGGGCGGTCTTGGGGTGGTAGTTGCCGGTGCCCACGTGCGAGTAGCGGCGCAGCGTCTCGCCCTCCTGGCGCACGACGAGCGAGAGCTTGCAGTGGGTCTTGAGGCCGACCAGCCCGTAGACGACGTGGCAGCCGGACTCCTCCAGCTTGCGCGCCCACTTGATGTTGGCCTGCTCGTCGAAGCGGGCCTTGATCTCGACCAGTACGAGGACCTGCTTGCCGGCGTCCGCCGCGTCGATCAGCGCGTCCACGATCGGCGAGTCGCCGGAGGTGCGGTACAGCGTCTGCTTGATGGCGAGGACGTCCGGGTCGGCGGCGGCCTGCTCCAGGAAGGCCTGCACCGAGGTGGAGAAGGAGTCGTACGGGTGGTGCAGCAGGACGTCCCGCTCGCGCAGGGCGGCGAAGATGTCGGGCGCGGAGGCGGACTCGACCTCGGCGAGGTCCCGGTGGGTGCCGGCCACGAACTTCGGGAACTTCAGCTCCGGGATGTCCAGCGAGGCGATCCCGAAGAGCGCGGTCAGGTCCAGCGGCCCGGGCAGCGGGTACACCTCGGAGGCGTTGACCTTCAGCTCCTGCACCAGCAGGTCCAGGACGCCCGGGTCGATGGACTCCTCGACCTCCAGGCGCACGGGCGGGCCGAAGCGGCGCCGCATGAGTTCCTTCTCCAGGGCCTGGAGCAGGTTCTCCGCGTCGTCCTCCTCCACCTCGAGGTCCTCGTTGCGGGTCACCCGGAACATGTGGTGCGCGAGCACCTCCATGCCGGGGAACAGCTCCTCCAGGTGCGCGGCGATGACGTCCTCCAGCGGGACGTAGCGCTGCGGCGAGGCCTCCAGGAAGCGGGAGAGGATCGGCGGGACCTTGACCCGGGCGAAGTGGCGGTGGCCGCTCACGGGGTTGCGTACGACGACGGCCAGGTTGAGGGAGAGGCCGGAGATGTACGGGAAGGGGTGCGCGGGGTCCACGGCCAGCGGGGTGAGCACCGGGAAGATCTGGTTCCGGAACAGCGTGAAGAGGCGGGCCTGCTCCTTCTCCGTGAGGTCGGGCCAGCGGATGAGGTGCACGCCCTCCTCGGCGAGGGCCGGGGCGATGTCCTGCTGGAAGCAGGCGGCGTGCCGGGCCATGAGCTCGCGCGAGCGGGTCCAGATCAGGTCCAGCACCTCGCGGGGCTGCAGGCCGGAGGCCGAACGGGTGGCGACACCCGTCGCGATACGCCGTTTGAGGCCGGCGACGCGGACCATGAAGAACTCGTCGAGGTTGCTCGCGAAGATCGCCAGGAAGTTCGCGCGCTCGAGGAGGGGCGTGGTGGGGTCCTCCGCGAGCTCGAGCACGCGCTCGTTGAAGGCGAGCCAGCTGCGCTCCCGGTCGAGGAACCGGCCAGGCGGGAGCTCGTTGCCGTCCTTGTCCTCGTACGCGTCCAGATCGGCGTCGAGGTCCGGATCGAGGCCCACGTGGGGCCGGTGCGCGGCTATGGACCCCAGCCGCGGCGGCGCGCTGAGCTGCGCCGCGGCGCTGGTGGTGGCGGTCTGAGACGGGTGCTGGGCGGGGACCTCGGTGGGGCCTGCGCTGGGCTTGTGGCTCATGACTCCATTCTTCCGCGCACGCGGTAGGACAGGCGCGTCGGAAGTGTCGGCCGTCAGTCGGAGTCGGGGCTGCCGGGGCTGCATTCACGGAGCGTCGCAAGCGTGTCTGAATGCGCGGTTAATGGCGTGTGGCTTCCCGGGTCCGGCTGGTGCACTTGCCGGTGTGGGGCGGGTTGCCGGGTGCGGGGCGCTGGGCCGGGCGGTTGGGGTGCGGCGCCGTTGCGCGAGCGGCCCCGGGCCGCGCCCGGGCTTTCGGGGCTCTGCCCCGGAGCCCGCGCCTCAAACGCCGGCGGGGCTGGATCTGCCCGGCGGAGCCGGTTCGGCCCCGCCGGGCAGGGGTCAGCTTTCCGTGCGGTACATCAGGTCCACCTCGTGGGTGGTGAAGCCCATGCCCTCGTAGACGCGGAGGGCCGCCGGGTTGTCGGCGTCCACGTAGAGCATCGCCGTCGGGAGGCCCTGGGCCGCCAGGTGGCGCAGGCCGATCGCGGTGAGGGCCTTGCCGAGGCCGCCGCCCTGGGCGCCCGGGCGGACGCCGAGTACGTAGACCTCGCCGAGCTTGTCCGCCGCGTGGACCTTCGTCCAGTGGAAACCGACGAGCTCGCCCTCGCGCTCGGCGAGGAAGAAGCCGTCCGCGTCGAACCAGGGCTGGGCGATCCGGTCGTTCAGGTCGCGCTGGGTCAGCGCGCCCTGCTCGGGGTGGTGGGCGAAGGCGGCCGCGTTCACCGCGAGCCAGGCGGCGTCGTCGGCGCCGGGTACGAAGGTCCGTACGGTCACCCCGGCGGGCAGGACCGGCTCGGGCAGCGGGTCGCCCTCGGCCAGGGGGCGGCGCAGCTGGCGCAGCTCGCGGAAGAGGGTCAGCCCGAGCACCTGCGCGAGGTGCCGGGCGGCGGACTTGCCGCCGTGCGCCCACACCCGGATCCGCTTGCCGGAGGCGGCCAGCAGGGCCGAGCCCAGCGCCCGTCCGTGTCCGCGGCCGCGCAGCGCGGGGTGGACGACGAGCTCGGCGGCCGGGGCCTCGACCGGGTCGGTGTCCTCCAGTTGCCCGTATCCGGCGAGCCGCCCGCCGTCGGTGAGCAGGAAGTGCCGGATCCCCTCGCGCGGGCCGCCGCGCAGCTGGAGCCGGCCCTGCTCGGACACGGCGGTGGTGCCGTCCGACCGGGCCGCGTCCTCGATCAGGGCGAGGACGGCTTCGGCCTGTTCCTCCGTCAGTTCGTCGAGGGTCTCAATCTGCCGTCCCGGCTCCAGGGCCGCTGTTGCGTCAGTCATGGCACGAGCGTAGGCCGTCCCGTTCGAGTCGGGGAGGATCAGCCCGCGTTGTCCGGCTCCGTACCTCAGGGAGCCGTCCTTCTCCTGCATGTAACCAGCTTGATACCGGTTACCCCCTGTCGTGCTACGCGCGTTGACAATAGGCTTCGGCGGACCTCCCAAGCAGTATCGCTGTCCACAAAGGGGATTAGATGTCAGCGACGCCACAACGGCACCGCCGAGCCCGCCGGTTGACCTTCACCGCCCTCGCCGTCACCGCCGGGGCCGGGGCCATGGTTGCCGCCGCCCTTCCGGCCGGAGCCGCGAGTGGTGGCGGTGCGTCCGCCAAGGCCCGCACCGTCGACGTTCAGCTGCTGTCGTTCAACGACTTCCACGGCACGCTGGAGCCCCCGCAGGGCTCTTCCGGCACCGTGACCGAGCGTCAGGCCGACGGCACCACCAAAGCCATACCCGCGGGCGGGGTCGAGTACCTCGCGACCAGCCTGCGCGAGGCCCGCAAGGGCCACGAGTACTCCGTCACGGCCGCGGCCGGTGACATGATCGGCGGCAGCCCGATGCTGTCGGGCATCTTCCACGACGAGCCGACCGTCGAGGCGCTCAACAAGCTCGACCTGGACGTCACCAGCGTCGGCAACCACGAGTTCGACGAGGGCAAGGCCGAGCTGCGCCGCATGGCGTACGGCGGCTGCCACCCGGTCGAGGGCTGCTTCGAGTACGGCAAGGAGTTCACGGGCTCCGAGTTCAAGTACCTCGCCGCGAACGTCACGGACGAGAAGACCAAGCGTCCGCTGCTGTCGCCCACCTTCATCTGGAAGAAGGGGGACGTGAAGATCGGTTTCATCGGCGTCACCCTGGAGGGCACTCCGGACGTCGTCACCGCCGAGGGCGTGAAGGGCCTGAAGTTCGGCGACGAGGTCGAGACGATCAACAAGTACGCCGCCGAGCTGAACCAGCAGGGCGTGAAGTCGATCGTCGCGCTGATCCACGAGGGCGGTCTGCCCGCGAGCGGCGCGTACAACTACGACTGCAACTCCCCGGGCGCCGGCGCCGGCATCTCGGGCGCGATCGTGGACATCGCCAAGAACGTGGACCCGAAGGTCGACGCCCTGGTCACCGGCCACACGCACCAGGCGTACAGCTGCAACATCCCCGACCCGGCGGGCAACCCGCGCACGGTGACCTCGGCGGCCTCCTACGGCCGGCTGTTCACGGACACCACCCTCACCTACGACCGGGCGACCAAGGACATCGTCCGCACCCCGGTCACCTCGCCCAAGCCGGTCAACAAGATCGTCTCCCGGGACCTGCCCAAGGCCCCGGACATGACCGAGCTGGTCGACCGCTGGAAGGCGCTGGCGGCCCCGATCGCCAACCGCCCGCAGGGCTACATCTCCGCCGACATCCCGGGCCGCGGCCTGGACGCGCCGGAGAAGCCGCTGGGTGACCTGATCGCCGACGCGCAGCTGGAGGCCCTGGCTCCGGCGGACAAGGGCGGCGCGCAGCTGGCCATCATGAACCCGGGCGGCATCCGCGCCGACCTCGCCTACAAGGCGGCGGGCGACGAGGGCGACGGCGTGGTGACGTACGGCGAGTCGTACACGGTCCAGCCGTTCAACAACCTGATGAACGTCGTGGACCTGACCGGCGCGCAGCTGATCACCGCGCTCCAGCAGCAGGTCACGGGCCCGGTCAACGGGGTCAACCCGAAGATCCTTCAGGTGTCGAAGGGCTTCACGTACACCCTCGACATGACGAAGACCGGTGCGGACCGGATCGTCGTCGACTCGGTCAAGCTGAACGGCGAGGCGATCGACCCCGCCAAGACCTACCGGGTCGCGATGAACGAGTTCCTCGCGGGCGGCGGTGACGGCTTCACCGTGCTGAAGGAGCACAAGAACAAGCTGAACGGTCCGGTGGACCTGGAGTGCTTCAACGCGTACCTGATGAAGTCGACGGCGGCGGCCCCGATCGCCCCGCCGGCGGCGAACCGGATCACGGTCATCAAGTAGTACCGGCAGTAGAGCGTCCCGAGGGGCGGTGGGCTTCGGCCCGCCGCCCCTCGGGCGTTTCACCTGCGCCAGAACAGGTGGTGCGTCACGGCGCCGGCCGGGCTGGGCACGACATCGAGGTGGTAGCGGTCCAGCAGCTCTTCGGGGTACTCCCACAGCCGTACCCCGGAGCCGAGCACCACCTCGTCGCAGACCGCGACGTGGAGGGTGTCGACGAGGCCGGCGTCGAGGAACTCCCGGACGGTGGTGACCCCGCCGCCGAGCCGGACGTCCTTGCCCTGCGCGGCCTCCCGCGCCTGTTCCAGGACGGTGGCCGGGTCGGCGTCGACGAAGTGGAACGTGGTGTCGGAGAGGGTGAACGAGGGGCGCACGTGGTGGGTCATGACGAACACCGGGGTGTGGAACGGGGGCTCGTCACCCCACCAGCCGCGCCAGTCGAGGTCCTTCCAGGGCCCGCGCTGCGGACCGAACTTGTTGCGGCCCATGATCTCGGCGCCGATGTTGTTCCTGAAGTCCCGCGTGAAGTAGTCGTCGAGGCCGCGGGTGCCCCCGGGGTCGGTGCGGTTCGGCCAGCTCGCCGTGGCGCCGGCCCAGGAGAACATCTCGCCGGGATCGGCGTGGCCGAAGGGCCTCTCCAGGCTCTGGCCCTCACCGGCACCGAATCCGTCGCCGGAGACGGTCAGGTTCTGGACCCTCAGTAGTTGGTTCATGCGTTTCCTCCCGCGCTGTCGACGTCGACAACAGGGGAGACTGCCCGGACCGGCCGGACTCATCGCTCCGGACGCGCCCGGTCGGTCACCCGGTCGGCGGACACCCCCTCGAGGCCCGCCAGGAACTTGCGCACCGCGTCGTAGAAGCCCTCGGGGTCCTGGAAGGGCACGAAGTGGTCGCCCTCCAGGGGCGTGTACGAGGTGTTCGGCCGCCGGGTGACCATCGCGGTGGCCACCTCCTGGGGGAGTGCCGCGCTGCGGGTGCCGTGGATGAGCAGGGCGGGGCAGGTGCTCGCGAGCCAGGCGTCCCAGTGGTCGCCGCGGCAGGCCTCGATCGAGTCGAGCTGGTCCTGCGGGTGGAACGGCAGCCGCCAGCCCGTCCCTCCCCCAGACTCCGTCCCGGGGGACCCCTCTGCGAGCGGGCGCAGCGCCTGCCCGACGATCTGGGCGCCCAGCGGTCCGGCGGCCTCCAGCAGCTCCTCGCGGGTGGGGGCGGTGTAGACCAGGCCGCGGAGGAAGGCGAACCAGTCGGACTCGGCGGGGTGGATCTGCACCGTGGCGTCCGTGTTGACGAGCGCGCAGACCCGGTCGGGGTGGGCGGCGGCCAGGTGGAGGGCGTTCAGCCCGCCCAGGCTGTAGCCGAGGACGGTGACGGGCTCCTGGAGGCCGAGGTGGTCGAGGAGGGCGACCGCGTCGGCGACGTATCCCTCGCGGCGGTAGTCGGGGGCCCGGTCGGAGTCGCCGTGGCCGCGCTGGTCGGGGGCGATGACCCGCCATTCCTCGCCGAGGGCCGCGGCGAGCCCGGTGAAGGCGGCGCCTTCGGACATGCCGCCGTGCAGGGCGAGCAGCGGGCGGCCGGTGCCGCCGAAGTCGGTGTAGGCGAGGGTGCGGTCGTCGATCTTCAGCTCGCTGCGCATGGTTCTTGCCTCCCGTGGGGACCGGTGGATCTTTCCGACGACCGAAGCCTGTCACCTCTTGGGCAAGCGCGCAATACGTTTGTCTTGCGCGCTTGCCCAAGAGGGAGGAGGGCGCGGCTACGATCCCGGTATGGGAAATCGCGAGGACCTGCTGGCCGGAGCCCGGCGCTGTCTGGAGGAGAAGGGGTATCTGCGCACGACCGTGCGCGATATCGCCACGGCTTCGAACGTGAGCATGGCTGCGATCGGCTACCACTTCGGATCCCGCGACGCCCTGCTCAACCAGGCGCTCTTCGACGCCATGGAGGAGTGGGCCGCCGGATCCGGCCGGCTCACCGGGCAGGGTGACACCGCCGCGGAGCGCTACGCCGACACCTGGGACCGCAAGATCCGGGACTTCGGCGAGATGCGCTGGCTGTGGACCGCCTCCGTCGAAGCCTTCGTGTACGCGCAGTCCCGGCCGGAACTGCTGGCGATCCTGGCCGAGGGGCAGCGCCGCAACCGGCGCATGGTGGCCGCCGTGCTGGCCGGAGTGCCCGAGGGGGAGGTCGCGGAGGAGGACGTACGGTCCCTCGGCTCGCTGCACATCGCGCTGCTCAGCGGGGTCATGGTGCAGTGCCTGACCGACCCGGAGCAGGCCCCGAACGGCCGTGAGCTGGCCCAGGGGCTGCGCCGGATGGCGGAGTTGCTGGAGCGCTAGGCCGTCTCTTCAGGATCGTGCGCGGGCTTGACCGGCAAGATCCGAAAGAGACGGCCTGGCCCTCACCCGGGATGCGGGAGGTTCGTACCCACGGGTAGTGGAATTGACGTGCGCACGCCATAATCGCCCCCACCACTGGGTCGGCGAAGGGGCGGGCATGGGCAGGGGACTGGACCGGCGGGCGTTTCTGGCCGGAGCACTGGCGACCGGCGCCGCCATCGGGCTCGGGACACCACCCGCCGCCGCGGCGGCCCTCGGCACCCAGGACTGGATGGCGGGACTGCCCGACTCCACCGCCCTGCAGCGCATGACCATCCCCGGCACGCACGATTCCGGCGCCACCAAGGGCGGCCTCTACGTCGCCTGCCAGAACACCTCGATCGCCCAGCAGCTCGACTCCGGCATCCGCTTCCTCGACGTCCGCTGCCGGGTCACGGGCGGCTCCTTCGCCATCCACCACGCGGCCTTCTTCCAGGACCTGATGTTCGGGGACGTCCTCGTCGCCTGCGGGAACTTCCTCGCCGCACACCCCTCCGAGACCGTCCTCATGCGGCTCAAGCAGGAGTACTCCACGGACAGCGACGCCACTTTCCGCGCCGTCTTCGACGACTACCTGGACAACCGCGGCTGGCGCCCGCTGTTCCGCATCGCCGACACCCTGCCCTCGCTCGGACAGGCCCGCGGCAAGGTGGTCCTGCTCGCCGACAACGGCGGCCTGCCGGGGCTGCGCTACGGCGACGGGAACGTCTTCGACATCCAGGACGACTGGAACGCCGAGCCCTTCGCCAAGCGCGGCAAGATCGAGAACCACTTCCGCAAGGCCGTCCAGCAGCCCGGCAGGCTCTTCGTGAACTACACCAGCACCTCGGCCTACATGCCGCCGCGCTGGAACTCCGACCGGCTGGGCCCGCAGGTGCACGCCTTCGTCGACGGCGGGGAGATGGCCGGCCGCACCGGGCTCGGGATCGTCCCGATGGACTTCCCGAACACCCGGTCCGGCCTGGTCGCCTCACTGATCCGGCACAACTGACGGCTCCACCGCGGGCGGCGGCGTCGGCGCCCCCGGGATGCGGAGCACCGCCTCCGTGCCCGGGCCGCCGTCAGCCGCCGCCCGCAGCTCGGCGCCGCCGCCCGCGCGGGCAGCCGTACGCGCCACGATCGACAGGCCGAGCCCGCTGCCGGGCAGGGCGCGCGCCGACTCCGAGCGCCAGAACCGCTCGAAGACGTGCGGGAGGTCCTCGGCCGGGATGCCGGGCCCGTGGTCCCGTACGGTCAGCTCGCCCGCCCGCAGCGTCACCTCGACCGCGCCGCCCGGCGGGCTGAACTTCACCGCGTTGTCCAGCAGGTTGACCACCGCGCGCTCCAGCGCGGCCGCCTCGCCCCGCACGTACCAGGGGTCCAGCGCGGAGGTGAACTCCAGCTCCGGACCGCGCAGCCGGGCCCGGGACAGCGCCGCCCCGGCGATCTCGTGCAGGGCCACGACCTGGAGCGGGCCGGGGGAGACGGCGTCCGGCCGGGACAGCTCCTGGAGGTCCCCGATCAGCGAGGCCAGCTCCGTCATCTGCGCCTTGACCGAGGCCAGCAGCTCCTTGCGGTCCTCGGGCGGGATCGCCCGGCCGGTCTCCTCGCTGCGCGCGAGCAGTTCGATGTTGGTGCGCAGCGAGGTGAGCGGGGTGCGCAGCTCGTGCCCGGCGTCCGCGATCAGCTGGGCCTGCCGCTCCTGGGAGGAGGCGAGGGCCGCCGTCATGGAGTTGAAGGACCGAGACAGGCGGGCGATCTCGTCGTCGCCCTCGTCGGGGATGCGGACGGTGAGGTCCTCGGTACGGGCGATGTGCTCGACGGCGCCGGTCAGTTCGTCGACGGGTCGCAGCCCCGTACGGGTCACCCACAGGCCGGCGGCGCCCGCGCCGACGACTCCGACGCCGGCCACCAGGAACAGCACCCAGGCCAGGGTGGACAGCGGCTTCTCGACGTCCGCGACGGGTTTGGCGATGGAGATCCCGAAGACCGGGGATCCGGGGTTGGTCCGCGCGGCGCGGGTGTAGACGCGCATCTCGACACCGTCGGCGGTCGTCACGTCGTGCAGGGCACTGGCGCGGTCGCCGCGGGCGATCTGCTTGTCCAGAGCGGTGACCGGGACCGTCGCCGGACCGCTCACCCAGCAGTGCCCGCCGTCGGCCGTCACGACCTGCACGGTCGCGTTGAGGTTTCCGGCGATGTCCTGGCCGTTCTGCGGGGCGGGCGGCCGGGCGATGCAGGCACCCTCACTGAAGGCCCGCAGCACCTGGGCGTTGGCCGACTCGTTCGCGGTCGTCAGGGAGTTGTCGAGCTGGTCCCGCAGCTGGGTCCGCACCATCACCCAGGACACGGCGGCGACGGCCGCGACGGCCAGCGCCACCGCGACCGCCACCAGCAGCGCGAGCCGCGAGCGCAGCGGCAGCCCGCGGAATCTGGCGGCCGGGCTCACTCGGGCCCGCTCTCGCCGGCGCGCAGTACGTAGCCCACCCCGCGCACGGTGTGGACCACACGGGGCTCGCCGCCGGCCTCGGTCTTGCGGCGCAGGTACATCACGTACACGTCCAGGGAGTTGGAACTGGGCTCGAAGTCGAAGCCCCACACGGTCTTGAGGATCTGCTCGCGGGTCAGGACCTGGCGCGGGTGCGCCAGGAACATCTCCAGCAGCGTGAACTCGGTGCGCGTCAGCTCCACCGCCCGCCCGCCCCGGGTGACCTCGCGGGTCGCGAGGTCCATGCGGAGGTCGCCGAAGGTCAGGCCGTCCTCGGGGGTGCCGGTACCGGGGCGCGGGGCGGCGTAGGAGCTGCGGCGCAGCAGGGCGCGGACGCGGGCGAAGAGCTCGTCGAGCTCGAACGGCTTGACCAGGTAGTCGTCGGCCCCCGCGTCGAGGCCGGTGACGCGGTCGCCGACGGTGTCCCGGGCGGTGAGCATCAGGATCGGGGTGACACTGCCCGAGGAGCGGAGCCGGCGGGCCGCCGTCAGACCGTCCATGCGGGGCATCTGGATGTCCAGGACCATCAGGTCGGGATCGTACGAGGCCGCCTTCTCGAGGGCGTCGAGCCCGTCGACCGCGGTCTGTACGTCGTACCCCTCGAAGGCGAGGCTGCGGCGCAGGGCTTCGCGTACGGCGGGCTCGTCGTCGACGACGAGGATCCGCGCTTCGCCTTCGGCGGGATTCATGTGTCCCCCAGGGTGGTGGTGTTCGGTGCGGGCCGGCGTCTCCCAGCCTCGCACGGCGACCTAGTAGGAGGTGCCGTAGCCGTTGGCGGGGGAGTTCCCGGTGTCGGAGGAGCCGTTGCCGCCCGGGCCGCCCTTGCGGAGGGAGTCCAGGTCCGCCTTGATCGTGTTGACCGGGATGGCGAACCCGAGGCCGACGCTGCCGGCGGTGGAGCTGCCGTTGGACGGGGAGTAGATCGCGGAGGGCATGCCCACGATCTCGCCGTTCATGTTGACGAGGGCGCCGCCGGAGTTGCCCGGGTTGAGGGAGGCGTCCGTCTGGATGGCCTTGTAGGTGGCCGTGTCCGAGCCGGTCCGGCCGTTGAACTGCTGGCCGCCGAAGGAGAACGGCCAGCCGTCGGTGCCCTGCTGGGGGGACTGGCGCTGCTCGGACTTGTCGACGGTGACCTCGCGGTTCAGCGCCGAGACGATGCCGCTGGTGACGGTGCCGGTGAGGCGGTCGGGGGAGCCGATGGCGACGACCTGGTCGCCGACCTTCACGTGGTCGGAGTTGCCGAGGGAGGCGGCCTTGAGGCCGCTCGCGCCCTGGAGCTTGATGAGGGCCAGGTCCTTGTCGGGGTCGGTGCCGACGATCTGGGCCTTGTACTTCTTGCCGTCGCTCATCGTCACCTGGACCTCGGAGGCTCCGGCGACGACGTGGTTGTTGGTGGCGATCTCGCCGTCGGAGGTGAGGACGATGCCGGAGCCGGTGCCCTGGCCGGAGCCCGTACGGGTGTCGATGCGGACCACGGAGGGGCTGACCTGCTCGGCGACGCCGGAGACGGTGCCGTTGCTGGACTGCGAGACGTTGGTGCCGTTCACGCCGCCGCCGGAGGAGCCCTTGACGGTCATCAGCTGCTGGACGGCGGCCGCGGTGCCACCGCCGACCACGGCCGCGGCGAGCGCGACGGCCGCCAGCAGCGCGACGGGCTTCTTGGCGCGGGGGGCCGGGGGCGCCGAGTGGGCGGGGCCGTGCGGGGCGGAACCCCAGGTGCCCCAGCCGCCGGAGCCCTCGGAGGCGGTGGCGGCGGGGACGGTCTCGCCCTGGATCACCGGGGGATGGGGCTGGTGCGCCTCGTGCCAGCCGGGGGCGGCGGGCGGGTAGGAGGGCGGCGGGGGGTAGGCCCCGGCGGCGGCCTCCTGCGTCAGCCGGTCACGTCCGCGCTCCCAGTCCTCGCCGAAGGGGGCGGGCTGGGCCGGGCGGTGTTCCTGGGGGTACTCGCCTTCGCGGCGGAAGCTCTCGGTCATGGCCATGACTCTGGCCGCCGTTGATGAGAGCTTCCTGAGTCCGGGCTGAGAAGCCCGACAGAACCGTGTATGCCCGAAATGAGGATGCTTCCCGGAGTCCCCGCCTTCCGCTATCTTGAACGTGTTCAGATGAACGTGTTCAAAACTGGGGGGCCGGTATGGACGGGAACGGGAAAGCACGTCGGAAGGTCGCGGACGAGTCGTGGACCTGGGCGGTGGCGGCTGCCTGGGCGGCGGTCGCGGTGTCACTCGTCCTCGCCGCTGTCACGGACTTCGAGTGGCTCGTTCTCGTCTTCCAGGTTCCGGTCGCCCTACCGCTGCTGATGCGCCGGACGCCGAAGACCTTCACCGTGGTCTGCCTGCTTCTGGGCATGGTCATGCTGCTCCCGGGTCTGCTCCTGGCCCTCTTCACGCTGCCCGTGTTCGTCATCGCGCCGCCGCTGCTGATCGTCGCGGCCTTCGCCGACCGCAGCAACCGGCCGCACCCGGCATGGCTGGCCGTGGCCCTGGCGGCGTCGCTGCCCGGGACGTGTTTTCTGCTGACGGGCTGACGGGCTGACGGGCTGACGGGCTGACGGGCTGACGGGCTGACGGGGTCCGCGGGACGGGGGTCGGACCCCCGTTTCCCCGCCTACCGCCGGACGGCTAACGGCAGCCGCAGGAGCGGCGGATCACCAGGGCCGAGGGGAACTGCTTCAGCCGCTCGCGCCGGGAGCCCGACACGCGCACGGCGTCGTCCAGGACTAGGTCCACGGCCGCGCGGGCCATCGCCGTGCGGTCCGAGGCGATCGTGGTCAGGGGCGGGTCCGTGAGGGCCGCCTCCTTGACGTCGTCGAAGCCCGCCACGGCCAGCTCCCCGGGCACGTCGATGCGCAGCTCGCGCGCGGCCCGGAGCACGCCGATGGCCTGGTCGTCCGTCGCGCAGAAGATCGCCGTCGGGCGGTCCGGCCGGGCCAGGACCTCCAGGGCGACCTGGTACGCGTCGTAGCGGTTGTACGGGGCCTCGATCAGCCGGCCCTCGGTCGAGCGGCCCGACTCCAGCATGGCCCGGCGCCAGCCCTCGACGTGGTCGGCCACCGGGTCGCCGACCGACGGGGTGTTCTCGATGCCGCCGATGCAGGCGACGTACTCGTGGCCGTGCTCCAGCAGGTGCCGGGTCGCCATCTGGGCGCCGCCGATGTCGTCCGTGATGACCGCGACGTCGTCGATGGCCTCCGGGCGCTCGTGCAGCAGCACCACCCGCGCGTCCCAGGCCTCGATCTCGCTCGCGGCCTGCTCGCTCATGCCCTGGCTGACCAGGATCAGTCCCGAGACCCGCATCCCGAGGAAGGCCCGCAGGTAGTGGACCTCGCGCTCGGTGCGGTAGTCGGAGTTGCCGACCAGCACCATCTTTCCGCGCTCGGCGGCGGCCTGCTCGACCGCGTGCGCCATCTCCGCGAAGAACGGCTGACGGGCGTCCGGGACGATCATGCCTATGAGGTCGGTGCGCCGCGAGGCCATCGCCTGCGCGACCCGGTCCGGGCGGTAGCCCAGGTCCTTGATCGCGGCGAGGACACGCTCGCGCGTGGCCGGGGCAACCGGCCGGGGTCCGTTGTTGATGACGTAGCTCACGACGGCGGTAGACGTACCCGCAAGTCGTGCAACGTCATCCCGCGTCACCTTGGCCACGTGCGGGAGTCTACGCGGGGTGACCTGCCTCTGGGCAGGGCGTCCTGCCCAGAGGTAGGTCACACGGCCTTCGGCCGACCGGGTGACGGCTTCATCCGCTGTGTGCGGAGGCCTGGGTGGAGGCCTCCGCGGAGGCCTGTGCCGCGGCCTTCGCGGCAGCCTGGGCCGCCGCTTCCGCCGCCGCCCGCTCCACCTTCTCCGGGGTCACGAAGCGGTAGCCGACGTTGCGCACCGTGCCGATCAGCGACTCGTGCTCGGGGCCGAGTTTCGCGCGCAGGCGCCGTACGTGCACGTCGACCGTGCGGGTGCCGCCGAAGTAGTCGTAGCCCCAGACCTCCTGCAGCAGCTGCGCGCGGGTGAAGACCCGGCCCGGGTGCTGCGCGAGGTACTTCAGCAGCTCGAACTCCTTGAAGGTCAGGTCCAGGACCCGCCCCTTCAGCTTCGCGGAGTACGTCGCCTCGTCGACCGACAGGTCACCGTTGCGGATCTCCATCGGGGAGTCGTCCGAGCCCATCTGCTGACGGCCGGTGGCCAGTCGCAGCCGGGCCTCGACCTCGGCGGGGCCCGCGGTGTCCAGCAGTACGTCGTCGATGCCCCAGTCGGCGGTGACCGCGGCCAGACCGCCCTCGGTCACGACCAGGATCAGCGGACAGCCGGGGCCGGTGGAGCGGAGCAGCTGGCACAGCGACCGCACCTGCGGCAGGTCGCGGCGGCCGTCCACGAGGATCACGTCGGCGCCCGGGGTGTCCACGAGCGCGGGACCCTCGGCCGGGGCCACCCGGACGTTGTGGAGCAGCAGGCCGAGGGCGGGCAGCACCTCGGTCGACGGCTGCAGGGCATTGGTGAGCAGCAGTAGGGAGCTCATGCCCGACCACCTGCCCGGGCCGGACGGTGGTGCACGGATCGCTGGTCCATCACGTCGGTTCCTCCTCGGTCCCGTCGAGGACGTGCGCGGTTCTGCTTCGTACGGTGTCGTTCGCGGTCCCGTCGGCGTCCTCGCGGCCCCGCGCCCTGAGGCCTGCGGGGACGGCCGTTGTTCCCGTTTCGTTCAACGTGCTGAAAGCACAAAAGGACCCGGGGGCAACGTTGCCCGGATCCTCTCGCCTCGAGAATAGCCCACCCGCCCTTCCGGGGCCGAGGCATCTTCCGCTTCCGATTCTGTGGTTCCTGCCACGCCCGGGCCCTGGGTATGCCCTGGTTTCACCGGTTCGGGGGCCCGCCGGGCGGTGCGGCAGGGCCGACCGGGCGCACCCGGGGCGCGCGGAAGCACGCCGGGGTCGGGCGCGCGAGGGGTCATCATGGAGGCCGACGGTAGAGAGCCGACGATAGGAGCTGCAGTGGCAACCGGAACCATCCGCTACTGGGCGGCGGCCAAGGCCGCGTCCGGGACTGCGGAGGAGCCGTACTCGGCGCACACACTGGCCGAGGCGCTCGACGCCGTGCGGGAACGCCACCCCGGGGAGCTGACCCGGGTCCTGCAGCGCTGCTCCTTCCTCGTGAACGACGAACCCGTGGGCAAGCGCCCGCACGAGGCCGTCCTGCTGACCGAGGGGGGCACCGTAGAGGTGCTCCCGCCGTTCGCGGGCGGGTGAGCGGAAGCCGATGAGCACGCCTGAGGAACAGCAGCAGCAACAGCAGCAACAGCAGCAGCACCATGGGGACCAGCAGGGTCAGCAGGACCCGTACGGGACGCAGACCTGGCAGGCCGACACCTGGGACACCGGCTACCAGCCGGTGCAGCCGCCGCTGGGCGCCGTCCCCGGCCAGCCGGTGGCCCCGGAGGGCTGGTTCCGCGACGAGGCCCCGGCCGTCTCCGGCGGCGAGGCTCCGGCTCCGGCCGGCGTGCCGTGGCCCGGAGCCCCGGCCGCCGAGGCCTACCCGTCGTACCCGGCCCCGCAGGCCCCGCAGGGCGAGGAGGCCGGGGCCGGCGGCCCGTGGCCGGACGGCACCGGTGCCGGCTCCGCCCCCGGTGCCGGTCCGGGCGTCCCCTGGCCCGAGGGCCCCGCCGCCGAGGCGTACCCCTCGTACCAGGACCCCCAGTACCAGCAGGCCCCGGCGGGGCAGCCCGCCGCCCCCGAGGGCTGGTTCCGCGACGAGGTCCGGGCTCCGGCCCCCGCCCAGGACTGGTCCCAGGGCGACGGCTCCGCCTACGCGCCGCCCGCGTCCCCCGCGTCCCCCGCCGCGCCCGCTTCGGCCGCGGAGACCGCCTACCTCCCGCCGTACCCCGGCCCGGACCCGCAGGCCGCGCCCGCGCACCACGGCTTCGGGCAGCAGCAGCCCGCGGCTCCGGCCGCCGCCGAGGAGACGGCCTACCTGCCGCCCTACCAGGACGGTCCCGGTGCGCAGGCGCAGGCCGCCGTGCCCGAGGGCTGGTTCCGGGACGAGGTTCCCGCCCAGGCCCCCGCCCAGGCCTCCGCCCCGGCTCCCGCCCAGGACTGGTCCCAGGGCGCCGGGACGGCCGTCTCGGCAGCCGAGACGGCGTACCTGCCGCCCTACCCGGGCCCGGCCGAGCAGCAGCCGGAGGCCGCCGCCGAGCAGACGGCGTACCTGCCGCCGCAGGCGGCCGCACCCGCCCCCACCGCCGAGCCCGTCGCGGACGGCCCGGCGGACGGCCCGGCGGACGACAGCGCCTGGTCGCCCCCCACCCTCGGCGGGAACACCCTGCGCGCCGTCGACCCGGCGCAGGCCCGCGCCGAGGGCCGGTCGCCGATCATCGACCCCGGTCCGCAGTCGGCCATACTGACGGCCGCCCTCGGCCTGCTGATGGCCCTCGCCGCCTTCCTCGGCCAGTACGCCGTGCTCGTCCCGCTGGTCGCCCTCCAGGCGCTCACCGCGGCCGGCTGGTTCCGCCTCAACGGCATGTGGCCGGCCCGCCAGGGCATCGCCCTCGCCTTCGCGGGAGCCCTCGTCGCAGACGTCGCCGTGCTCGCGGTGGACGACACGTACGCCCCCGGCGCGATCATCGGCACCCTCGGCGCATGGGTGCTGGTCACCCTCGTCCTCCAGCTGCGCAGCCACGCCGACCCGGACGAGCGCATGTACGGCCTGATGGCCTCGGTGGCCTCCGCCGCCCTCGCCGTCGTCTGCGCGGGCTGGCTCGCGGCGGACACGGCCGCGGTCTCCGTGGGTGCGGTGGCCGTGGCGGTGGCCGTGTTCACCCGCGCCCTGCCGCTGCCCACCGCCCCCTCGGTCGCGGTCGCGCTGGCCTCGGCCGCGGGCGCCGGCCTCGTCGTGGGCGGGCTCACCGACGTCGGTGCGGGCGGGGCCCTGGTCGGGCTCGTGGCGGGGGTCTGCGCCCTGATCGGGCTGCGCGTGGCCGCGTACGACTACCCGTCGAAGTTCGTGCACATGACGGCCGGTGTCGCGCTGCCCCTCGCGGTGGCCGCTCCCGCCGTGTACCTGATCGGCCGGGTGGTGAGCTGATCTGTCCCTGACATCGGGCGTGGTCAACTAGAACGCACGTACCGGACTACTGGGGGAGGGGCGCGTGCGGGCTCTGCGTGTCGTCGTGATCATCGGAGTGGTGCTGGGAGCACTGTTCGCCGGCGTGGACCGGTGGGCGGTCGGCTACGCCGAGAACCGGCTGGCGGACCGGATCCAGGCCCGGCAGGGCCTGGCCGGCAGCGCGGAGGTCGAGATCCGCGGGTTCCCCTTCCTCACCCAGGCGCTCAGCCACGACCTGGAACAGGTCGACCTGAAGCTCCGGGGCATCGAGGTGATGGCGGACGGGCGCAAGACGCGCCTCTCGGAGCTCGACGCGAGCTTCCACGGAGTGAAGGTCGCAGGGGACTACGCGGGCGGGACCGCCAAGCGCGCCGAGGGCTCCGGGCTCATCACGTACGCGGACCTCACGGCGGCCTCGCAGACCGGCGCGACCCTGTCCTACGGCGGGGCGCCCGGCAAGGTGAAGGTCTCCGTGGGCGTGGACGTGCTCGGCAAGACCCTCACGCGCAGCGTCGTGTCGACCGTCACTCTGGTGGACGCGGAGGGCGGCAAGGGCGGCAAGATCGTCCGGGTGCACGCCGACGAGGTGCCCGGCGAGGGCATACCCGGCCTGGAACGGCTCGTCCGCAAGCGGACCGACTTCGACCGCAGCCTCGACGCCGGCCTCCCGGCCGGGCTCCAGCTCACCGCCCTGACCTCGGACGAAGAGGGCGTGCACCTGGAATTGGGCGGCTCGAACGTGGTGCTGGCCGGATCGTGAGACAGAGCGGTCCGATCCGCAGAAGGACGGGCCGCAGAACGGCTCCAGGAGGCGGCGCGGCGGCCGTACGAGGAGTTCGCATCCCAGTATCCGGACGATCCCGTCTCGGGATATGACACACCGGTGACAGGGCGGCCGATTCGTCCCTACGATCCATGGTTATGAAGCATCAGCAGGCGGACCTCACGAAGCGGCGGGCAGTAGACCTGTGTCGCGTCGCCGCCATGCTCTGTCGATCCATGTGACGTGTGAGCGCTACCGCTCCATACGACCGGACGACGGCCGCCAGACCGGCCCTTCCCGCGTGACCGCACCCGCCTCCTGATCCCTGACGCCTCCCCGCGCAGGTTCAGAAGCGCACCCGTACGCACGCAGCAGCACCGCAGCATCCGTACCGCCCCGCCGCACACTGCCCCGGAGGAGAACACCATGAGCCGCAGCGACGTCCTCGTAGACGCCGACTGGGTCGAGGCCCACCTGAACGACGCCAACGTCGTCATCGTCGAGGTGGACGAGGACACGTCCGCCTACGACAAGAACCACATCACCAACGCCGTCCGGATCGACTGGAAGACCGACCTCCAGGACCCGGTCCGCCGTGACTTCGTGGACCAGGAGGGCTTCGAGAAGCTCCTCTCCGCCAAGGGCATCTCCAACGACGACACCGTCGTCCTCTACGGCGGCAACAACAACTGGTTCGCGTCCTACGCCTACTGGTACTTCAAGCTCTACGGCCACCAGGACGTCCGCCTCCTCGACGGCGGCCGCAAGAAGTGGGAGCTCGACTCCCGCGACCTGGTCGACGGCAAGGACGTCCCGAACCGCCCGGCCACCGAGTACAAGGCCAAGGCCCAGGACACCTCCATCCGTGCCTTCCGCGACGACGTCGTGGCCGCGATCGGCTCGCTGAACCTGGTCGACGTCCGCTCCCCCGACGAGTTCTCCGGCAAGCTGCTCGCCCCGGCGCACCTGCCGCAGGAGCAGTCGCAGCGTCCCGGCCACGTGCCGAGCGCCCGCAACATCCCGTGGTCGAAGAACGCCAACGACGACGGCACCTTCAAGTCGGACGAAGAGCTGACCGCCCTCTACGAGGCCGAGCAGGTCGACCTGGCGAAGGACACCATCGCCTACTGCCGCATCGGTGAGCGCTCCGCGCTCACGTGGTTCGTGCTGCACGAGCTCCTGGGCCAGGAGAACGTCAAGAACTACGACGGCTCCTGGACCGAGTACGGCTCGCTCGTCGGCGTGCCGATCGAGCTCGGCGCCAACAAGTAATCCCGGCCGGGCACGCGACGCCCGCCCGAAGCAGCAGAACCTCTCCAGGACAGGACAGAGAACATGTGTGGAGCACAGATCGGCGGGCCCGACCTCGCGACGCTGAAGCCCGGTGAGACCGCGATCCAGGGCCAGATCACCCAGGGCGGCGAGCCGGTGTCCGGCTACGTCCGTCTGCTGGACTCGACCGGCGAGTTCACCGCCGAGGTCCCGACCTCGGCCACCGGCCAGTTCCGCTTCTACGCGGCCCCCGGCTCGTGGACGCTGCGCGCGCTCGTCCCGGGTGCCAAGGCCGACCGCGCCGTCGTGGTCGCCGAGGCCGGCGGCGTGACGGACGTGGCGATCGCGGTCTGACGGACCGTGCCCGCGCACCGCGGCACTGATTGACCGGCCGAAGGGCCGCACCCCAGGGGTTGGACGCCACTGGAACGGGGTGCGGCCCTTCGTGCTGTCCGCACCCTTGTCCGGAGCGACCACGGCTCTACCCTGGAGCTATGTACGCCAGGCGTAGGCGCACCTACTTCCTGCTCATGGGCGGATGCCTGTTCCTCTTCGTCTCCGCCTGGTCCTTCGTGCGCCTGCTCTCCGTGGAGGCGGCCGTGGCCATGTGCGTGGTCGCGATGGTCATCCCGCCGGTCGCCGCGATGATCGCGAACCGGCGCGGCCCGGACGACCGCTGGTGGGACGACCCCTCGGGCGATCCGAAGTCCGACGAGTGGTGGGACGAGCTGGACGGGAAGCGGCGCCACGAGGACTGAGGCGGGGAACCGGGGAACCGGGGATCAAGCCCGGCGAGATAAGAATGTAATAAGCATTCATACAACTGCTCCCCCCTGGGTCGGGTCATGGATACGCACGGGTAGTCAACCTGTGCCTCATGTCCTGTGGGGGGACCCCTTTGGAACACGAACAGACCATCCCCGAGCTGCGAAAAGAGGCGGAGACCACCCCTGATTCGGACACTCCGGACCAGCTCTCCACCCCGGCAGCCGACGAAGCCGCCGCCCCCGCCGCCCCGCGCCGCCGCGGCCGTACGACGCTCCTGATCGCGGGCGCGGCAGCCCTCGGCGTCCTCGCGGGCGCGGTCACCGGCTACGCGATCCAGTACCACCGCGAACCGACGCCGCTGCCGCCGCTGGCCCAGCAGAAGCTGGTGACGCCGAAGGCGCTGGCGCCCGACGCCACCACGACGAACAAGACGATCAACGGCAACCGCTGGCACAAGACGGACGGCGACCTCAGGAAGCTGCTGATCGAGGCGCCGAAGGGGGCGGAGGTCGAGGGCGCCGGCTACGAGTCCCTCGACTGGTTCGCCACGAACTTCGAGAAGCCGGACGCGGGCCTGCGCAACATCGTGCGCAACAACCTCCGACGGGTCGCGACGACGCGGTGGCAGGAGGGCGACAACATCGTGGTCGAGGTGCGGCTGCTGCAGTTCCGCGAACGTTCCGCCGCGGAGGAGTTCCAGCAGCACCAGGCCGAGTACAGGACGAAGGACTCCGGTAACTCCGGCGTGGCCATCCCGGGTGTCCCCGACGAGGTGGGGCACGCCTGGGTGGGGTCGGACGCCAAGGAGAAGCCGGGGTACTACCCGCTCCGCACCGCCACTGCGGAAGTCCGCCGGGGCGACATCGTCGTGGAGGTCTTCTACTACGACAAGCGCGGCAAGAAGATCGCCGAGAGCGATGTCATCGACCTGGCCAAGCGACAGCTGGAGCGACTGTGACCGAGCCGCAGAACGAGACGAACCCGGCTCCGGAGGCTCCGCAGGTCCCTGCAGCCGCACCGGAGCCCGAGGCTCCCACGGCGCCCGAGGCGGCGGCAGCCGAGCCGGCCGGGCCCGCGCGCAAGGTCAACCGCAAAAAGGTCGCCCTCACCGCAGCGGTCGTGGCCGTGGCGCTCCTCGTGGGCGGTGGTGCATGGGGCGCCTCCGCGATCGCCGACGCCGACCGCACCGCACCCACCCGCTACTGGACCGCCGAGGACGAGCGCCCCGTGAGCGCCGAGAAGCCGGCTCCCGTGCCGCTGAACGAGCTGGCGGGCAAGCTACTGCCGGTACCGAGCGAGCGCGAGTTCAGCCTCGGCCCGGACCTCGACGACGACGGCAACAACTTCTTCGTCTCCGGCGAGGCCGCCGTCGAGGGCTTCAAGGCGTCCAGCAAGGGCCTGTCCGGCAGCGAGCGCAAGAAGCGCGACGAAGCACTGGCGGAGCTGAAGCTCAAGGGGCTGGCCGGTCGCAGCTACGCCAAGGCCGGCGGCCAGATGGTGTTGGAGGTCCGCCTCATGCAGGCCGATCCGAAGGCCATCGGCCAGTTCTCCGAGATCAGCAAGAAGCTCCTCGATCTCCTCGGCGACGGCCGTGACGCACCGAAGGTGGACGGCTTCCCGGACGCCAAGTGCTCACTCCTCGCCATCGGAGAGGAGAAGAAGGAAGAGAAGATCGACTCGCTCGAATGCGTGGCGATCCAGGGTGACGTGATGGTCAATTTCCGGGCGTACGGCCCCAAGCCCTTCTCCACTTCCACTGCCGCGGAGTTCTTCAAGAACCAGCTGACCCACCTGAAGACCCCCGGGGAGAGCGTGTGACCGAGCAGAACGCGACCGCAGCCGCTCCGGAGCCGGTCGACATGGTCAAGGCCCCGTTCCCGCAGGACGCGGTGGCCGCGCAGGCCCAGGCCCCCGAGGCAGCGCAGGAGGCGGTAGCCGCACAGCCGCAGGCTCCGGAGACCCCCGAGGCGGCAGCCCCCGAAGCACCCGTCGCGACCCGGGTCCCGGCTGCCACGGACACGCTGGCGGCCTTCGCGGCCCCGCAGGCGGCCGAAGCCCCCGAGACCGCCGAAGCCCCGCAGGGCACGGCGCCCAAGGACCGCCGCAAGCTCTTCGCCTTCCTCCGCTGGACCGCAGCCGTCACCGTCTTCGCCGTCGCCGGCGCAGGCGTGGCGTACGGGATCACACGGCCCGAGCGCACCGACGTCCCCGGGCTCTCCACGAAGGACGACGGCCGATGGGTCTTCCCGCAGCTGGTCAAGCCCACGCTGCCGCCCGGCGCCGCCCAGCCCTTCGCCGAGGACAACAAGGACCGCATCCACTACGCGTCCACCCTTGAACTCCTCCTCCCGGCCCCGAAGGGGTCCACCCCGGACCCCGCGCTGAAGCTGGAGAAGGACTCCGTGGTGTCCGTGGACACCTTCCTGGAGGAGTACGAGCCCACAGCTCGCGAGAACATGAAGCAGGGCTTCACCGACGACGGCCTGCGCCAGATCGTGGGCCGCGGCTGGCTGATGCCGGACGGCACCCGCACCCGTGTCTACCTGCTGCGCTTCCACTCGTCGGGCTTCGTGAACGCCTTCGATGGCTGCGGCATCAACATGAACGTCAACGGCGTCAACCGCATGGAGCCCGACTCCGCCTGGAGCAAGGCCAAGAGCACCCAGCCCGTACCCGACGTCGCCGGGGTCGTCGGCAACCCCCTCTCCTTCTTCTCGGAGGCCCGCCCGTACGGCGACGAGCAGGTGAGGGTCGGCTGCGTCGACTCCGGAGACCTGCTCGCCGCCGTCTTCCAGACCCGCAAGGGCGAGGTGGCGACCATTCCGTTCCACCAGACGGTGATCCTGCAGGGCCAGCTGCTCGGCTGACCGGCGGTACGGCCCACCTCACACAGTGCGCCGGTCCCCGGGCCAGTAGGCTTGGGGACCGGCCCCGTACAGCCCCAGAAACGAATTCCGAGGAGCACCCCGTGCTTGAGGCAGTCTTCACCTCCCTGCTGGTCCTGGTCTGCGTCGGCGTCATGGCCTTCACCGGCCTGGCGGTCAAGAAGCTGTACCAGGGCCAGCGCTGAGCCGCGGCTCCGCAGCCGGCCCGGCAGACCGCCCCGGAACCCCTCCCACAGATCGCCTGAGCAGCCATTCATGATCCAGATCCCGTCCGACCTGAACCCCGGCCTCGTCCCCCTGGCCTTCCTCCTCGGCACCTGGGAGGGCGCGGGAGTCTTCGACTTCCCCGGTGAGGAGAAGTGCAACTTCGGCCAGGAAGTCGTCTTCGGCCACGACGGCCGGGACTTCCTGGAGTACACCTCGCACACCTGGGTCCTCGACGCCGAGGGCAACAAGGTGCGGCCGCTGGAGTCGGAGTCCGGCTACTGGCGCATCGACAAGGACCGCAAGGTCGAGGTCGTCATGGTCCGCGACCAGGGCGTCGTCGAGGTCTGGTACGGCGATCTCGCCGACCAGAAGCCGCAGATCGACCTGGTCACGGACGCCGTCGCGCGCACCGCGGCCTCCGGCCCGTACAGCGGCGGCAAGCGTCTCTACGGCTACGTCAAGAGCGACCTGATGTGGGTCGGCGAGAAGGCCACGCCCGACGTCGAGCTGCGTCCGTACATGTCGGCCCAGCTGAAGAAGGTCGTCACGCCCGAGGAGGTCGCCGAGATGGCGCGCAACCTCCCGGACATGCCGGACGACGGCATCGCCTTCTTCCGGTGAGCCGCTGAGCGGTCCACAGGCTGTGCACGAGGGGGACCGCGGGAGCACCCGCGGTCCCCCTCTCGCGCTTACACTGGCCGGGTGGTGAGCACCGAGAGCGCCGAGAACCCCGAGGGCACCGACTGGAAGAGCGACCTGCGGCAGCGCGGATACCGGCTGACACCGCAGCGCCAGCTCGTACTGGAAGCGGTCGACACCCTGGAGCACGCCACCCCGGACGAGATCCTCGCCCAGGTGCGCAAGACCGCCTCCGGGGTCAACATCTCCACCGTGTACCGCACCCTCGAGCTCCTCGAGGAGCTGGGGCTCGTCTCGCACGCCCACCTCGGGCACGGCGCCCCCACCTACCACCTCGCCGACCGGCACCACCACATCCACCTGGTCTGCCGCGACTGCGCGGACGTCATCGAGGCGGACGTGGACATCGCCGCCGACTTCACCGCGAAGCTCCACGCCACCTTCGGGTTCGAGACCGACATGAAGCACTTCGCGATCTTCGGCCTGTGCAAGAAGTGTTCGGCCCGACAACATGACGGCCACGCGTAGCAGAGTCGTACGCTTGGTCCCATGACCAGCAGCCCCTTGCTCCACCTCCCCGGCGCCGTGCAGGCCGAAGGCCGCGACGAGGGCGTCGCCGCCCACTACGGCGAGCTGTACGGCGAACAGCGCGCCCTCGCCGACGGCCGCGGCTTCGTCGACCTCTCGCACCGCGGAGTCGTCACCGTCAGCGGGCCGGAGCGGCTGAGCTGGCTGCACCTGCTGCTCACCCAGCACCTCACCGAACTGCCCGCGGGCCAGGCCACCGAGGCGCTGATCCTCTCCGCCAACGGCCACATCGAGCACGCGCTCTACCTCGTCGACGACGGCGAGACCACGTGGGCTCACGTGGAGCCCGGCACCCAGGGGGAGCTGCTCGCCTACCTGGAGGCGATGAAGTTCTTCTACCGCGTCGAAATCGCCGACCGCACCGACGAGTTCGCCGTCGTGCACCTGCCGGCCGGGTCCATCGCCGAGGTGCCCAAGGAGTTCACCGTCCGGGAGACCGCGCACGGCCGTGACGTCTTCCTGCCGCGCGCCGAGCTGGAGGCCTTCGCCGCCGCGCACGGTCCGGCCGCCGGGCTCCTCGCCTACGAGGCGCTGCGCGTCGAGGCGCACCGGCCGCGGCTCGGCCTGGAGACCGACCACCGGACCATCCCGCACGAGCTGGGCTGGATCGGCACCGCCGTCCACCTCCAGAAGGGCTGCTACCGCGGCCAGGAGACGGTGGCCCGCGTCCACAACCTGGGGAAGCCCCCGCGCCGGCTGGTCTTCCTCCACCTGGACGGCTCCGAGGTGGTCCTCCCGGCGCACGGCGCCCCCGTCCGGCTCGCCGCCGACGGGGAGGAGGGCCGGCAGCTGGGCTTCGTGACCACCGCCGTACGCCACCACGAGCTCGGCCCGATCGCGCTCGCGCTGGTCAAGCGGAACGTGCCGGTTGACGCGCCGCTGCTGGTCGGCGGGACGGCCGCCGCGCAGGAGGTCGTCGTAGCGCCGTGATCCCCGCGCGCTAGATGTCGATGACGATGGTGAACGGGCCGTGGTTGGTCAGCGAGACCCGCATGTCCGCGCCGAACCGGCCCGTCTCCACCGTCGCGCCCAGCGCCCGCAGCTGCGCCACGACCTCGTCCACCAGCGGCTCGGCCACCGGGCCGGGCGCCGCCGCGTTCCACGTGGGGCGGCGGCCCTTGCGCGCGTCGCCGTAGAGCGTGAACTGGGAGATCACCAGCAGCGGGGCGTTCACGTCGCTGCAGGACTTCTCGGCCTCCAGGATCCGCACGGACCACAGCTTGCGCGCCAGCAGCGCCGCCTTCTCCGGGGTGTCGTCGTGGGTCACCCCCACCAGCACGCACAGCCCCTCGCCGACGATCTCGCCCACGGTCTCGCCGCCCACGACGACGCTCGCGCCGTCCACCCTCTGCACCACAGCTCGCATACCACCTGTGTATCAGGGTTGCACCCGTCCGGGGCCGATCGGGTGGAGTACGACTGCATCGGGACCACGGAGAGTGGCACGATGCACGCAGGCGGTGCGGGTGCGCCGCACCGGTCGAGGGGACGGACTCGTTCGTATGAATACTTCTGGTACCTCCGTACCTGCATCACCCTCCTCCGTCGCAGCTGCAGCGGTACGACCGCCCGCGCAGCGCACCGGTGAACAGCCGGGGCCGGAGGACCCCACCAGCGAGCTCGGGCTGCCGGAACTGCGTGCGCTGCGCCGGGACGCGCAGCGCGACGAGGCCGATCTGAGCTACGTGCGCCGGCTGCTCCAGGGCCGCATCGACATCCTGCGGGCCGAACTCGCCCGGCGCGCCGACCCGGAGGCGCCGGTCGTGGACCGGCTCTCGGAGATCCTCGCCGACGCCCCCTCCAGCCGCAGCGCCTCCGCCCGGCACGTCACGCTCGGCACCCCGCACGGCGAGGAGTACCGGCTGCTGGCCGCGGAGATGCTGTCCGACGTCGAGCTGTCGGACCTCAGCGCGCGCACGGACGGCGAACTGTACGAGGGGATGGGCAAGCTGGTGCGCTACGAGCAGCAGGTCTCGCGGCGCCGGCAGCAGCTCCAGCGGACGGTGGACGACTGCAGCGCGGAGATCACCCGGCGCTACCGGGAGGGAGAAGCGCAGGTGGACGACCTGCTGGCGTAGGACGGGAGGGCGCTGGGGCGGGCGGAAAACCGGGCGACCGGACGTCGCCCCGGCGATTAGCGTGGGCGGCTATGAGTGCTGACGTCCGGCCGATCGCCGAATCCGAACTCCCCGAGTGGCTGCGAACCGTGAACACCGGTTTCCTGACCGCCGCCCGTGTCACCGACTCCGACGTGGCCCAGCGGGCCAAGCAGAACGACCTCACCCGGACGCTGGGCGCGTTCGACTCCGAAACCGGCCGCTGCGTCGGCGCCTTCCGCTCCTTCGCACAGCAACTCACCGTGCCCGGCGGGGCGTCCGTCCCCTCCAGCGCCGTCTCCAACGTCGGCGTGCTGCCCACGCACCGCCGCCAGGGGCTGCTGTCGCGGATGATGGCCGACGAGCTGGCCGCCGCCAAGGCGCGCGGCGACGTGCTGTCGACGCTGATCGCCGCCGAGTACCCGATCTACGGGCGGTACGGGTACGGCCCCGCGGCCGCCGTCTCGGAGTGGGAGATCGACGTACCGCGCACCGGGCTGGACCCGCGCCTCGCCGCCCCCGCGGACGGCGGCCGGATCGACCTGGTCGACGTGGAGGAGGTCCGGCGGGTGGGGCCGGAGCTGCACGAACGGCTCCGGGCGCGCACCCACGGCGCCGTGAACCGGAACGAGCGCTGGTGGAACCTGGCGACCGGTCTGGAGGAGATGTCGTACCGCCCGTACAAGGAGAAGTTCCACGCGGTGTACCGCACGGCGGCCGGCGAGGTGACCGGGCTGGCCGTGTACGGGGCGGACGACCACTGGACGGACGCGAAGGTCCCGCAGAACACCGTGCAGGTCAACGACCTGCTGGCGGTCACCCCGCAGGCGGAGCGGGCGCTGTGGCGGTTCCTGTGCTCCATCGACTGGGTGGCGAAGGTCCGCACCGGCTACCGGGCCCCCGACGACCTGGTCGCCCAGCTGCTGCCCGACCCGCGCTCGGCCCGGATCGTGACCGCCGCGGACTTCCTGTGGGTGCGGCTGCTGGACGTCGTACGGGCCCTGGCCGCGCGGACGTACGCCGTGCCGGGGATCCTCGTGCTGGACGTCGCGGACGCGGCGGGTCTGTCGGACGGCCGCTACCGGCTCGACGCGGGCGGCGGCACGTGCGAGCGGACCGAGGACCCGGCGGATCTGAGCCTGGACGTGTCCGCGCTGGGCTCGCTCTACTTGGGCGACGAGTCGGCGGTACGGCTGGCCGCGCTCGGCCGGGTGACGGAGCGACGGCCGGGGGCGGTGGAGCTGGCGGACGCGGTGTTCCGCACGGCCCGCCGGCCGTGGTGCCCGGACGTCTTCTGAGCCCCCGCCGCATCCGGCCTGTCACGTCCGCCGGCTCCGGGCGGTCAGTGTGACAACGGACGAGAGGAGCCGGGGCGATGGGGAGCGGGACGGGTGACGGCGGGTACCTCGCGGCGCGGTTCGAGGAGCGGCGCGGGCAACTGCACGCGGTGGCGGTCCGGATGCTCGGCTCCGAGGCCGAGGCGCAGGACGCGCTCCAGGAGGCCCGGCGGCACCTGGAGCACGCCGACTCCGGCTGGCTGAGCGGTGTCGTCGCCCGGGTCTGCCTGGACCGGCTGCGGGCGCGCGCCGGTGTGCCCGCGATCCCCTGCGGCCGGCCGGAGGGGGAGGGGCTGTTCGCGGACTCGGTCGCGCTCGGGCTGCTGGTCGTCCTGGACCAGCTCGGGCCCGCCGAGCGGCTGTCGTTCGTACTGCACGACCTCTTCGGGATGCCCTTCGACGAGATCGCACCGATCGTGGAGCGCAGTCCGGAGGCGGCCCGGCAGCTGGCGGTCCGGGCCCGCCGGCGGGTGCGGGGCGGGGCGCCGGAGCCGGAGGCGGACCCGTTCCGGCAGCGGGAGATCGTCGACGCCTTCCTCGCCGCGGCCCGGAAGGGCAGCCACGAGGACCTGACCGCGGTGCTCGACCCGGACGTCGTGCTGCGGGTGGACGACGCGGAGACGGCGGTGGGCGCGGGCGCGGTGGCCCGGCAGGCGCTCACCTTCCAGCGGCTGGCCCCCTACGCGCGGCCCGCGCTGGTGAACGGCGTACCCGGTGCGGTCACGGTCCCGCCCGGGGGCCGGACGGTGGCGGCCATGGGTTTCACGGTGGGCGACGACCGTATCGTCGCCATCGACGTCTCGGCGGACCCGGCACGGCTGGCCGCCCTGGACGTCGCACTCGTCGACAACTGAGGACAGATCTACTTGACGCACTCGATGTCACCGGTGTCACTGGTGGAAGCCCTGCGCGCGGCGGGCTGCGTGTTCGCGGAGGAAGAGGCGGAGCTGCTGGGCGGGGCCGCCCGCGACGACGCCCACCTGGCGGAGCTGCTGGCCCGGCGGGTGGGCGGTGAACCGCTGGAACACGTCGTGGGATGGGCGGAGTTCTGCGGGCTGCGCATGGAGGTGGGCGAGGGGGCCTTCGTGCCGCGGCGGCGCACCGAGTTCCTCGTGGAGGAGGCGGCGGCGCTGGCCCGGCCCGGTGCGGTGGTGCTCGACCTGTGCTGCGGGGTCGGCGCCCTGGGCGCGGCGGTCGCGGCGCGGACCCCGGGCGGGGTGGAGCTGCACGTGGCGGACGTGGACCCGGCGGCGCTGGCGTACGCGCGGCGCAACGTGGCCCCGTACGGCGGCACGGTCTGGGAGGGCGACCTGTACGAGCCGCTGCCCGCCTCCCTGCTCGGCCGGGTGGACGTGCTGGTGGTCAACGCCCCGTACGTGCCCACGGAGGAGATCGGCCTCATGCCGCCCGAGGCGAGGGACCACGAACCGCGGGTCTCCCTCGACGGGGGCGCGGACGGGCTGGACATCCACCGCCGGGTCGCGGCGGGCGCCCCGCGCTGGCTGGCTCAGGGCGGCCGCCTGCTGATCGAGACGAGCGTCCGCCAGTCGCCGTCGACGGAGGCGGCCCTCGCCGCGGCGGGCCTCACGACCCGCGTGGCCACTTCGGAGGAGTACTACGCGACGGTGGTCGTCGCGGAGGCCTGACCAGGCAGAGGCGACGGGGAAGGCCGAGGCGAAGAGCACCGGGACGGACGGGTAGCCCGATCGGCTCCGGCCGGGTGGGAGATGTTGCAAGCAGGCGCTTGCAAAAGTTAGCAGGGTGGGGCAGGGTGGGGGCATGGCATCGCTCAACGTCGGAAACCTCGGCGAATACCTCCGTGAGCAGCGCCGCCAGGCCCAGCTCTCGCTGCGGCAGCTGGCCGACGCGGCGGGGGTGTCGAATCCGTACCTGAGTCAGATCGAGCGCGGGCTGCGCAAGCCGAGCGCGGACATCCTGCAGCAGCTGGCCAAGGCGCTGCGGATTTCTGCGGAGACGCTGTACGTGCAGGCCGGGATCCTGGATGAGCGGGACCGGGACGAGGTGGAGACACGGGCCGTCATCCTCGCCGACCCGTCCATCAACGAGCGGCAGAAGCAGGTGCTGCTCCAGATCTACGAGTCGTTCCGCAAGGAGAACGCGCTCGACCTGCCCGGAGCGACCGACGCGACCGGGACGCCCGACGACGAGATGCCGTCGAAGACGAACTGAAATTGATCCGGGAGGACCAGCCACATGGCCATCGCCGATGACCTGAAGAAGACCCTCACCGACCCCACCCCGCTCTACTTCGCCGCCGGCACCGCGGACCTCGCGGTGCAGCAGGCCAAGAAGGTGCCGGGTCTCATCGAGCAGCTGCGCGCCGAGGCCCCCGCGCGCATCGAGGCCGTGAAGAACACCGACCCGAAGGCCGTGCAGGAGAAGGCGAAGGAAGCGGCCAAGGAGGCGCAGGAGGCGGTCACCGCCAAGGTCGCCGAAGTGCTCGGCGCGATCGACGCCAAGAAGCTCGGCGAGACCGCCCAGGACCTGGCCCTGCGCGGGGTCGGCGTGGCCGCGGAGTACGCCGTGCGCGCCAAGGAGACCTACGACAAGGTCGCCGAGCACGGCGAGCAGGCCGTGCGCGCCTGGCGGGGCGAGGTCTCCGAGGAGATCGTCGACATCGCCGTGGCCGTGGAGCCCGCGCCCGAGGCGGAGCCCGCCGCGGAGCCGGCGGCCGAGGCCGCCCCCAAGAAGGCCTCCGCGCGCAAGAGCACGGCGAAGAAGGCCACGGTCGCCGCCGCGGCCGACGAGAGCTGAGCGTAGAAATGCGGCGGGCCGGGCACCTGGAGGGTGTCCGGCCCGTTGTGGTTCACGAGGGCGCTCGTGCCGGTAGCGTGGAATGCCCAGGTATGCGTAGGCGAAGAAGAAGGCGGTCGAAGCGATGCTGATGAACGGGTTCGATAACGGGGTGCTCCCGTTGCTCGGGTTCGCCATGCTGGCGCTCGCCGTCGTGGCATTCGTGTTCGCGCTGCTGGCGCGCGACGACGCCTACCGGGCGGCCGACAAGCAGACCAAGACCTTCTGGCTGGTCATCCTCGGCATCACGGTCCTCGTGGACTTCTTCCTGGCGTCGATGCTGTTCCTGACGATCGCCGGACTGGTCGCGACCATCGTGTTCCTCGTCGACGTCCGCCCGGCCCTCAAGCAGGTCTCGGGCGGCGGCCGGCGGCGCGGCGGCAGCAGCAGTGACGGGCCGTACGGGCCCTACAACGGCGGGCGGTAGCCCGGCCCTCAGCCTTCGGTGCGCGAGAGCAGGACCACGGCGACGTCGTCGGTGAGTTCGCCGCCGTTGAGGCGGCGGGCCTCGGTGACGGAGGCCTCCAGCAGGCCTTCGCCGCTCAGCCCGTGCTCCAGGTGGCGGTTGATCATCTCGACCATGCCGTCCTGCCCGAGGCGCTCCCTGCCCTCGCCGATCCTGCCCTCGATCAGGCCGTCCGTGTAGAGCATCAGGCTCCACGTGCCGCCGAGCTCGACCTGCCGGCGCGGCCAGCGGGCGCGCGGCAGCAGTCCGAGCGCCGGGCCGCTGTTCTCGTACGGGAGCAGCCGCGCGGGGCGGCCCGGCCTGGACACCAGCGGGGCCGGGTGGCCGGCCAGGCACAGGCCCGCGTGGCGGCCGTCGGGGGAGATGTCGACCGTGCACAGCGTCGCGAAGATCTCCTCGCACGGGCGCTCCACCTCCAGGACTTCCTGGAGGGTGGCCAGCAGGTCGTCCCCGCACAGTCCGGCCAGGGTCAGCGCGCGCCAGGCGATGCGCAGTTCGACGCCGAGGGCGGCTTCGTCGGGGCCGTGGCCGCAGACGTCGCCGATCATCGCGTGGACGGTGCCGTCGGGGGTGCGGACGGCGTCGTAGAAGTCGCCGCCGAGGAGGGCCCGGCTGCGGCCGGGCCGGTAGCGGGCGGCGAAGCGGAGGTCGGAGCCTTCGAGGAGGGGCGTGGGGAGCAGCCCTCGCTCCAGGCGGGCGTTCTCCTGGGCCCGCAGTTTCGATTCTGCAAGCTTGTACTGGGCGATGTCCGCCCGCTTTCTCTCCACCGCGTAGCGGATGGCGCGGCTCAGGAGCCGGCCGTCCAGCTCGTCGCGGAAGAGGAAGTCCTGGGCGCCGACCCGGACGGCCTCGGCGGCGCGCTCGGCGTCGGCCTCGGAGGTGAGGACGAGCACGGCGTGCCGGGGGGCGAGGCGGAGCACCTGGCGCAGGATCGCCAGCTGGTCGACGGCGGTGGCCGTGGCCGCGGCGCGGGGGCTCGTCTCCGGGAGGGACAGGTCGAGCAGGATGCAGTGCACGTCGGGGGTGAGCAGCCGCTCGGCCTCGACGAGGTTGCGGGCGGTGCGGAGCCGGATGCGGTGGCCGTCGGAATCGAGGATCTCGGGGACGGTGAGGCCGCCGGCCGGGTCGTCCTCGATGACGAGGAGGGTCAGGGGGGTGGTGTGAGGGGTCGCCGAAGAGGGGGCCGTCGCGATGGCGGTGGCCGTGGCCGTGCCGGTGGCGCCTGTGGCGGTGTGCAGAACGGCCTGACCGCTCGCCTCGACAGGGGTCTCCCGCTGCCTCGGTACGGGTACGGGCATCGTCTCCGGTTCCTTCCCTCCCCCCGAGGGTCGTGCGCTCGTCCGGCAGACCCTAGCGGCAGGGCCGGGCGAGCGGAATGCCGCTGTGGATCAGGAGCTCCGGCATATGCCGTTATCCCGGGGGAAATTCGGCCTCACTGGATGACAAACGTCACGACGGGGCCCTCGTTTCGTCCCGTCTGGCGAGACGTAGCCGGGGCCGAGTCGGTTGCCTCGTTCCCGACGATTCACCCGATCCGCCCCATTCCCGCCGGGGTGGTCCCGCGGCCCGTGCGGCCCCCGCCGGGGTCGGGCGCCCACCGGGACCCCCGCGGCCCGCACCGCCCCCGCCGGGGTCGGGTGTGCGGTGGGGTGCCCCCGCGGCCCGCACCGCCCCCGCCGGGGTCGGGCGCCCACCCGGGACCCCCGCGGCCCGCGCCGCCCCCGCCGGGGTCGGGTGTGCGGTGGGGTGCCCCCGCAGGGCGTCGAACGCAACCGCCCCGTACTTCGGCCGACCCCGTGGAAACGTTCGACGGCCGAGGAGGTACCCCGCCGCGCGCCCGGCCCCGGCGGGCCGTCGCCGGCGGGCCGCTGCGCGGGGCCGTTCCCCCACCCCGCCCCTTCCCGAAACCGGGCTCTGCCCGGACCCTCCCCCAGCTACCGCTGGGAGGTGCCCCCCTCCTCAAACGCCGGCGGGGCTGCAAGACCCGGGGCTCCGCCCCGGACCCCGGTCCTCAAACGCCGGACGGGCTGGATGGTGCGGCCGGGCCGGTTGGTGCGGGCGAAGCCCGCCCGCGCGGCCCGCAGGGCAACCCGCACCCGCCGCCCGCAGGGCACCTCGCACCCGCCGAGCCGCCCGCTGCGCAACCCGCACCCGCCGAGCTGCCCGCTGGGCAACCCGCACGCCGCCGAGCCGCCCGCAGGGCAACCCGCACCCGCCGAGCCGCCCGCAGGGCAACCCGTTCAACGGCTACGCGTCGGGGCGGACGACCGCCTTGATCGGCATCGAGCCCGCCCCCGCGATCGTGACGTTGCGGCCGGGCCGCGGGGCGTGGACCATCGCGCCGTCGCCGATGTACATGGCGACGTGGCTCGCGTCGTCGAAGTAGATGATCAGATCGCCGGGCCGCATGTCCTTCAGCGCGACCTTCGGCAGCAGCCGCAGCTGTTCCTGCGAGGTGCGGGGGATGCCCTTGCCCGCCGCCCGCCAGGCCTGGGAGGTCAGCCCCGAGCAGTCGAACGAGCCCGGGCCCTCGGCGCCCCAGACGTACGGCTTGCCGATCTGCGCGGTGGCGAACTGCACGGCCCGCTTGCCCGCGTCCGTCGCCGTGCCGTTGAGGTCCTTCAGCGCACCCGTCGACAGCCACGCCGTCTGCGCCTTGTACTGCGCTTCCTGCTCGAGCTGGATCAGCCGGGCCTTCTCCTCGGCCTTCAGCTTGCTCTCCAGCTCCTCCGCCGCCTTGATCTTCTCCTCGATCTCCTTCTTGGCGGCTTCCTGCTTGACCCGGTTGGCTTCCAGGACGGCCCACCGCGCGCTCGCGTCCGCCGCGTAGCGCCGCAAGTCGTTCTGGGCGCTGTCCAGTTCGGAGAGCATGCTGGAGGTGGCCTTCTCGCCCTGCCGCAACCGGCCCGCGCCGTCCAGGAACTGCGTCGGGCTCTCGCTCAACGCCAGCTGCGCACCCGGCGGCAGGCCGCCCGAGCGGTACTGGGCGCGGGCGGCGGCGCCCGCACGGCTCTTGAGGGTGTCGATCTTCGACTGCCCGGCCACGATCAGGTTGGCGAGCTCGACGATCTTCTCGGACTGGGCCTTGGTCTCGGCCTCGGCCTGGTTGTAGGCGTCGGTGGCGGCGCCCGCCTGGTGGTAGAGGTCCTCTATCTCCTTCTGGACCTGCTCCAGGGACTTGACCCCCGGTTCCGGTGCGGGTGCGGCCGGCGCGGCCGGTGCCGCGTGCGCCATGCCCGTCGCAAGACCCGGCGCGGTCAATATCGCCATCGCACACAGCAGTACGAGTGCGCTCGCGCCACGCCTTCGCCTCACGGCCCCCATGGTCCCCCCAGACTTCATAACTGACTATCCATCAGTAACTTGTCATCGCCTTCGGGATGGTGTCACGAGTCGATGAATTCCAACACCCTTGTGGATGTCCGGCCCGCCCAGCCCGGATTCATTTGAGCGCCCCCACCCCTGACGACTCAACGGGCCACCCGGATCACCGGTTCCCCGGCCCGCCGTATTCACCCCACCGGGCGCAAGGCCTCCCAGCGCACCGTCAGTTCCCCCTGCCGCCACCGCCCCGGACCGTCCGCCAGCGGCCAGTCGGCGGCCAGGTCCCGCGCCGTCCGGATCCAGCGCTGCCGCGCCCCGTACGACGCGTACGGGGCCGCCGCGGCCCACGCCCGGTCGAAGTCCCGCAGGAACGCGTGCACCGGCTCGCCCGGCACGTTGCGGTGGATCAGCGCCTTGGGCAGCCGCTCCGCCAGGTCCGAGGGCCGCTCCAGCGAGCCCAGCCGGGTCGCGAACGTCACCGTGCGCGGCCCCTCCGGGCCCAGCGCCACCCACACGTGCCGCCGCCCGATCTCGTCGCAGGTGCCCTCCACCAGCAGCCCCTCCGGCGCGAGCCGCGCGCACAGCCCCCGCCAGACCTCCGCGACCTGGTCCTCGTCGTACTGGCGCAGCACGTTCGCCGCGCGGATCAGCGCAGGGCGCTCCCCGCCGTCCAGCGGCACCTCGAAGCCGCCGTGCCGGAAGCTCAGGCCCTCCCGCTCGTACGGCTTCGCCCCCGCGACCCGGGCGGGCTCGATCTCGATGCCGACCACCCGCACCCGCGGCGCCGCCTCCCGCAGCCGCGCCAGCAGCTCGACCGCCGTCCACGGTGCCGCTCCGTACCCCAGGTCCACCGCGACCGGCGCCTCCGCCCGCCGCAGCGCAGCCCCGTGCGCAGCCGCGATCCAGCGGTCCATGCGGCGCAACCGGTTCGGGTTGGTCGTCCCGCGCGTCACCGTGCCCACGGGGCGGCCGTGCCGGTGGCCGGAGCCATGGCTGGGCGAGGGGGACGGGGTGCTGCGGGAGGCCATGAGCCGAGGTTAAGCGGAGCCCCCTCACCGCGGGAAAACCGGACCCCGGCACCGGAGCGCCGAGCCCTCCGCAAGAAAAATCGCGGAATCCCGGGCCATCCCGGAATGCGCGGGACCGCCATCCGGGTTGCACTCCTTGAAGGGCGCCCCGTGCGCTCCTGTCCGCATGCCCGCCAGCTGTACGAGTCCGTCCGAGCGAGAGGAACTGCTCCCTTGAGCCAGTACGTGTCCCGCATCGGCGGCAGTATCGGCGGCCGCCTCGCCGCCCGCGCGACCCGCCACGACCCGCCGCGGCTGCGCCTGCCGGCCGCCGTCGGGGGCCACCGCAAGCCGCGCCGCGTCGCCATGCTCAGCGTGCACACCTCACCGCTGCACCAGCCCGGCACCGGCGACGCCGGCGGGATGAACGTCTACATCGTGGAGCTGGCCCGGCGCCTCGCGGCGATCAACATCGAGGTCGAGATCTTCACCCGGGCCACCACCGGCGGGCTGCCGCCCGTGGTCGAGCTGGCCCCCGGCGTCCTCGTGCGGCACGTGGACGCCGGACCGTACGAAGGCCTGGCCAAGGAGGAGCTCCCGGCCCAGCTGTGCGCCTTCACGCACGGCGTGATGCAGGCCTGGGCCGGCCACCGCCCCGGCTACTACGACCTCGTCCACTCGCACTACTGGCTCTCCGGCCACGTCGGCTGGCTCGCCGCGGAGCGCTGGGGCGTGCCGCTCGTGCACGCCATGCACACCATGGCGAAGGTCAAGAACGCCGCTCTCGCCGAGGGCGACACCCCCGAGCCCGCCGCCCGCGTCATCGGCGAGACCCAGATCGTGGCCGCCGCCGACCGCCTCATCGCGAACACCGCCGAAGAGGCCGACGAACTCGTACGGCACTACGAGGCGGACCCCGCCAAGGTGGCCGTCGTCCACCCCGGCGTGAACCTCGACCGCTTCACCGTCGCCGACGGCCGCGCCGCCGCCCGAGCCCGCCTCGGCCTGCCGCAGGACGCCGTCATCCCGCTCTTCGCCGGCCGCATCCAGCCCCTGAAGGCCCCCGACATACTGCTGCGGGCCGTCGCCGTGATGGTCGACCAGGACCCCTCGCTGCGCCGCCGCCTCTTCGTCCCCGTCGTCGGCGGCCCGAGCGGGAGCGGGCTGGCCAAGCCGGAGGGGCTGCAGAAGCTCGCCGCCAAGCTGGGCATCGCCGACCTCGTGCACTTCCACCCGCCCGTCGCGCAGGACGGCCTCGCGGACTGGTTCCGGGCCGCGTCCGTCCTGGTCATGCCCTCGTACAGCGAGTCCTTCGGCCTCGTCGCGATAGAGGCCCAGGCCGCCGGTACCCCGGTGCTCGCCGCCGCGGTCGGCGGACTGCCCGTCGCGGTCGACGACGGGGTCACGGGCGTCCTCGTGCCCGGCCACGACCCGGTGGACTACGCGCGGCAGCTGCGGCGCTTCGTCGACGAGCCGGGGCTCACCGACCGGATGGGCGGACAGGCCGCCCGGCACGCGCAGTTCTTCGGCTGGGACACGGCCGCGAGCGCCACGGCCGACGTGTACACGGCAGCGATGCACGATCATCGCCGTCGCGTACGCTCCCACCATGGCTGACACCGCCGAGATCACCGCGATCGTCGAGAGCGCCCTGACCGGCGCGGAGCTGAGCTGGGAGAGCCCCGAGCCGGGCTCGTACGTCGTCCAGCTCCCCGGCACCCGCAAGCTGAGCACCACGTGCTCGCTCCGGGTCGGCCGGCACTCCCTGTCGGTCAACGCCTTCGTGATCCGCCACCCCGACGAGAACGAGGCGGGCGTCCACCGCTGGCTGCTGGAACGCAACCTCAAGCTGTACGGGCTGAGCTACGCGGTGGACCGCCTCGGGGACGTCTACCTCACGGGCCGGCTGCCGCTGTCGGTGGTGAACCCGGAGGACCTGGACAGCCTCCTCGGCACCGTCCTGGAAGCGGCCGACGGCGCCTTCAACACCCTGCTGGAGCTGGGCTTCGCCAGTGCGATCCGCCGCGAGTACGAGTGGCGCGTGTCCCGCGGCGAACCGACCTTCAACCTCGACGCGTTCAAGCACCTGACGCAGCCGACGCCCTGACGCGTCCCGCTACGGCCCCGCCGGACACCGTCCTAGACCTCGGCGGTGGCCGGCAGCGACGCGGACCCCGGCGCGGCAGGGGCCGTGGGCCCGGGTTCGGCCTTGGGCTCGGGGACGGGGACGGCCACCATGCCCGCCTCTGCCTCCTCATCCGACGGAGTCCCCGGCAGGTTCCGCATCAGCGCCCAGTACCCGAGCCCCGCGACCGTGCCCAGGGCCGCCGTCGTCCCCCACAGCCACTGCGCCCCGAACCGGTCGATGACCCACCCCGCCAGCAGCGGCGCGACCAGCGAGGCCACCGCCCACGACAGCGTGTACATGCCCTGGTAGCGGCCCCGCGCGTGCACCGGCGACAGCCGCACGACCAGGCCCATCTGGGTCGGCGAGTTGATGATCTCGGCCAGCGTCCACACGCACACCGCCAGCGCGAGCGCCCCGACGGACCCGCCGAAGGCCGTGAGCCCGAATCCGTACCCCGCGAGCAGGGCGGAGGCCACCAGCAGCCGCTGCGGGTCCCGGTGCTCGATGAACCGGGTCACCGGGATCTGGAGCAGCACGATCATCACGCCGTTCACCGCGATGACCAGGCCGTAGTCGCCGGTGGAGAAGCCCGCGGCGCCCATCGCCAGCGGCAGGCCGAACGAGCCCTGCATGAAGATCAGCGAGATCAGGAACGACAGGCCCACGACGCCCATGAACCGTGCGTCGCGCAGCACCGCGCCCAGCCCGACCTCGGGCTCCGCGGCCGCCGCGGCGGCGGTGTCCTTCACGGGCCGCGACTCGGGCAGCTTCAGGTAGACGAGGAGCGCGCAGACCAGCGTCAGCGCCGCCTCGCCCAGGAAGCCGGCGAGGTAGCTGTACTCGGCGATGAAACCGGCGACGGTCGAGGAGACGGCGAAACCGAGGTTGATCGCCCAGTAGTTCAGCGCGAACGCCCGCACCCGGTCCTCGGGCCGCACGATGTCGGCCATCATCGCCTGCACCGCCGGCCGGGAGGCGTTCGAGGCCATGCCGACCAGCAGGGCCACCGCGGCGATGGCCGCCGGGTGCTCCATGAAGCCGAGCAGCGCCACCGACAGGGCCGTCGACACGTTGGCGGCCAGCAGCGTCGGCCGCCGCCCGAGCCGGTCGGTCATCACGCCGGCGACGAGGGACGAAATCACCCCGCCGAGCCCGTGGAGGGCGACCACGAGTCCCGCGAAGGAGGCCGAGTAGCCCCGGTCCAGGGTCAGGTACAAAGCCATGAACGTGGCGACGAAGGCGCCGAGCCGGTTGACCAGGGTGCTCGTCCACAGCCACCAGAACTCCGTCGGCAGCCCCGACACGCTCTCCCGTGCGGCCCGTCTGAACCTGGCAACGGACATAAGGAATCCCCCCGGAAGAGTAAGTGTCACTAGAGCAGAACGCACGTTACGAGTGGCGGTCTGCGGGCGCCACTCAATTGACGCGGACCGTCAATCGGGGGCCACGGCACGGGGCGAGCGGGCGCCCCCGGGCGTCCATTAGGCTCGTACGCATGGCCGACGCACCGTACAAGCTGATCCTCCTCCGTCACGGCGAGAGCGAGTGGAACGCGAAGAACCTGTTCACCGGCTGGGTGGACGTCAATCTCAACGAGAAGGGCGAGAAGGAGGCGGTCCGCGGCGGTGAGCTGCTCAAGGACGCCGGCCTGCTCCCCGACGTGGTCCACACGTCCCTGCAGAAGCGCGCGATCCGCACCTCCCAGCTCGCACTGGAGGCAGCCGACCGCCACTGGATCCCCGTCCACCGCTCCTGGCGCCTGAACGAGCGCCACTACGGCGCCCTCCAGGGCAAGGACAAGGCCCAGACCCTCGCCGAGTTCGGCGAGGAGCAGTTCATGCTGTGGCGCCGCTCCTACGACACCCCGCCGCCGGCCCTCGAGGACGGTACGGAGTTCTCGCAGTCCGGGGACCCGCGCTACGCGTCGATCCCGCCGGAGCTGCGCCCCCGCACCGAGTGCCTCAAGGACGTCGTCGTCCGCATGCTCCCGTACTGGTACGACTCGATCGTCCCGGACCTGCTCGACGGCCACACCGTCCTGGTCGCCGCGCACGGCAACTCCCTGCGCGCCCTGGTCAAGCACCTCGACGGCATCTCCGACGCCGACATCGCGAGCCTGAACATCCCGACCGGCATCCCGCTCTCCTACGAGCTGGACGCCGACTTCAAGCCCCTCAACCCGGGCGGCACTTACCTCGACCCGCAGGCCGCCGCGGCCGCCATCGAGGCCGTCAAGAACCAGGGCAAGAAGTAACCCACAGCCGTGAACACGCCCCCGACCTGCGGTTTCACCCTCGGGTCGGGGGCTTGACGCACGTCGGTGCGGTACGGGGGCCGGACGGGGGGATCCCTGCGGCCGAACGGGCGACGGCGGGAGCGGAGCGGTGACCGGGGGCGATGGCGGGGCGTTTCCCCGGCATGAAGATCAATCGATTCTCCGCGGTCGGCGCCCTCGCCGGCGTAGTCCTGCTGGCCGGTGGCGCCCCTGCTCAGGCGGACCCGCTGCTGGACCTCATCGACAACCTCAACATCTCGGACCTCAACGTCTCCCGGGTCCTCAGCAACCCGGCGGTCGTCGTGACCAACGGCGGCTCCACCACCCTCTCGCAGGCAGAGCCGCTGCTGGCGCCGCTCGCGGCCCCCGCCGCCGCTCCGGCCGCCCCGGCCGCCGCTCCGGCCGCGCCCGCAGCCCCGGTTGCGGCCCCCGCCGCCCCGAAGCGCACCGTCCAGGCCGCCCCCGTCCTTCCGGGCGGTGCGGCGCGCATCGACATCGCCCCGTAGCGCCGGCAACTCCTCGGACCGCCGCACACGCGAGGGCCCCGTCCGCAGAACCGGACGGGGCCCTCGCGCGCGTACGCACGGCCGGCGTCAGCCGCCGCACTGGCAGGGGGCGCCGGACTGGCAACCGCAGCCGCAGCCCGAGCCGCAGCCGCAGGCCGCCAGCAGCGGGAGCCGCAGCGGCTCCGGCTTCGGCTGCTGCTCCTGCTCCGGGGTGATGGGGACGGGGGAATCGGGCATGGATCCTCCTCGCAGGCGACGAACGGGATGTCGTGCTGCCTTCGCCTCATTCATGCCCAGCCGCACCGGCGCGTCAACGGCGCATTGGTGCAGGGATCCGGGTTCCCCCGGCGCGGATCAGACGCCGTCGACGACCGTCGGCTGCTGGAGGTCGTCCGCGTGCTCGCCGGTCACCAGATAGACCACGCGCTTGGCCACCGACACCGCGTGGTCCGCGAAGCGCTCGTAGTAGCGGCCCAGCAGCGTCACGTCCACCGCCGTCTCGATGCCGTGCTTCCAGCGGTCGTCCATCAGGTGCTGGAAGAGCGTGCGGTGCAGCTGGTCCATCTCGTCGTCGTCCTGCTCCAGCTGGAGCGCCAGGTCGACGTCCTTCGTGATGATGACCTCGGCCGCCTTCGCCATCAGGCGCTGCGCCAGCTGCCCCATCTCCAGGATGGTGGCGTGCAGGTCCCGCGGCACCGCCGAGTCCGGGAAGCGCAGCCGGGCGAGCTTGGCCACGTGCTGGGCCAGGTCGCCGCTGCGCTCCAGGTCGGCGCTCATGCGCAGCGAGGTGACGACGATGCGCAGGTCGGTGGCGACCGGCTGCTGGCGGGCCAGCAGGGCGATGGCGCGCGCCTCCAGGTCGTGCTGGAGGTCGTCGACCTTCTGGTCGGATGCGATGACGCTCTCGGCGAGCTTCAGGTCGGCGTCGAGCATGGACGTCGTGGCCCGCCCGATCGCGGAACCGACGAGCCGGGCCATCTCGACCAGGCCTTCCCCGATCGAGTCCAGTTCCTCGTGGTACGCGTCGCGCATGTCTCGTGTCCTTCTCTCGACCTACTGCTGACAGCTGTGCTGCTGGTGTTCTGCGCCCGGATTCGGCTGCCCGGGCCCCACGTTTTCACGTTGAACCGCAAACGCGTCCGACTCCGGCATCACAAATGAATCAACCCCGTCGCCAGGGTGAACTCTGGGCGACGACTGTTCGAGGTGCCACCCGAACGGCTGTGGAAGTGTCGTCGGGCCTGCTTAACCTGGATCCATGGACGTGAACGCGGCGGTCGCCGCAGCTGCAGCGATCGCCGGTCTTTGCACCGGCGTCATCGCGATGCTGGCGTTCCGCTGGAGCGAGCGCGACCACGCCCGCCCCACCCGGAGCTCCATGCGCCCCGACATCAATGCGGTACTGCCGCCCGGCGTGGACACCGTCCTGTCGGTGCTGCGGTCCTCCGCAGTGGTGCTCGACGAGGGCGACGCGGTGGTCAAGGCGAGCTCCGCCGCCTACGCCCTCGGGCTGGTCCGCGGCGGCAAGCTCGCCGTGGAGCCCATGCTGCACATGGCCCGCGACACCCGCCGCGACGGGGAGATACGCCAGGTCGAGCTCGACCTGCCCCGGCGCGGCACCGGCCGCGGCGAGGCCCTCGCCGTCTCGGCGCGCGTCGCCCCGCTGGGCTCGCGCCTCGTACTGCTCCTGGTCGAGGACCTCACCGAGGCCCGGCGCATCGAGGCCGTCCGCCGTGACTTCGTCGCCAACGTCTCGCACGAGCTGAAGACGCCGGTGGGCGCGATCTCCCTGCTCTCCGAGGCGGTCATGGACGCCGCCGACGACCCCGAGGCGGTCAGCCGCTTCGCGGGCCGCATGCAGATCGAGGCCACCCGGCTGATCAACCTCGTCCAGGAGCTCATCGACCTCTCCCGGGTCCAGAACGACGACCCGCTGGAGGACGCCGAGCCCGTCCGCGTGGACACGCTGGTGGCCGAGGCCATAGACCGCTGCCGCCACACCGCGTCCTCGAAGCAGATCATCATGGCCGCGGGCGGCACCGCCGACCTGCGCGTCTGGGGCAACCGCGGCCAGCTCGCGGCAGCCCTCGGAAACCTGGTCGAGAACGCCGTCAACTACAGCCCCGCCCGCACCCGGGTGGGCATAGCCGGACGCAGGGTGACCGCGCCCGGGGGAGACTTGATCGAGATCGCCGTGACCGACCAGGGCATCGGCATCCCGGAGAAGGACCGCGAGCGCATCTTCGAGCGCTTCTACCGCGTGGACCCGGCCCGCTCCCGCGCCACGGGAGGAACCGGCCTCGGCCTTGCGATCGTGAAGCACGTGGCGGCCTCGCACGGCGGGGAGGTGTCGGTATGGAGCTCGGAAGGCCAGGGATCCACCTTCACCCTGCGGCTCCCCGAAGCGGCGGCGCAGTCCCCGGCGCCGGACCGCCACACCCACCCGACCCCCGCCTGACCTCGCATTCCCCAGCAACCGCTCCAGCCATTCCTGCCCCGGAGGACCTTCCGTGACCCGAGTGCTCGTCGTCGAGGATGAGGAATCCTTCAGCGACGCCCTGTCGTACATGCTCCGCAAGGAGGGCTTCGAGGTCGCCATCGCGGCGACCGGGCCCGACGGGCTCGACGAGTTCGAGCGCAACGGCGCCGACCTCGTCCTCCTCGACCTGATGCTCCCCGGCCTGCCGGGGACGGAGGTCTGCCGGCAGCTGCGCGGCCGCTCCAACGTTCCCGTGATCATGGTGACCGCGAAGGACAGCGAGATCGACAAGGTCGTCGGGCTGGAGATAGGAGCCGACGACTACGTCACGAAGCCCTTCTCCTCGCGCGAGCTGGTCGCCCGCATCCGCGCGGTCCTGCGCCGCCGCGGCGAGCCGGAGGAGGTCACGCCGGCCGCCCTGGAGGCGGGCCCCGTACGGATGGACGTCGACCGCCACGTGGTCACCGTCGCCGGCGCCAAGGTGGACCTCCCGCTGAAGGAGTTCGACCTGCTGGAGATGCTCCTGCGCAACGCGGGCCGCGTGCTGACCCGCATGCAGCTGATCGACCGGGTCTGGGGCGCGGACTACGTCGGCGACACCAAGACCCTCGACGTCCACGTCAAGCGGCTGCGCGCCAAGATCGAACCGGACCCGGGCGCCCCGCGCTACCTGGTGACCGTGCGCGGCCTCGGCTACAAGTTCGAGCCGTAAGCCGGCACTGCTCCGCAGCTACGGGAAGGGCCCCGGCCGCATCGTGCGGCCGGGGCCCTTCCCGTGTGCGTGCGTCACCGACTGCGTCAGTGGCCGGTGCCGTGCGAGGCGGTGCCGGACGGGGTGCCCGCCGGGGTGCCCGAGGCCGCGCCCGACGGGGTGCCCGCGGGGCTGCCGGACGGCGTGCCCGACGGGGTGCCCGCGGGGGTGCCGGACGGGGTGCCCGCCGGGGTGGCGCCCGGGACCGGGAGCGCGCCCGGGGCCGCGGTGGGGCCCCACGCGGCGTACATGCCGGCGGCGGGGACCACGAGGGCTCCCAGCGCGACGTCACCGGTGCGGCTGAGCTGGAAGACGACCCTCTGGTTCTCGCCGAGCTTGGCGGCCTCGGCGCCTTCCTCGATCACGGCGGAGGGGTTGCCCTTGCCGCCGAGGATCACGGACCCGCCGGCCGGGACGGTGACCTTGCCGGAGCCCTCGGCACCCTTCAGGGTGACCTTGCCCTTGCCACCCGTGAGGGTGATGGCGTCGATGGTCTGCTCCGTCTTGCCGGAGTTGAAGACCGTCGCCGAAATGGCGGCGGGGCCCTTCTTGTCCTTCTCGCCCTGGATGACCAGAGCGTTCTGGATCTTGATGACGCCCTTGGTGGTGGCGGAGTTGTCCGGCTTGATCTGGAGGGTCTGCGCGTCCTGGCCGGCGCCGCAGGCGGCCAGCGAGGCGATCGAGAACACGACGGCGGTGGCGGCGAGGGCGCCGCGTCGAAGGCTGCGGCTCACGGCGGCGGCATCTCCTTGGACGTACGGAACGGAAGGGTGGGTCCTCGGAACGGCCGAGGTAAAGCCGCTCTAAGGGTGTGTCAGCGGGCTCAGGTTACCGAGCCGCCACCCCGCCCCCGCACCCGACCCTCCGCAGCGCGGCGCCCGCCCTCGCGCGCTCGCCGCGATCTTTCATTCCACTCGCCGATCATGCGCCGCTTCGGCCTCTCCCCCGGCCCCGCTTCACGCCCTCCCTCATGTGCCGGTTCACGTGGGCTTCATGTGGTGATCACGTGGAGTGCCGTACGGCGTCCGCATAACACCGGGCGGACCCCGGTGATCAAATTCCGGGATTCCTTCGAACGGCGCTTCGTGATCAATTCAGGATTGGTCCGGAACCGATCCGTGCGGATGCCCGCCAGTCGAACGGAGTAGTTCGGTTTCCCGGCTCACAAACCGGCAAAACGGGACGTACGTCACACTGGCGGCGGCATCGGGGAGGTGTAGCGTGGCCCTTTCGCCTGGTCCGCGCAGCGCCCCCGACCTGCGAATACCCCCTTCCGGGAGCCCTTCGCAGCACGTTCCTGTTGCTGTTGTCAAGCCCTGAGATGTGCCCTGACCTGCGAAAACGCCATTCATAACAGTCAGTTCTCGTGTTACCCTGGATAGCCACGGAAGGGGTACCTGTCACATGACGTTCAAGGTTGGCGACACCGTGGTCTATCCCCATCACGGGGCCGCGCTGATCGAGGCCATTGAGACTCGTCAGATCAAAGGCGTGGACAAGACCTACTTGGTGCTCAAGGTCGCTCAGGGCGACCTGACGGTTCGCGTGCCTGCGGACAATGCAGAGTTCGTCGGTGTTCGCGACGTAGTCGGCCAGGACGGGCTGGACCGGGTCTTCGAGGTGCTCCGCGCACCGTACGCAGAAGAGCCGACGAACTGGTCCCGGCGCTACAAGGCAAATCTGGAGAAGCTCGCTTCTGGCGATGTCATCAAGGTCGCCGAAGTGGTGCGTGACCTGTGGCGTCGTGAGCGTGAGCGCGGGCTTTCCGCGGGCGAGAAGCGCATGCTCGCGAAGGCGCGCCAGATCCTGGTGAGCGAGCTCGCGCTCGCTGAGAACACGAACGAGGACAAGGCCGAGGCCCTCCTCGACGAGGTGCTCGCGTCCTGACGCGAGGCCCCGTACATCACGTTCTTCAAAACTGGGTGTACACAGTTGTGCCGCGGTGCCCGATGACAAGGTCCCTCTCCCACGAGGGGCCTGTTGCCGGGCGCTGCGGCATGTCTGCACTCATGCCCTTTTGATCTACCGTTTCAGAAGCCACCACCTCGGTGGCGTGCCGGGTCCGGGCAGCCTGCTCGACCGGTCGTCACGGAAGGGGCGAGGGGCGTCGCACCCGGCACGCTTCAGGCCATACCCATGTCGGCCGAAGTCACAAACCTGGCTCGGAGCTACTGATGTCTGACGAAACGCGCCCCCACCGCACCGCCGCGGTGATCCCGGCCGCCGGCCGGGGCGTACGCCTCGGTCCCGGCGCCCCCAAGGCCCTGCGGGCCCTCGGCGGCACCCCGATGCTCGTCCACGCCGTCCGCGCGATGGCCCGCTCGCGCGCGGTCTCCCTCGTGGTGGTCGTCGCCCCGTCCGACGGGGCCGACGAGGTGCGCCTCATGCTCGGCGAGCACGCGCTGCCGGAGCGGACCGAGGTCCTGGTCGTCCCCGGCGGCGAGACCCGCCAGGAATCCGTACGGGCCGGCCTGCGCGCACTCCCCGCGGACATCACCTCCGTGCTCATCCACGACGCGGCCCGCCCGCTCGTCCCCGTCGACACCGTGGACTCCGTCGTCGAGGCGGTGCACCGGGGCGCCCCCGCCGTGGTCCCCGCCCTGCCGCTGGCCGACACCGTCAAGGAGGTCGAGCCGGGCGAGCCCGGCGAGCCGGAGCCGGTCGTCGCCACGCCCGAGCGGGCCCGGCTGCGCGCCGTACAGACCCCGCAGGGGTTCGACGTCGCCACGCTGCTGCGCGCGCACGACGAGATCGCCGTCGACGGCGAAGGCGCCACCGACGACGCCGGCATGGTCGAGCGGCTCGGCACCACCGTCCTGGTCGTACCCGGCCACGAAGAGGCCTTCAAGGTCACCCGCCCCCTCGACCTGGTCCTCGCCGAGGCCGTACTCGCCCGCAGGAGGGCCACCGATGTCTACTGACCTCCCCCTGATCCCCCAGGTCGGGATCGGCACCGACGTGCACGCCTTCGAGACCGGCCGCGAACTGTGGTGCGCCGGCCTGCTGTGGGAGGGCGAGGACGGCCTCGCCGGACACTCCGACGGGGACGTCGCCGCACACGCCGCCTGCGACGCGCTCTTCTCCGCCGCCGGCGTCGGAGACCTCGGCGCGCACTTCGGCACCTCCCGCCCCGAGTGGTCGGGAGCCGCCGGCGTCACCCTCCTGGCGGAAGCCGCCCGTATCGTCCGGGCCGAGGGCTTCGAGATCGGCAACATCGCGATCCAGGTCATCGGAGTGCGCCCGAAGATCGGCAAGCGGCGCGAAGAGGCACAGAAGGCGCTCGCCGCCGCGGCGGGCGCCCCCGTCTCCGTCTCCGGCACCACCACCGACGGACTCGGCCTCACCGGACGGGCCGAAGGGCTCGCCGCGATCGCCACCGCCCTCGTGTACCGGACGAACCGGGCCTGAAAATGCCCGGAGGCGGCACTTCTTCGGCAACAAAGGTGCCCCACGGCCCCAAAGGGTCGCGGGGCACTGCTATGCGCGCACTACCCTGGATGCCGTGACTATTCGCCTGTACGACACCAGCGCCCGGCAGATCCGCGACTTCGTCCCGCTCACCGAGGGCTGCGTCTCGATCTACCTCTGTGGCGCCACCGTGCAGGCGGCCCCGCACATCGGGCACATCCGGTCGGGCCTCAACTTCGACATGATGCGCCGCTGGTTCGAGTACCGGGGCTACGACGTCACCTTCATCCGCAACGTCACGGACATCGACGACAAGATCATCGCGAAGTCCGCCGAGCAGGGCCGCCCCTGGTGGTCCATCGGCTACGAGAACGAGCGAGCCTTCAACGACGGCTACTCCGCCCTCGGCTGCCTGCCGCCCACCTACGAGCCCCGCGCCACCGGCCACGTCACCGAGATGGTCGAGATGATGCGCGGCCTCATCGAGCGCGGCCACGCCTACGAGTCCGAGGGCAACGTCTACTTCGACGTGAAGTCGTTCCCCGGCTACCTCTCGCTCTCCCGCCAGGAGCTCGACAACATCCGCCAGCCGGAGTCCACGGGCGAGACCGGCAAGCGCGACCCGCGCGACTTCGCCATGTGGAAGTCCGCCAAGCCGGGCGAGCCCTCCTGGGAGACCCCCTGGGGCCGCGGCCGTCCCGGCTGGCACCTCGAATGCTCCGCCATGGCGCACAAGTACCTCGGCGAGGCCTTCGACATCCACGGCGGCGGACTCGACCTGATCTTCCCGCACCACGAGAACGAGATCGCCCAGGCCAAGGCCTTCGGCGACGAGTTCGCCACGTACTGGGTCCACAACGCCTGGGTCACCATGTCCGGCGAGAAGATGTCCAAGTCCCTCGGGAACTCGGTCCTCGTCTCCGAGATGGTCAAGCAGTGGCGCCCCATCGTGCTGCGCTACTACCTCGGCACCCCGCACTACCGGTCGATGATCGAGTACAGCGAGGAGGCCCTGCGCGAGGCCGAGTCCGCGTTCGCGCGCATCGAGGGCTTCTACCAGCGCGTCATCGAGAAGGCCGGCTCGCCCGTCGAGCCCGCCGCCGAGGTCCCGCCCGCCTTCGCCGAGGCCATGGACGACGACCTCGGGGTCCCGCAGGCGCTCGCCATCGTCCACACCACCGTCCGCCAGGGCAACAGCGCGCTGGCCGCAGACGACAAGGACGAGGCCATCGCGCGCCTGTCCGAGGTACGGGCCATGCTGGGCGTCCTCGGTCTGGACCCGCTCGACCCGCACTGGGCCGAGGAGACCGACCGCGGCGAGGACCTCCACGGCGCCGTGGACACCCTCGTGCGCCTCGTCCTGGACCAGCGCGAGTCCGCCCGCGCCCGCAAGGACTGGGCCACTGCCGACGCCATCCGCGACCAGCTCCAGCAGTCGGGCCTGGTCATCGAGGACAGCCCCACCGGACCGCGCTGGACGCTCGGACCCCGCTGAACCGGGCAGCTCAGCCTGCTGTGCCGCCCGGCACTCCGGGCGGCACACTCTTCATACGTACATATCGCAGCACCAGACGAAACAGGTAGAAGTCATGGCCGGGAACAGCCAGCGCAGGAACCGCCGCACGTCCAACAAGAAGGGCGCCACGGTCGGCAGCGGTGGCCAGCGGCGCAAGGGCCTGGAGGGCAAGGGCCCCACCCCCAAGGCCGAGGACCGCAAGAAGCACAAGGCCAACCGCATCGCCAACGCCATGGCCCGCCAGGCCGCCAAGCGCCGCCCGGCCCCGCGCCGCGGCGGCCCCAAGGGCACCAGCGAGATGGTCGTCGGCCGCAACCCGGTCTTCGAGGCCCTGCGCGACGGCGTCCCCGCCACCACCCTGTACGTCCAGCAGTTCATCGACAACGACGAGCGCGTCCGCGAGGCCCTCCGGCTCGCCGGCGAGCGCGGCAACATCAACCTGATGGAAGCCCCGCGCCCCGAGCTCGACCGCATGACCAACGGGCTCAACCACCAGGGCCTGGTCCTCCAGGTCCCGCCGTACGAGTACGCGCACCCCGAGGACCTCACCGACGGCGCCCACGACAACGGCGAGGACCCCCTCATCGTCGCCCTCGACGGCGTCACCGACCCGCGCAACCTCGGCGCGATCGTCCGCTCCGTCTCCGCCTTCGGCGGCCACGGCGTGGTCATCCCCGAGCGCCGTGCCGCCGGCATGACCGCCGGCGCCTGGAAGACCTCCGCCGGCACCGCCGCCCGCACCCCGGTCTCCCGCGTCACCAACCTGACCCGCGCCCTGCAGGACTACAAGAAGGCCGGCATCACCATCGTCGGCCTCGCCGCCGAGGGCACGCACGAGGTGCAGGACCTGGAGGCGCTCGCCGGCCCGGTCGTCATCGTCGTCGGCTCCGAGGGCAAGGGCCTCGGCCGCCTCGTCGGCGAGAACTGCGACTACCTCGTCCGCATCCCGATGCCGGGCGGCGCCGAGTCCCTGAACGCCGGTGTCGCCGCGGGCGTCGTCCTCTACGAGGCGGCCCGCCGCCGCGCCACGACCCCGCGCACCTGACCGGCTCGATCCGAGCTCTGCCGAATGGCCCACGGTCCGTGACCCGTGAGCGTGTCACCCCGCCCCTTCCGGGCGGGGTGGCTTGATCTTGACGGGTCTCGGACACATCGCTGGTGTCAAGGCAGTGTCCTAAACACTGATCACTCGGTTAGATGAGTGTGGACACCAGAACGTCAGGGTTCGACGACCAGCCGTCGCTGAGCATGGTCAAGGTGCCGTGCGACCCCGCACAGGTCATCGTCAACCACGCCAGCTTCCGCGTGCGGCTCGCACCGAGCACGAGCGCGCGTCCCAAGCCCGCGAACGCCCCCGGCCGCGCACCCGTCCTCGGCGGTGCCGTGGTCGCCGCCGCCGGGGCCACCCGCCGCCGGGCCCCCGTCGTCTGGAGCGGCAGGTCGGCCCCCGGCGACTCCGCCGCCATGGGCGGCCTCCTCCAGGCCGTACGCGAGGCCGGGCGCGGCCGCGACGAGTACGGCGGCGAGTACGACGGCGGAGCCACTCAGGTCATCCCGCGCATCGACCTCGCCCAGGACCTCGCCGACGACACCCTCGCCACGCCGACCGTCGTCGGCCAGCGCAGCTACGGCGACCCGGACGAGACGCGCACCATGGCCGCCGTACGGGACCTGCCGTACGAGCCCGCGCACCCGGGCGGAGGGGGCACCGACCAGGGGACGGACCCCCGCCGCACCGCCCCGGACTCCCGCGGCCAGGCCTCGTACTACCCCGGCCGCCGGATGAACCTCGGCGTCGTCCTGCTCCCGCTGCGCTGCTTCCTCGGCTTCATCTCCATCTACGCCGGCATGGGCAAGCTGTGCGACCCCGTCTACTTCGACGGCGGCGAACGCGGCTCCATGGTCACCTGGCTGCACACCCTGCACCCGTGGGCCCTCGCCGAACCGCTGCGCGACTTCGCCCTCGCCCACCCCGTCGGCGCCGGGCTCACCGTGGCCTTCCTCCAGGTCATCGTCGGCGTCCTGACCGTCTTCGGCCTCTGGCAGCGCTTCGCCGCCTGCATCGGAGCACTGCTCTCCGCCGCGCTCCTGATGACGGTGAGCTGGCGGACCGTCCCCGCCTACGACGCGCCCGACATCATCTACCTCGCCGCCTGGAGCCCGCTGATCATCGCGGGCGCCCCCGTCTACTCCCTCGACGGACGCCTCGCCGGGGAGGCATGGCGCACCCTCGGACCCCGCTCCGAGATCTGGCAGCTGCGCCGGCGCGTCCTGCGGCGCGGCGCCGTCATGGCCACCGTCGTCTGCGGGCTCACCCTGCTCGTCGGCTCCCTCCTCGGCGGCGCCGTCCGCTCCACCACCGTGGTCACCGTGCCGGGCCCCGGCCAGGCCCCGACCAACTACCTCCCCGGCCAGCCGCTGCCGCAGGCCCCGGCCCGCCAGCAGCCCTCGCAGCAGCCGAAGGCCGGCAAGCCGCAGCCCTCCGCCACCGCCACCGGGCCCTCGGCGAAGCCCGGGGCGAGCGCCACGGGCGGCCCCGCCCGGGAGACCACGGGCACGGGCTCCCAGTCGCCCACCGCGACGAAGGGCACGACCGGCAGGTCGACCCCGCGCAGCACCCCCCGCCAGTCCGCCTCCCCGAAGACCCCGACCAGCTCCGGGAGCAGCGCGAGCGGCGCGGGGGCGGCGAGCAAGCAGCCCGGCCTGATCGGCGGGCTCATCGGCTGACGCCTGCGGTCGCGCACGAAACGAAGTGGGCCCGGCGCACGGGATGCGCCGGGCCCCGCTTCGTGCGCGGCGGGCTTCCCGTTCCGTACGCGCCTGGCCCCCGCTTCGTGCGTACCGGAGACGGACGGGCTCCCGCGGCCCTCAGGGGGCCGTCTGCGACGCCAACTCCCGTGCGGCCTCGGTCAGGTCCTTCGCCGTGTCGATCGCCCGCCAGTAGGCCCCCTGCGGCAGCGGGAAGCCGGCCAGCCGCCGCTCGCGCGCCAGGCGCGGGAACGTCGTCCGCTCGTGGTCACCCAAGTCCGGCAGCAGCGAAACGAATTCGGGCCCGAAGACGTACACCCCCGCATTGACCGGATACGGCGACAGCGGCGCCTCGATGAAGTCCAGCACCTGCCCGAACTCGTTCGTCTCCACCACCCCCCACGGAATGCGCGGCCGGGCGAGCGCCAACGTCGCCGTCGCGCCCCGCTCTTCGTGGAAGGCCGCCATCTCGCGCAGCGAGAACCTGGTCCAGATGTCCCCGTTCGTCGCGTACCAGGCGCGCTCCGGGTGCGGCAGGTGCCGCGCCGCGTACTTGAGCCCGCCGCCCCGGCCCAGCGGCTCCTCCTCCACCACCGTCGTCACCCGCAACGGCAACCGGGCCCCGGCCAGCCACTCCTGGAGCACCTCGGCGAGGTGCCCGCAGGACACCACGGCATCGGTGACCCCCTCCGAGGCCAGCCAGGCCAGCTGATGGCCGATGATCGGCACCCCCGTGCCCGGGATCTCGACCATCGGCTTCGGCCGGTCGTCCGTATACGGCCGCAGCCGCGAACCCTGGCCGCCCGCCAGGACGACTGCCTGGGTGGGGGCGGCGGGCAACGCGGCTGCGGGGGAGGCGGATCGGGGGGTCTCGGTCATGAAGTCCAGCGTAGGGAGGCGGTCTGCCTCAGCCCATGGAGGCGACGCCGGTCGCGTACGAGGTGTCGCACACGGGCCGTGCGAAGGACTGCGCCTTGGTGGGGCCGTACGCCTCGACCGCGGCCCGCCCCAGCGCCCGCGCGATCCCCACGCAGTGCTCGGCGAGCGACGGCCGCCGGTTCACCTCCTGCTGGAGGTCGGTGAGTACGTCACCCGGCGCCTTGCCCCGCTGCAACTGGCCGACGAGGTCGTCGCGCAGCACCTCGTGCGCGGCACGCGGCTTCGCGGGGGCGGAGACGCCCTCGGCGGAGGCGGTCAGGATCTGGGAGGAGGAGTTGTCCGCCCAGGGGACCATCGTGACCGCGAGGGTCCCGGACAGGACCAGGACGACGGGCAGGACCAGGGCGAGGGAACGGCCGATTCGGCGGGCAGTGTGGGTCACGAGGGCGAGAGTAGCGCTCGGTGAGGATTTGGCGACATTTAGTCACCCGGTCGGGGGATGGTTCGACGTGGTTTTTCGATTTATGGGTTGACGCGCCGGGGCCGAATGCCACGAAAAGGGGCGCCCCTTGACGGGGCGCCCCTCCGTACTCGCCTTGCCGGCAGGTCAGTCGGAGAGCCGCTCGCCGGAAGAGGTCGAGAACACGTGGATCTCGCCGGACCGCGGCACCACGTGCAGCGTCGAGCCCTTCTCCGGCACCTGGCGGCCGTTCACGCGGACCACGATGTCCTGCGAGCCCGCGGCGGACTCGGCGGAGCCGTAGACGTAGCCGTCGGCGCCGAGTTCCTCGACGACGTTCACGACGATGCTGAGGCCGCCCTCGCTGCCGATGTCGAAGTGCTCCGGGCGCACGCCGACCGTGACGGTGCGGTCGCCCGCGTCGGCCGCGGCGGACAGCGCCTCGCGCGACACCGGGACGACGCTGTCGCCGAACTTCACGCCGCCGTCGGTGATCGGGACCTCGACCAGGTTCATGGCGGGGGAGCCGATGAAGCCGGCGACGAAGAGGTTCGCGGGACGGTCGTACATGTTGCGCGGGGTGTCGACCTGCTGCAGCAGGCCGTCCTTCAGCACGGCCACCCGGTCGCCCATGGTCATGGCCTCGACCTGGTCGTGCGTCACGTAGACGGTGGTGATGCCGAGGTCGCGCTGGAGCGCGGCGATCTGCGTGCGCGTGGAGACGCGCAGCTTCGCGTCGAGGTTCGACAGCGGCTCGTCCATGAGGAACACCTGCGGCTTGCGCACGATGGCGCGGCCCATGGCGACGCGCTGACGCTGACCGCCGGAGAGCGCCTTCGGCTTCCGGTCGAGGTACTGGGTCAGGTCGAGCATCTTCGCGGCGTCCTCCACCTTGCGGCGGATGGTGGCCTTGTCCTCACCGGCGATCTTGAGCGCGAAGCCCATGTTGTCGGCGACGGACATGTGGGGGTAGAGCGCGTAGTTCTGGAACACCATCGCGATGTCCCGGTCCTTGGGCGGCAGGTGCGTGACGTCGCGGTCACCGATGCGGATGGCACCGCCGTTGACGTCCTCCAGACCGGCGAGCATGCGCAGCGAGGTGGACTTGCCGCAGCCGGAGGGGCCGACGAGGACGAGGAACTCGCCGTCCGCGATCTCCAGCTCCAGCTGGTCGACGGCGGGCTTTTCGCCGCCGGGGTACAGCCGGGTCGCCTTGTCGAAAGTGACAGAAGCCATGGTGATGAATCCCTTCTACCGGCAGGAACGTGCCGGACGATCCGAGTGGAAGGAAGATGGGTCTAGTCCAGTGAACGGACTCCGCCCGACGCTACCCGGCGAGCCACCTCCTGTCAGCACCCGCAGGGCCGTGACTTCGAACTCTGTGCGATCCGTCGGACGGACGCGGATGCTTGGATGGCGGGCACGACCGGCACCCCGCGGCCCCGTGACGTCCACGAACTGAACCGCGCCCCTCTCCCCTCCCGCGATCTGATCTTCGGAACGGCGCATCGGTACGTTCGGCGAACGTGTGCGTGGGTGGTCACGGGTACGGGATCAATGTGATGGCTCGGGGAATCGAGCGCTGTGTAGAGTGATGACGATTCCACGCGCAGCGGATTTGCGGGTGGGTGTCGTGCCTCCTTAGCTCAGCTGGCCAGAGCAACGCTCTTGTAAAGCGTAGGTCGTCGGTTCGAATCCGACAGGGGGCTCCGTCCCAGGTCAGAGGATTGAAGGCCAAGGGAATTCGTACAGAAGCGGAAGGCCCCGGGTGATCACCCGGGGCCTTCCGTCGTCTTGTCAGTGGCGCCCCGAGATGCGGTCGGCCAGGCGGGCCAGGGGGGTTGTCGTCGGGCGGTGGGTGGCCGTTTCGTGGCGGTCCGCCTCGCGGTAGGCGGCGTACAGGGCCTGCACGCCGAGCCAGCGGAAGGGCTCCGGTTCCCAGCGGCGGACGCGGTGGTTGACCCAGGGGAGGGTCGTGAGGGCGGTGGATTCGCCGAGGACCAGGTCGCGGAGGGTGCGGGCCGCCAGGTTGGCGGTGGCCACGCCCGAGCCCACGTAGCCGCCCGCCCAGCCGAGGCCGGTGGTGGAGTCCAGGGTGACCGTGGCGCACCAGTCGCGGGGGACGCCGAGGACGCCCGACCAGGCGTGGGTGATCTCCGTGCCGGTGAGCTGCGGGAAGAACGTGGTCAGGAGGGTGGTCAGGGACTCGATGGTGGCCGGCTGGGTGCGGCCGTCGTTGTCGGTGCGGGAGCCGAAGCGGTACGGGACGCCGCGGCCGCCGATCGCGATGCGGTCGTCGGCGGTGCGCTGGGCGTACATGTAGGCGTGCGCCATGTCGCCGAGGAGGGGGCTGTCGGCCCAGTTGAGCTGGGACCACACCGAGTCCGGGAGGGGGGCGGTGACGATCATCGAGGAGTTCATCGGGAGCCAGGAGCGCTTCTGGCCCTTGAGGGACGCGGTGAAGCCCTCCGTGCAGCGCAGGACGTACGGGGCGCGGACCGTGCCGTAGGGGGTGACGGCCCTGCGGGATTCGATCGCCGTGACGGGTGTCGACTCGTGGATGACGACGCCGAGGCGTTCGCAGGCCGCGGCCAGGCCCTTGACCAGCTTGAGGGGGTGGATGCGGGCGCCGTGCGGGGTCCAGCTGGAGCCGACGGCGTCGGCGATGTTGATCCGGCTGTGGGTCTCCGTGGCGTCGTAGAGCTCGCGGTCGGTCTCGCCGAAGGAGAGTTCGGCGGCGTGGAAGGCCTTGAGGCGGCCGAGCTGGGCGGGGGTGCGGGCCACTTCGAGGACGCCGCCGCGGTGGATGTCCGCGTCGATGCCCTCCTTGGCGGTGACGTCGATGACCTCGGTGACGGTGTCGTTCATGGCCTGCTGGAGGCGCTGCGCGGCCGGACGGCCGTGGAGGGCGGCGTAGCGGTCGCGGCCGGCGATGCCGTTGTAGAGCCAGCCGCCGTTGCGGCCGGAGGCGCCGTAGCCGCAGAACTTCTGCTCAAGGACGGTGACGCGCAGGTCGGGGGCGGAGGACTTGAGGTAGTAGGCGGTCCACAGGCCGGTGTAGCCGCCGCCGACGATGACGACGTCGGCGGTCGCGTTGGCGGTCAGGGGCGGCCGGGGTGGGGTGGCGGGGAGGGTGTGGTCGGTCGCGTACCAGAAGGAAATGCCGCCGTTGATCGTCATGGGGGAGTTGGTACACCTCGTTTCGAGCGGGTGTCCAGGGACGGGTTGTCGTGCCTCGGGGGGTCAGGGGTGGCCGGTTGGCCGATGTGGGAGGGGTGGCGGGGGACGTAGGGCGACGGGGATTCCGGCATGCTCCGGGGTGGTTCTTGTAGCGTCGGAGCGTGATCGAGACGGTGCTCGCGGAGCGGTTCCTGGACCGGTGGCAACTGCGGCGCACGGGCCCCGGGATGCGCGGGATGACGGCCCTGGTGCTGCCGGTGGAGCGGGCCGACGGGAGTGCGGCCGTGCTGAAGGTGCTGGTCCCGGACGAGGAGACGGCCGGGGAGCCGGTCGCGCTGCGCGCGTGGGGCGGCGACGGCTGCGTACGGCTGCTGGAGCACGACGCGGACACCGGCACGATGCTGCTGGAGCGGCTGGACGAGCGGCGGCACCTGTCGGCGCTGGCACGGCAGGACGCGCGGGCGGCGGTGACGGTGGTCGGAGGACTGCTGGCGCGGCTGACGGCGGTGGCCGCACCCGCCGGCCTGCGGGGGCTCGGGGAGATCGCCGCCGGGATGCTGGAATCCGTACCGTCGGCGCTCGCGCGGCTGGCGGATGACGGCGAGCGGCGGCTGCTGCGGGACTGCGCGGCGGCGCTGGCGGAGGTCGCGGGGGAGCCGGGGGACCGGTTGCTGCACTGGGACCTGCACTACGAAAACGTGCTGGCGGGCGGGCGGGAGCCCTGGCTGGCGATCGATCCGAAGCCGTTGTCGGGGGATCCCGGGTTCGAGCTGCTGCCGGCGATCGTCAACGGGTTCCGCGTGGAGGAGGTGCGCTGGCGGTTCGAGTCGCTCGCGGAGGCGGTGGCGGCGGACCGGGAGCGGGCGCGCGCGTGGACGCTGGGGCGGGTGCTGCAGAACTGCCTGTGGGACGTGGAGGACGGCGAGGAGCGGCTGGAGGAGCGGCAGTTGGCGGTGGCCGAGGTGCTCCTGGGGCGGCCGGTCTAGGGTGCGGGGATGATTCGTAGCGCTGTGATCACTGATGTGCCCGTCATCCACGCGATGATCCGCGAGCTCGCGGAGTACGAGAAGGTGCCGCACGAGGCGCGGGCCACCGAGGAGCAGCTGCGGGAGGCGCTGTTCGGGGAGCGGCCTGCGGTGTTCGCGCACATCGCGGAGGCGGAGGACGGGGAGGCCGTCGGCTTCTCGATGTGGTTCCTGAACTTCTCGACGTGGCGCGGGGTCCACGGCATCTACCTGGAGGACCTGTACGTCCGCCCGGGCGTGCGCGGGGGCGGCCACGGGAAGGCGCTGCTGCGGGAGTTGGCGCGGATCTGCGTGGAGCGCGGGTACGAGCGGCTGGAGTGGTCGGTGCTGAAGTGGAACGCCCCGACCATCGCCTTCTACGAGGGCCTGGGCGCGCGGCCGCAGGACGAGTGGTCGGTGTACCGGCTGACGGACGGGGCCCTGGCGGAGCTGGGTGCGTAGCGGTCAGGGCTCCAGGACGACCTTGCCGGTGGTGGCGCGGGTCTCCAGGGCCCGGTGGGCGGCGGCGGCCTCGGCGAGCGGGTAGCGGGTGAGGGCCGGGCGCAGGCGGCCGGCGGCGGCTTCGGCGAGGGCGCGGGTCTCCAGTACGCGCAGGGGGTCGGGGGCGCCGACGCGCTGGAGCATGGCGGGGCCGAGGACGCCCGGGGTGGTGATGCCGCGGGCGGTGAGGTCGGCGCGGTCGGCGTCGGTGAGCGGGATCGGGCCGCCGGACCGGCCGAAGACGAGGTGCCGGGCGCCCGGGGCGAGCAGGCCGAGGGCGGTGCGGGCGGTTTCGCCGCCGACGGAGTCGAAGAGCACGGTGGCGCCGGCGGGGTGTGCCGCGCGGACCGCCTCGGGCCAGTCGGGGGCGGTGTAGTCGAGGGCGAGGTCGGCGCCGTTCGCGGCGGCGAGGGCGGTTTTGGCGGGGCCGCCGGCGAGGGCGACGACGGTCGCGCCCGCGTTCTTCGCGTACTGGACGAGCAGGGTGCCGATGCCTCCGGCGGCGGCCGTGACGAGGGCGGTGGAGCCCGGGCCGAGGTCGGCGAACTGGAGGATCCCGAGGGTGGTGCGGCCGGTGCCGATCATGGCGACGGCCGCGGCGGGGTCGAGGCCGGGCGGTACCGGGTGGAGGCGGTCGGCGTCGGCGACGGCGTACTCGGCGTAGCCGCCGGGGGCGAAGCCGAGGTGGGTGACGACGCTCCGGCCGAGCCAGGCGGTGTCGGTGCCGGGGCCGAGGGCGTCGACGGTGCCGGCGACCTCCCGGCCGGGGATCGTGGGGAGCTCGGGGAGGGAGGGGGCGGGGCCCTGGTCGCCCTCGCGGAGGGCGGTGTCGAGGAGGTGCACGCCGGCCGCGGCCACGGCGATGCGGACCTGGCCGGGGGCCGGGAGCGGGGTTTCGGTGGGCTCGTAGGAGAGGTTCTCGGCGGGGCCGAAGGCGTGGAGGCGGATGGCGTGCATGGTGGTGGGCGGCATGGGGTCAGCCTCTGACCTCAAGTGGGGTTGAGGTCAAGGGCGGCTGCCGGCTGTCAGTGCCGTGAGCCAGGATGGAGGGCATGGCGCAAAGTGGACAGAAACGGACGGTCAAGGCGGCGCGGCGGGCGGAGGTGCGGTTGCCGCAGCTGGCGGCCTGGGAGGGCGGCGAGCTGGAGCCGGACGGGGATTACGACGGGCTGGAGTTCACGGACCTCGACCTGGCAGGACAGGAAGGGGTGGGGGCCCGGTTCATGGACTGTGCGGTGCGGCGCTGCGCGCTGGACGGGGCGGGGCTGCGCAAGGCCCGGTTCGTGGACACGCTGCTGGAGCAGGTCCGGGGTGTGGGGACGGACCTGGCGGGGGCGTCGTTGCGGGACGTGGAGCTGGTCGACGCCCGGCTGGGTGGCGTACAGATGCACGGGAGCATCCTGCAGGCGGTGGTCGTACGCGGGGGCAAGATCGATTACCTGAACCTGCGGCAGGCGGAGCTGCGGGACGTGGTCTTCGAGGGATGCGTGCTCGTGGAGCCGGACTTCGGGGGCGCGGTGCTGGAACGGGTCGAGTTCCGCGACTGCGTGGTGCGGGGGGCGGATTTCAGCGGGGCGCGGATGACCGACGTCGACCTGCGGGAGGCGGCGGAGCTGGGCATTGCGCGGGGGGTGGACGCGCTGGCCGGGGCGGTGATCAGCCCGGCGCAGCTTTTCGACCTGGCGCCGGCGTTGGCTGCGCAGCTGGGGGTGCGGGTGGTTCCGTAGGGGGCAGTTCCCCTGCCGGGGCCGGTGCCGGTGCTGGCCGTAGCCCCCGACGCCGCGCCGCCGGGGTCGGGTGTGGGGTGGGGTGCCCCCGCAGGGCGTCGAACGCAACCACGCCGTACTTCGGCCGACCCCGTGGAAACGTTCGACGGCCGAGGAGGTGCCCCGCCGCGCGCCCGGCCCCGGCGGCCGGCTGCGTGCGGGCCGCTGCGCGGGGCCTTTCCCCCACCCCGCCCCTTCCCGAAACCGGGCTCTGCCCGGACCCTCCCCCAGCTACCGCTGGGAGGTGCCCCCCTCCTCAAACGCCGGCGGGGCTGAAAGACCCGGGGCTCCGCCCCGTACCCCGGCTGCGCAACCCCGGGCGCGGGCCGCGGCGGCCGCGCGGCAGCGGCGGGTTCGGCCTCGGTCATGCAGGGACGCGGGGGAATCTGGCCTGGAGGGTCCAGATGGCCGGGTTGTCGGCGAGGCCCTCGTGCATGTCGACGAGGTCCGCGATCAGATCGTGGAGGAAGTCGCGGGCCTCGCGGCGCAGCAGGCGGTGGCTGAAGGTGAGGGGGTCTTCCTCAGGCGGCATCCAGTCCGCCTCGATGTCGACCCAGCCGAAGCGGCGCTCGAAGAGCATGCGGTCCGTGGACTCGGTGAAGTCGAGCTCGGCGTACTGGCGGTGCGCGGAGCGGCTGCCGCGCGGGTCCTGGTCGAGGGCCTCGACGATGTCGCAGAGGGCCCACGCGAAGTCCAGTACGGGGACCCATCCCCAGGCTGTGGACACCTCCCGGTCCTTGACGGTGTCCGCGAGGTAGACGTCCCCGCAGAACAGGTCGTGGCGCAGGGTGTGGACGTCCGCCGAGCGGTAGTCGGTCTGCGGGGGGTCCGGGAAGCGCCGGGAGAGGGAATAGCCGATGTCGAGCACGTACCCGATGGTGTCACGGGTCCGGTGCGGTGCTCACCCTGACCGGCGAGGTCCTCCACCGGCTGGGTCCCCGGTCGCCGGACGGAGTTCGGCGCAGCGGCCCGAAGCCTGTGAGGCGCCCCGGCGCCGTCCAGGGCGAGGGGTGCGTTCAAGAGGGGAGGAGGCGTTGCTCCTTGGCCACCGAGACCGCCCCCGCGCGGGTGTCGACGCCGAGCTTGTCGTAGATGCGGCCCAGGTGCGTCTTGACCGTGGCTTCGCTGATGAACAGCGCCCGGGCGATCTCGCGGTTGCCCAGGCCGCGGGCGAGCTGGCCCAGGATGTCCAGCTCGCGGTCGGTGAGGGTGGGGCGGCTGCCGCGCATGTGGGCCATCACGCGGCTGGCGACCGGCGCGGAGAGGGTGGTGCGGCCCTGGGCGGCGGAGTGGATGGCGGCGAAGAGCTCCTCCGGGCGTTCCGCCTTGAGGAGGTAGCCGGTCGCGCCGGCGCCGATGGCGCGGGTGATGTCCGCGTCGGTGTCGTACGTGGTGAGGACCAGGACGTGTGGCGGGTTGGGGCCGGCGGTGATGCGGCGGGTGGCTTCGACGCCGTCGATGCCCTCGCCGAGCTGGAGGTCCATGAGGACCACGTCGGGCCGGAGCTTGGCGGCCAGCGCGACGGCTTCCTCGCCGCTGCCCGCTTCGCCGAGGACTTCGATGTCCGGTTCGCTGCCCAGGAGGGCGAGGAGGCCGGCGCGGACGACGACGTGGTCGTCGCAGAGGAGGATCGTTGTCATCCGGTGGGCTCCAGGGGGACGGCCGCGGAGAGGACGGTGCCTTCGCCCGGCGTGGATTCGATGGTGAGGGTGCCGCCCAGCTGGCGGACGCGGGCCCGCATGGCGGGGAGGCCGTGGCCGCGTTGCGGGGTGGTGGCGGCCGGTGGCTCGGTTTCGGCGAAGCCGTGGCCGTCGTCGGCGATGTCCAGGACGACCTGGTCGCCGAGGAAGCTCAGGGTGAGTGCGGCCGTACGGGCGCCGGAGTGCTCCCGGACGTTGGCGAGGGCCCCTTGGGCTATGCGCAGCAGGGCGGACTGGACGCGGTCGGGGAGCGGGGCCGGGGTGCCTTCGAGGTGGAAGCGGACCTCGATGTCCGGGCCGGCGTCGAGGGAGCGCAGGGCATCGGCGAGGCCGGCGCCGTCGGCGAGCTCGGACGGGGCCAGGTCGTGGACGAGCCGGCGGGCCTCGGCGAGGCCGTGGGCGGCGATCCCGGTGGCGGTACGGACGTGCGCGCGGGCGGTGGCCGGGTCGGTGTCCCAGGTGCGGTCGGCGGCCTGGAGCAGCATCTGCTGGCTGGAGAGGTTCTGCGCGAGGGTGTCGTGGATCTCCATGGAGAGGCGCTGGCGCTCGGCGAGGGTGCCTTCGCGGCGTTCGGTGGCGGCCAGTTCCCGGCGGGTGCGGATCAGGTCGTCGATGAGCCGGCGCTGGGCCTGCGTCTGGCGTTCCATGTGGACGAAGACGGCGGTGGCGAGGGCGGCGACGGCGGGCGGGGCCAGGAGGAGGTTGGGGTCGAAGGCCTTGGCGAGCTTGAGCTGCGCGATGACGACGAGGGCGGTGAGGAGCGCGACGAGGATGATCGCGGCGCGTGGGGGGAGGGTCCGGAGCGCGGTGAAGAAGAGGGGTACGGCGCACCAGGCGAAGCTCGGCGCGAGGACGACCAGGACCACCCAGGTGGCGACGACGAGCCCGAGCCAGACGAGGCGGCGGGGGGTGGGGGCGGCGTCCCGGCTGCCGAGGGCGGGGCCGAGTACGTAGAGCAGGGCCAGGGTGATGCTGAGGGCGATGATCGCCGGGGTGCGGGGGTCGCCGGGGTGGCGGAGGAGGAAGCGGGCCAGGGAGGCGCCGAGGAGCAGGAAGAAGGCGGTGTGCGCGACCGTGGCCAGGGTTCGGGTGTCCGGGTTGCGGGCGGGGGTCACGGGGGTGCTCCTGGGTCGGGGGCCTGGGTCCATTGTCTGCCGTTTGCCTGTCGGCGGGGTGCGGGGTGGGTTTGCCGGGTGCGGTTCCGCTGCCGGGGCGCTGCCGGGGCGCTGCCCCCGGCGCCCGCGCCTCAAGCGCCGGCGGGGCTGGGTCTGTCGCGGGAGGGGCTGGGTCGGGCCGGTGTCGGTCGGCGGGTGCGGCTCAGGGATCGGGGCTCCGCCCCGGACCCCGCTCCTCAAACGCCGGAGGGGCTGGGTTTCCCTGGCGGGGTGGGGTTTGCCTCCGGCGGGGGGTGGGTTTCCCCTGGCGGGGCTGGGTTGCCGACGGTGGAGGGTGGGTTTCCCCTGGCGGGGCTGGGTTGCCGACGGGGGGCGTAGACGGTGAGGCCGGACTCTGCCCCGGCGTGGCCAGCCAATACCGCCGGGGAGCGGGTGCGCATCAGCCGATCGGTTGACCCTCGGGTCAGCCGGTGCGGTGGGCGGTGGGAGCCGGTACGGGGACGGGGTGGAGGGGGGTTCGGGCCCAGGCTTGGAGCAGGGAAGGAGCCGGGCCGCCCAGCACCGCAGGCCCGCTCGCCGACCGCCCCGATGCCGTCACCGTGTCACCGTACTCAGGAGTAGAGATGAACACCCGCACCCGCGTTCTCACCGGTACCGCCCTCGCCATCGCCCTGGGCGCCGGGACCTTCGGTGCCGTCAGCGCCAGTGCCACCCCCGCCCCGGAGTCCGCCCCGGCCGCCGCCGCGAAGAAGAAGGACGAGGGCGACGACAAGAACTTCACCACCACCACGCACCTCACCATCGACGCCGCCACCCGCGCCGCCCAGGCGTCGCTGAAGGCCGCGCAGGCCGAGAACCAGAAGGTCACCGTCGCGGTGGTGGACCGCAACGGCAACACCATCGTCACCCTCCGCGGCGACGGCGCCGGCCCGCAGTCCTACGAGTCGGCCGAGCGCAAGGCCTTCACGGCCGTGTCCTGGAACGCCCCGACCTCGGTGCTCGCGGGCCGTCTCGCCCAGGCCCCGAACCTGAAGGACATCCCCGGCACCCTCTTCCTCGGCGGCGGCGTCCCGGTGCAGGCGAGCGGCGCCCCGGTCGCCGGCATCGGCGTGGCCGGCGCCCCGAGCGGCGACCTGGACGAGAAGTTCGCCAAGGCCGGCGTCGACGCCCTCTCGAAGTAGGCCGATAAGTAGGACAAGTCGGTCGGACGCTTAGGATCGGGCGTGTGGAACACCGTGCGCTCACCCGCCTCGCCGCCCCTGCCGTCGCAGCCCTGATCGCCCTCACCGCGGGGTGTACGGGTGGCACGGTGCAGGGGCGGCCGGGTGCGTCCGGGCTGCGGGACCCGTACTTCCCCAAGGCCGGCAACGGCGGCTACCAGGTCGACCACTACGCGCTGGACCTGGACTACGACCCCGCCGACGGCCGGCTGGAGGGCACGGCCGTCATCACGGCCCGCGCGGAGCAGGGACTCAGCGCCTTCAACCTCGACCTCAGCGGTCTGGAGGTCGAGAGCGTGACCGTGCAGGGCGAGCGGGCCCGCCACAACCGCGCGGGCAACGAGCTGACGGTCCGGCCCGCCGAGGACCTGAAGAAGGGCGAGGCCTTCCGGGTCGAGGTCGACTACGGCGGCAAGCCGAAGACGATCGTGGATCCGGGCGGCGCCAAGGAGGGGTGGATCACCACCGAGGGCGGTGCCGTCGGCGTCGGAGAGCCGGTCGGGTCGATGGCCTGGTTCCCCGGCAACCACCACCCGAGCGACAAGGCCACCTACGACATCACGATCTCCGTCCCGCACGGCTACGAGGCCGTGTCGAACGGGGAGTTGCGTTCCCGCACCGACACCGGTGACGGACGGACCGAGTTCGCGTGGCACAGCCCGGAGCCGATGTCGAGCTATCTGGCGACCGCGGTCGTGGGTCCGTACAAGGTCACGACGGGGAAGACCCAGTCGGGTGTTCCCGTCTACGACGCGGTGGCGCCGGGGGAGGCGGCCGCGAGCGAGGTCCCCCTCTCCCGTCTGCCGGACATGGTGGAGTGGGGCAGTGGCCGGTTCGGGCCGTACCCCTTCACCACGGCGGGGGCGATCGTGCTGCCGAAGGGGACTCTGACCTACGCGCTGGAGACCCAGACCAAACCCGTCTTCTCCGGTGCGCCCGTGGAGGAGGACCTCGTGGTGCACGAGCTGGCCCACCAGTGGTTCGGGAACTCGGTGTCGCCGAAGTCCTGGAAGGACATGTGGCTCAACGAGGGCTTCGCGACCTACGCCGAGTGGCTGTGGGCCGAGGACCACGGCGGCCACACCGCCGAGGAGTACTTCCGGGCCTTCCTGGACGGCGACACCGACGTGGCCGCCGAGGCCGACTCGGAGTGGGACGCCTTCCCGCCCGCCGCCCCGCCCACGCCCCAGGACATCTCGGGGTACCCGGTGTACTACCGGGGCGCGATGGTCCTGCACCGGATCCGGCAGGAGGTCGGGGACGCGAAGTTCTTCGACCTGGTGCGGGGCTGGGTCGCCGACCACCGGCACGGGAACGCGAGCACGTCCGAGTTCACCGCGTACGCCGAGAAGCGGACGGGCCACGACCTGAAGAAGGTCTGGGACGTCTGGCTGTACGGGAAGGACCGGCCCCACTGACCCCCGGCTCCGCCGGTCACCGGGGCACCAGGTCACCGGCCCCGGTCATCGGGCTACGGCGTGTCGAGCGGTTTGCGCATCACCGTGCAGTCGCGGCCCAGTTCGCGGTCCTTGGCCCGGCGCAGGACGGTGTAGCCCTGGGACTCCCAGAACGCGAAGCCCTTGGCGTTGTCGTCGAGTACGGCGATCCGCACGCCCGCGCGTCCCGCGGCGCGGAAGCGGTCCTCGACCAGGGTGGCCACGGTGCGGCCGTGTCCCTCGCGGTGCGCGGTGGCGTCGATGAGCAGCAGCCCGATCCACGGGTCCGGGTCCCCGGAGGCCGGGTCCGGGTGGTGGGCGAGGGTGGCCGCGAGTCCGACGAGCCGGCCGGCGGAGCGGGCGAGGAGCACCTCGGCGCCGTCGTGGGCGAGTTCGCCGGCGAGGGCGGCCGCGACCTGTTCGACCGTGATGCGGTGCGGATCGGGGAAGTCACCGCTGAGCTCGAAGAAGGCGTGGTTCGTCGAGTAGAGGGCGGCGACCTCGGTGAGGACCGGTCCGGGCAGTGCGCCGTCGACGGTGACGAGCGGTTGGAGGATCACCTGCCGAACGGTAGCGAAACCCCCTCCCCGGACGGCCGGGAGGGGGTTTCGCAGGCGGTGTGTCCGCCGTGGGCTCGGGCGCCCGGCAGCTCAGGGTCAGACGTTGACGCCGAAGTCCTGCGCGATGCCGGTGAGGCCGGAGGCGTAACCCTGGCCGACCGCGCGGAACTTCCACTCGGCGCCGTTGCGGTAGAGCTCGCCGAAGACCATGGCGGTCTCGGTGGCCGCGTCCTCGGAGAGGTCGTAGCGGGCGATCTCGGCGCCGCCGGCCTGGTTCACGACGCGGATGTACGCGTTGCGGACCTGGCCGAAGTTCTGGCTGCGGCTCTCGGCGTCGTAGATGGAGACCGGGAAGACGATCTTGTCGACGTCGGCCGGGAGGCCGGCGAGGTTGACGTTGATGGCCTCGTCGTCGCCCGCGCCCTCGCCGGTGCGGTTGTCACCGGTGTGGACGATGGTCTGGTCCGGGGTGGAGCGGTTGTTGAAGAAGACGAAGTGGCCGTCGGAGACGACCTTGCCGGTCTGGTTCACCGCGATCGCGGAGGCGTCGAGGTCGAAGTCCACGCCGGTGGTCGTGCGGACGTCCCAGCCCAGGCCGACCGTGACGGCAGCGAGGCCCGGGGCCTCCTTGGTGAGCGAGACGTTGCCGCCCTTGGACAGGCTGACAGCCATGGAATGTCCCTTTCCTCATCCGACATGCACGCACATCACGTACAGGCGGCCAAATTACCTCTGCCCCCTATAACGCGACGAGGGGGCAGGCAGGTTCCCGCGTGAATTCGTGATGACGGTGCGCGGCCGCGGTCGCGGCGGGTCGCGGGCGGTAAATGAGGGTGACGGGGCGGCGGCGGGCGCGGATCATAGGGGGCATGCCTGGTCCCTATGTCATCCGCGGTTCCGTCGCGCTCCCCGAGGGGGAGCTCGCCTGGCGGTTCTCGCGTTCCTCCGGGCCGGGCGGCCAGCACGTCAACACCTCCGACTCGCGCGTGGAGCTCCTCTTCGACCTGGGTGCGACGAAGTCGCTGCCCGAGGTGTGGAAGGAGCGGGCGCTGGAGCGGCTCGCCTCGCGGCTGGTCGACGGGGTGGTGACCGTACGGGCCTCCGAGCACCGTTCCCAGTTCCGCAACCGGGAGATGGCGCTGGTCCGGCTGGCCTCACTGCTGGCCGAGGCGACGGCGCCGCCGCCGAAGCCGCGCCGGGCGACGAAGATTCCGCGCGGGATCAACGAGCGGCGGCTGCGGGAGAAGAAGGCGCGGGCCGAGACCAAGCGGGGGCGGACCGGGCGGGACTGGTAGCCGTTCGCCTCCGGCGGGTGCGGCGCCGTTGCCGGGCCTCCGCCCCGGACCCCGCGCCTCGAACGCCGGCGGGGCTGGATTCCCGGGCTACTGCGACAGGTGGCGGTAGCGGCCGCGGAAGTAGGTCAGGGGGGCGGAGTCCGGTTTCGGGAGGGCGGCCGTGAGGACGCGGCCGATGACCAGGGTGTGGTCGCCCGCCTCGACGCGGTTCTCCGTACGGCATTCCAGGGTGGCCAGGGCCCCCGTCAGCAGCGGGGCGCCGGAGGCCTCGCCCCGTACGTAGGGCACGTCCGCGAAGAGCAGCCGGTCGCTGATCCTGCCCTTCATCGCGAACCGGCCCGCGACTTGGAGCTGGTTCTCGGCGAGGACCGACACCGCCCACAGCGGCTGCTCCGCCAGCAGGTCGTCCATCCGGGAGCCCTCGCGCAGGCTCACCAGGACCAGGGGCGGGTCCAGGGACACGGACATGAAGGCGGTCGCCGTCATGCCGACGTCCTCGCCGCGCGGGCCGTCCGCGGTCAGGGGGGTCTCGTGTGCGGTGATCAGGCATACGCCCGCCGCCAGCCGGGACATCGCGGCCCGGAACTCGTCGTTGCTCACCCCCTCAGGATGGGGGCTTCTGCGGGGAGGGGCGGGTACGGGGGTCGTCTTGGGCACGGTCGAACGCTAATCTCGCGTTCTTCTCCCCACATCGGGCCCAGGTCCGAGGCGTGGCCCCGTCTCCCGGCCTAGGCCGCGGCGTATGTTTGCTCCCGGGAACGGCCGGGAGCGCTCCCGGCCCGCTTGCGGCCGGCCCGCGGCCCGCCGTCTCCCCACACGCTCTATTGGTCATCTCATGTGACTTGAGTCACAGAGAGCAAGATTTGTTGACCCTGTGTACCTGCCGCACAGCTCACTGTGATTCAGTGGACGGGACACCGCAACGAAACGCCGATGACAAACCTGGAGTTGCTGTCGAGGTCTCGGGGAGAGCGAGCAATGGAGACCGAGTCGGAGCCGTACGTCCGTCTTGCGACCCTGCGGCAGCTGCACCGGGTGGTGGCCGAGCTCAATACGGCCCGGAGCCTGGCGGACACTCTGCAGACCGTCGTGGACGGCATCGTCGTGGGCCTCGGCTACGAACTCGCCTGCGTCAACCTCGTACGCCCCGACGGTGATCTCGTCGTCGCCGCCTTCGCGGGCGACCCCTCCGCAGAAGCCCTGATCACCGGCCGTGTGGGCTCCCGTTCCTCGTGGGAGCGCCGCCTGATGATGGGCGAGGACTGGGACGGGCTGCGCTTCATCCCGCACACCGAGGGCTGGATCCTCCTGGAGGACGACGTCCCCCAGTGGCACACCGACGGCCCCGAACCGCGCTTCGAGGACGAGTGGCACCCCGAGGACCGGCTGTACGCGCCGATGTACGCGTCCGGCGGGGAGCTCCTCGGTGTCATCTCGGTGGACCGGCCCCGCAACGGACGCCGTCCCGGGGCCTGGGGCCGAGAGGCGCTCCAGATGTACGCCTTCCAGGCCGCGATCGCGATCAGCAACGCGAGGCTCCGAGCGAACATGCAGCGGGCGCTGGTGCGGCTGGAGCGTGAACAGCAGGCGCTGAGGGCCAGTGAAGAGTCGTTCCGCCAGGCCTTCGAGTACGCGCCCAGCGGCATGGCCATCGCCGAGATGGGCGGCGACCAGCACGGCCGGCTGCTGCGCACCAACGACGCGCTCTGCCGCCTCCTCGGCAGGCCCGCGTCCGTGCTGCGCCGGTACTCCTTCTCCGACCTGGTCCACCCCGAGGACATCGGCACCCTGCTGCGCACCTCCGCCGAGGGCGGCCGCGCCGAACTGCGGCTGGGGCGGCGCGACGGCACGTACGTATGGGTCTCGCTGCGCAATTCCGTGGTCGCCGACGCCGCCGACGGGCCGCGTTTCCTGCTCACCCACGTCGAGGACATCGAGGAGCGCAAGCGGCACGAGCTCCAGCTCGCGCACCGCGCCAGCCACGATTCGCTGACCGGCCTGCCCAACAGCGCCGAGCTGCGCGCCCGGCTCGGCGCGCGACTGTGCCGAAGGCCACAGTCCGTACGGGCGAGTGCCATCGAGGCCCTGGACGCCGCCTACGACGGGCGCGAGGTGCGGGTCGAGGCGGGTGGTGCCGGTGAGCACGGCTTTCAGCCCGACTTCCGGCCCGATTTCCGCCCCGACCCCGCCGACGGCCTCTCCGGGGCCGACCCCTTCGAGTTCCCCGGGGCGCTGGCCGCGCCGGACGGCCCGTACGACCACCACGTGCACACGGTGGCGCCCGCGACCGACATCGACGACGGGACCAAGGGGCTCGCGGTGCTCTTCTGCGACCTCGACGGCTTCAAGTCGATCAACGACCGGTTCGGGCACCACACGGGCGACGCGGTCCTGATCGAGGTGGCCCGCAGGCTCACGACGGGCGTCAGGGACGGTGACACCGTCGCCCGGCTGGGTGGTGACGAATTCGTCGTCCTCGCGGACGGACTGGGCGCGGCGGACGCAGCCGACCTCGCCGTCCGGCTGCGCAACGCGATCATCCCGCCGATCCGGGTGGACGGCCGTGCGGTGCGTGTCGGGGCGAGTTTCGGCATCGGCTGGGCGAGCTGCGGCATGTCCGCGGACGAGGTGCTGCGCTCGGCCGACCAGCGCATGTACATCGAGAAGAGGTCGCGCTCAAAGGCCCACCGCAGGGCGGGCTGAGGCGATCCGGCACCCGTGGGCGCACCTGTTCGGGGTAGGCTCCCGGGGGTCGAAAGGAGTGACCTGCGATGACGACGCCCGCGAACAACGGACCGCACGGTGGGGCGAACCAGCCCGAGGACGACGATCCGTTCGGCTATCTCTACGCGGACGGCCAGGCCGCCGGAGCCACCCCGCCCGGTCAGGCCGGCGGATACGGCTACCCGGGACCCGCGGGTGGTCCTTCCGGCGTGCAGCCGGGTGTTCCCCGTACCTCCCACCACCAGGTGCGCACGGTCGGCGAGCGCAGGAACGGCGGCCAGCGCGGCCAGGTGCCCGCGCAGCCGGGCTACCAGGCCCAGTACCAGGCCCCGGAGGCGCTCCAGGCGGGCGGCTACGGCGTTCCGCCGCAGCAGCAGCCCCCGCAGCACCAGACGCAGACGATGTCGCACTCCGGCGGTCACGGCGGCGGTGGCGGCTCCAGCCGCCGCGGTCTGCTGATCGCGGCCGTCGCGGTGGTGGCCACCGTCGCGATCGGCATCGGCGCGGCCGTGGTCTTCTCCCCGAAGGACAAGGACAAGAAGGGGAAGGGCGAGGCGAACGGCGGCCAGCAGTCCGCGGCCCCGCAGACCCCGTCGAGTGCGCCCGCGACGGCCTCGCAGGCGCCGGAGGCCCCGCTACCGAAGGCCGACTTCGCGGGCGCCGGCATGTCCCTCACCGGCGGTGCGCGCCTGAACAGCGCCGTTCCGGGCGCCAAGAGCGCGGGCGGCCAGTACGTGGACGGCCTGAACACGCCCGGCGCCGCGGCGACGTGGACGCTGGACGTGCCCAAGGCCGGTTCGTACAAGCTGAAGATGACCTACGGGGTGCCGGGCAAGGACGCCAACACCACGCTGACCCTCAACGGCGAGGTGCAGACCCGGCCGGTCAACATGAAGAACTTCTCGAAGGCCGCCGAGGGCGACTGGGCCAAGGGCTGGACCAACACGTACTCGCTCGTCGACCTCAAGAAGGGCCAGAACGTCATCAAGATCTCGTGCGAGGCCGGCAACCAGTGCGACGTCGTGCTCGACCAGCTGTGGCTCGAGCAGGGCTGACCCGGCCGGCCTCCTGGGCTTCCTAGGCCTCCGTGACCTTCACCGACCCCCGTACCTCCTCGTAGGTGCGGGGGTCGAACTCTCCCGCCACCGGCGCGAGCACCGTGGCCGCCGACAGGGCCACCGCGCGGGTCAGGCGTTCCGGCCAGTCCAGGCCCTCCACCAGCGCGGACAGCAGCCCGGCGACCACGGAGTCGCCGGCCCCCGTGGGGTTGCCGGCCAGCGGGCGGGGCGGGGCCGCCTGCCAGGTGCCCGCGGCGGTGGTGGCCAGCAGGCCGGCCGGGCCCAGCGAGGTGACCACCGCGTGCGCGCCCCGGCGGCGGGCGTCGCGGGTGGCCGGCAGCGGGTCGCGGGAGCCGGTGAGCTCCGCCAGCTCGGCGGCGTTCGGCTTGATGATCTCCGGGCGGGCGGCGACCCCGCGGCGCAGGGCCTCCCCGCTGGTGTCCAGCAGGACGGGCACCCCGGCCGCGCGGGCCTGCCGCACGAGCACCGCGTACGCGCCCACGGGGACGCCCGGCGGGAGGCTGCCGCACAGGGCGACCGCCCGGGCGCCGGCCAGGAGCTCCTCGTACCGGGCCAGGAACTGCGACCACTCCGCCGGAGTGACCTGCGGGCCGGGCTCGTTGAACTGGGTGGTGTCGCCGGAGGCCTCGTCCACGACGGCCAGCGTGCGGCGGGTGGTGTCCGCGCAGGGCACGAGGGCGTCGGCCACCCCGGGGGCCCCGGCCGCCAGCAACTCCCGTACGACGGCGCCCACCGGGCCGCCCGCGAAGCCCGTGGCGGTCACCTCGTGGCCGAGCGCGGCCAGCACCCGGGCGACGTTGATCCCCTTGCCGCCGGGGCGTTCGGTTACGGCCGTGACCCGGTGTGAGGCGTGCGGCAGCAACCGCGGTACGCGGTAGGTCACATCGAGCGCGGTGTTGAGCGTCACGGTCAGGATCATCTGGGCACCCCCGGGTCTGTTGCTGCCGGGATCATGCCAAACGGAAGGCGGTCGGCCCAGTTCTCGGGGCCGACCGCCTTGATCCGTACAGCCGCTTGGCCGTCAGGGCGCTGTTCAGGACACCGGATTGACGACCCATTCGCCGCGCCGCATGACGCCCTTGAGGTCGAAGGACGCGTCCAGGACGACCAGGTCCGCGTACTTGCCGGGCTCCAGCGAGCCGATCTCGTCGTACAGGCCGATCAGCTTGGCCGGGTTGGCGGAGATCGCCTGCACCACGGATTCCACCGGCAGCTTGTCGAGGGTGACCGAGCGCTTGAAGGCGGTGTCCAGGGTCAGCGTGGAGCCGGCGATGGAGCCGCCCTCCACGAGCCGCGCCACGCCCTCCTTGACCTCGACCTCCAGCGGGCCCAGGTGGTAGGTGCCGTCGCCGAAGCCGGCCGCGTCCATCGCGTCCGTGATCAGCGCCACCCGGTGCGCGCCCGCGTGGTGGAAGGCCAGCTCCAGCATGGCCCGGTGCAGGTGGACGCCGTCGTTGATCAGCTCCACGGTGACCCGCTCGTCCTCCAGCAGCGCGGCGATCGGGCCCGGGGCGCGGTGCTCCATGCCGGGCATCGCGTTGTACAGGTGCGTGGCGACGGTCGCGCCCGCCTCGATGGCCTGGCGGGTCTGGTCGTACGTGGAGTCCGTGTGGCCGATCGCGGCGATGACCCCGTGCTCGGCCAGCAGCCGTACGGAGTCCAGGCCGCCCGGCAGTTCGGTGGCGAGGGTGAACATGCGGGCCGTGCCGTGCGCGGCGTCGACGAGCTTGCGGACCTCGGCCGGGTCGGGGTCGCGCAGCAGCTCCTCCTTGTGCGCGCCCTTGCGGCAGGCGTTGATGAACGGGCCCTCGAAGTGGACGCCCGCGATCTCGCCCTGCTGGGTGAGCTCGGCGAGCAGCCCCGCGCGCCGGGCCAGCTCGTCGAGCTCCCCGGTGACGGTGGAGGCGACCAGGGTGGTCGTGCCGTGCTCGCGGTGGGTCCGCACGCCCCGGAGGACCTCTTCGGCGGTGCCGGAGGTGAAGGAGGCGCCGCCGCCGCCGTGGTTGTGCATGTCCACGAAGCCGGGGACGATCCAGTGCCCGGACAGGTCGACGGCCTGCGTGTCCTCGTGCGCGCTCCCGGCGATCCGGTCGCCCTCGACGATGACGCGGCCGCCCGCCACGATGCCGGTGGGCAGCACCACCCTGGCGCCGGAAAGGACTGTGCTGCGTGCGCTTCCGGACATCAGGCCGGTACCTCCGTGGCGAGTAGGTCCCAGGCGAGCAGCCCTGCGCCCAGGCATCCGGCGGTGTCCCCGAGGGCCGCCGGGACGATGTGGGGCAGCCGCTGGAACGTCACGCGCTCCTCCACTGCCTTCCGTAGTGGTGTGAACAAGGTTTCCCCCGCCTCCGCGAGCCCGCCACCGATGATCAGCGTGCGCGGGTCCAGCAGGGTGATCGCGGTGACCAGCCCGTCGGCGAGCGCGCCGACGGCGCCGTGCCACACCTCGCGGGCGCGGGCGTCGCCGGACTCGACGGCCTTGGCGCAGTCCGCTGCGTCGGCGTCGGGGTCGCCGGAGGCGGCCGCCCAGGCGCGGCTGACGGCGGAGGCGGAGGCGAGGGTCTCCAGGCAGCCGTACTGGCCGCAGCCGCATGCGGGGCCGCCGGGGCGCACCACGATGTGGCCGATCTCGCCCGCGTAGCCGTGGGCGCCGGCCTCGATGCGGCCGGCGATGCCGATGGCCCCGGCGATGCCGGTGCCGAGCGGTACGAACAGGAAGCGGTCGGCGCCGCGGCCCGCGCCGATGCGGCCTTCGGCGAGTCCGCCCGTGCGGACGTCGTGGCCGAGGGCGACGGGGATGCCGCCGAGGCGCCGGCCGAGCAGCTCGCGCATCGGTACGTCGCGCCAGCCCAGGTTCGCCGCGTAGACGGCGATCCCGTTCTCGCCGTCGACGATGCCGGGCACGGCGACTCCGGCGGCCGAGGCGGGTTCCCCGAAGCGCTCCCTGCCGGTGTCGAGGAGCTCGGCGGCGAAGTCCTGGATCGTCTCGACGACGGCTTCGGGGCCCCGCTCGCGGCCGGTGGCGCGGCGGGCCTCGTGCAGCAGGGTGCCGTCGGCGGCGACCAGGGCGGCCTTCATCCCGGTGCCGCCCACATCGAGGGCGATGACGTGTTTCACGGGTTTCACAGGGACAGTCTCGCGTGCTCGGCGGGGAAAGGTCTAGTCCAGTGAGAGGGATTGTTGAGTGGCCATACAAATCCGGGACCCGGGGTGGGGGGTGGGTGTGAGGGAGCCGCCAAAGTGGTGTAGACCTTACGTGGATCGTACGTACGACAAAGGGAGTGGATCGAGAACCGTGAAGGGCCGTTTTCTGAGCCTGGCCGCATCCGGCGCCGCGCTGTGCCTGACCGCCGTGACGCTGACGGCCTGCGGAGCCGTCGGGGGACTCACCGGGGACAACGAGGTGACCCTGCGGGTCGTGGCGGCCGACTACGGGGACAATCCGCAGAACTCCTCGGCGGCCTACTGGAAGGACCTCGCCGCCGGCTTCGAGAAGGCCAACCCGGGCGTGCACGTCGAGGTCAGCGTCTACTCCTGGTCGGAGGTCGACGCCAAGGTCGCCGCCATGGTCAAGGCCGGCAAGGCCCCCGACATCGCCCAGATCGGCGCCTACGCCGACTACGCGGCCGCCGGAAAGCTCTACAAGGCCGACGAGCTGCTCTCCGTGCGCACCGAGGCAGACTTCCTCGCGCCCCTCGCCGACGCGGGCAAGGTCAAGCGCGTCCAGTACGGGATGCCCTTCGTCTCCAGTACCCGGCTGCTCTTCTACAACGAGAAGCTGCTGGCGGACGCGGGCGTCGTCGGGAAGGACGCGAAGCCCGGGTCCTGGCAGCCGAAGAACTGGGCCGACCTGGAAGCGGCGGCCAAGAAGCTCAAGGCCGCGGGCGTCCCCACCCCCTTCGCGGTGCCGCTGGGCCGCGAGGAGGCGCAGGCCGAGACGATGATGTGGACCCTGGCGGGCGGTGGCGGCTACACCGACAACGAAGAGGCGTACGCCATCGACTCCCCGGACAACATCAAGACCCTGGAGTTCCTCCGGGACAAGCTGGTCGGCCAGGGCCTCACCGGCTCCGTCGAACCGGGCAAGGTCGACCGGCAGGCCGCCTTCGACGCCTTCACGCGCGGCGAGGTCGGCATGCTCAACGGACACCCGACGCTGCTGAAGCAGGCCGCCGCCAAGGGCGTGAAGTTCGGGATGGTGCCGCTGCCGACGGCGGACGGGTCCGACCCCCAGGCGATGGGCGTCGCCGACTGGGTCATGGCCTTCAAGAACGGGCACCGCAAGGAGTCCGGCGCGTTCCTGGACTACCTGTACGAGCCGCAGAACGTGACGGCCTTCACCGCCAAGTACGACCTGCTGCCCGCCACCACGAGCGGCTACCGGGCCGTGGAATCCGGTACGGGCGGCGCCGCGCCACAGCTGAAGACCTTCCTGACCGCACTGCCGAACGCGAAGCTGTACCCCGTCGGCAAGAAGTCCTGGGCGGGCGTCAGCGAGGACATCAAGGAGAAGATCGGCACCGCCGTGCAGCCGGGCGGACAGCCGGCGAAGGTGCTGGAGGAGATCGCGACGGCGGCGCGGTCGGCCGACGCCCACTGAGGGCGGGCCGGGCCGGGTGTCGGTGGGCGGCGTTAATCTGGCCGTATGACGGACGAGGGGCAGTTGACGGCCACCGAGGCCGCGGTGCTCGCGTACGAAGGCCGGACCTGGCCCGGGCCCGGGGTCAAGGAGCGGGCCATACGGGAAGGGCTCGGCATGACGCCGGTCCGGTACTACCAGCTGCTCAACACCCTCATGGACGACCCGCGCGCCCTCGCCCACGCCCCGGGCACGGTGAACCGGCTGCGGCGCATCCGTGAGGCGCAGCGGGCGCGGCGGTAGCGGGGGCGCGGTGTCCCGGCCCCGTAGCCGGGGCCCGGCTGGGCCATTAGGGTCATCCGTATGGGGAGCACTCCGCACCACCACCTGCCGATGCCCGTCACCGCAGCCGGACGCGAGGGACTCGAAGCCCTGCTCCGCGCACCCCGCCGTTCCGTGGTCGCCCTCGACTTCGACGGCACCCTCGCCGAGATAGTCCCGGACCCGGACCAGGCCCGCGCCCACCCCCTGGCCGTCCCGGCCCTCTCCGCACTCGCCCCCGAGGTCGACTCGGTCGCCGTCATCACCGGCCGGCCGGCGGGCGTCGCCGTGCGGTACGGGGGCTTCGCGGGGGTCACCGGGCTGGAGCACCTCGTCGTCCTGGGCCACTACGGCGCCGAGCGCTGGGACGCCGTCACCGGCATAGTCCACGCCCCCGCCGAACACCCCGGGGTGGCGGCCGTACGGGCCGAGCTGCCGGGCTTCCTGGACTCCATCGGGGCCTGGCGCGGCACCTGGATCGAGGAGAAGGGCCGGGCCCTGGCGGTGCACACCCGGCGGGCCGCCGACCCCGCGGCCGCCTTCGCGGCCCTGCGCGAGCCGCTGGCGGAGCTGGCGGCGCGGCACGGGCTGATGGTGGAGCCGGGGCGTGCGGTCCTGGAGCTGCGGCCCCCGGGGATGGACAAGGGCGTCGCCCTGACGGAGTTCCTCGCGGAGCGGTCCGCGGAGGCGGTGCTGTACGCGGGCGACGACCTGGGGGACCTGGCGGCGTACTCGGCGGTCGAGAAGCGGCGCGCGGACGGGCTGCCGGGGCTGCTGGTGGCCAGCGGCTCGGCGGAGGTGCCGGAGCTGGCCGCGCGGGCCGACCTGGTCCTCCCCGGACCGGGTGCCGTGGCGGCCTTCCTGGCCGAGCTGGCCGGGGCCGTTCGCGCGTAGCCGGGCCCCGCTGCGCGGAGCTGCTCCCCGCCCCGCCCTTCCTCCTTTCCCCCGGGCCGCCCCGGACCCCGCTCCTCAAACGCCGGAGGGGCTGGTTTGCCTCCGGCGGCGCCTCAAACGCCGGCGAGGCTGGATTTGCCAACTCCAGCCCCTCCGGCGTTTGAGGAGCGGGTCTGGGCGGAGCCCAGGGTGCCGCGCAGCGGCATTTTCAGGGGCGCCGCCCCGCACGGGTCAGTCGCGGAGGCCGGCCAGTTGGGCCGCGAACCACTGGGCCGGCGGGAGCGCCACGGCAGCGGCGGCGAGCCGTTTGGTGCGGTCCGCGCGTTCCGCCGCCGGCATGGCGAGAGCCGTGTGCAGCGCGGCGGCCGTCTCCGAGACGTCGTACGGGTTCACCGTCAGCGCGTCGCGGCGGAGCTCCTCGTACGCCCCCGCCCCGGTGGACAGCACCAGCGCGCAGCCGGCCTCCGACACCACCGGGATCTCCTTCGCCACCAGGTTCATGCCGTCCCGCACCGGGTTCACCAGCGCCACGTCGGCCATCCGGTACGCCGCCAGGGAGCGTGCGAAGTCGTCCTCGACCGATACGAGCACCGGCTGCCAGTCCGGCGTGCCGAACTCCGCGTTGATGTCCGCCGCCAGCTCCGCCACCGACGCCGTGTACGCCCGGTAGACCTCCAGGTCCTGCCGCGACGGGTACGCGGACGCCAGATGGACCACCCGGCCCCGCCACTCGGGGTGGGTCGTGAGCAGCTCCCGGTAGGCCAGCAGGCCGCGCAGGATGTTCTTCGACAGTTCGGTGCGGTCCACCCGGACGATCGTCATCCGGTCGCCGACCTCCGCGCGCAGGCCCGCCAGTTTGCCGTCCACCTCCGGCCGGTGCGCGAGCGCCCGCAGGTCGTCACCGTCCACGCCGAGGGGGTACACGTCCACGTCCGTGAACCGGTTCGACGAGCCCGCCTTCCGGTGCTGGACCCCGCGGTGCCGGCCCCCGTGGCGCCGGTCGCCGCCCGGCAGGGCGCCCCACGCGAGGCCGATCGCGTCGTCCGTCTCGGCGCCGCTGATGAAGGCCGAGGCCCAGGCCCAGGTGTGGAAGCCGAGCCGGTCCGCCCCGAGCATTCCCCAGATCAGCTCCGAGCGGACGTCGTCCGGCAGCATGTCCAGGAACTCCGGCGAGGCCCACGGCGTGTGCGTGAAGTGCGCGATGCGCAGGTCCGGCCGCAGCTCCCGCAACTGCCCCGGGACCAGGGCCAGGTGGTAGTCCTGGACCAGCACGCACGCCCCCTCGGCGGCCTCCTCGGCGAGGGCGGCCGCGAAGGCGCGGTTGTAGGCGGTGTACGAGGCCCAGCGGCGGCGGAACTCCGCGTCGAAGGCGGGCTCGCGCGGCACGTCGTACAGGTGGTGGTGGGTGAACCACAGCACCGAGTTCGCGATGCCGTTGTACGCGTCGTCGTAGACGGCGGGGTCGATGTCGAGCATCCGGACCCCGGGCTCCGAGACCCCTCGCCGGACCGCCTCGCGGTCCGCCTCCGACAGGGCCGCGCAGATCCACAGCGCCTCCGGCTGCTCCGCGAGGGCCGCGGAGAGGCCGGAGACGAGACCGCCCCCGCCGCGCCGGGCACCGAGCGTGCCGTCGGCGGCGAGGGCGTAGGAGAGCGGGCCGCGGTTCGCCGCGACGAGTACCTGAGAAGCCATGCGGCACACCTAGCCCGGCCGGGTCCCCCTCAAACCATGCGAAACCTCACGCCACGCGACGCACGGCGTACTCCTTGACGCCCAGCATCGGCGGCCGCTCCTCGGTGTCCACGGGGTGCGTGTGCGGTACGAAGCCCTCCGGTCCGCGCTCGAACTGCGTGAGCTCCGGACGTACGAGGTGCCCGCGCGACAGCCGGACCAGGGCCGTGCGGTAGATCGCCGCGGCCATCCGGCCCAGCGCCTGCCCGTCCTGGTGGCGGTGCAGCCGTACGCCCACGTCCACCTGGGCCAGCGCGTCCAGCCCGACCGTGTGCAGCGCGTCCACCAGCAGGCCCAGCTCGACGCCGTACCCGACGGGGAACGGCAGCCGCTCCAGCAGGGAGCGGCGCACGGCGTACTCGCCGCCCAGCGGCTGCACGAAACCGGCCAGCTGCGGCCAGTGCAGGTTCAGGAGGGGGCGGGCCACCAGCTCCGTGACCCGGCCGCCCTGACCCGATGTCTTGCCGGAGACGAGCCCGTCGAACTCTGTGCCGAGCGGGCGGTCGTACATCGCCTTGACGAACTGCACGTCCGGGTCGGTCAGCAGCGGCCCGACGATCCCGGAGACGAAGGTCGCCGAGAAGTCCCGCAGGTCGGCGTCGACGAAGCAGACGACGTCCCCGGTGGTCGCCAGCAGCGAGCGCCACAGCACCTCGCCCTTGCCGGGCAGGGCCGGGATCCGCGGCAGTATCCCGTCGCGGTGCACCACCCGGGCGCCGGCCTTCGCGGCTACCTCGGCCGTCCGGTCGGTGGAGCCCGAGTCGATCACCACCAGTTCGTCGACCAGCGGGACCGGCAGCCCCTCGATCAGCTCGCGCCGGATCACCTCCACGATCGACCCGACCGTCGGCTCCTCGTCGAGCGCGGGCAGGACCACGCTGACCGTGGTGCCCGTCGCCCGTTTCCGGTCGAGCAGCTGGTCGAGCGGTCGGTCGGCGGCTGACCAGGAGCGGGCTGCCAGCCAGCGCTCCACCTCTTCCAGCACCCTCAGCACTCCCTGCGTTTCGGCGTTATGGTGCGATATGTGATCCATCTCGCGGTTCGGACAGCCATCTCAGCCGCCCGGACCTTCGGTTACAGTCTTGAACAACGCGAAGGACCACCGCATGCCGGGGGTCCCCGCGTACAAACGCACCGGCGCGCCACAGAGCGCGTGTGCCGGTGCCATACCGCTCATCCAGAGGGGCAGAGGGACACGGCCCGTTGAAGCCCCGGCAACCCTCCAGTCGGTTCTCGCGATGCGATACGCATCCCGCGGGGTCCCCGGCTAGGGAAGGTGCCAATTCCGTCTCATGGCGAAGTGCGCCATGGGGAAGATGAGGAGAAAGGGCCTCGCCATCATGGCTGCACAGACTGTCGCCACCTCTGTTGACCTCGGACCTGCCAACGGTCTTTCCTGTCGCGAGTGCGGCACCCGCTTCGAGCTCGGCCCCATCTTCGCGTGCGCCGAGTGCTTCGGACCGCTCGAGGTCGCCTACGACCTTCCCGCCGGTACTGGTTCGTCCGAAGACGTGGAAGCCCTGCGCGCCGCGATCGAGGCCGGCCCGAACAACATCTGGCGCTACGCCCCGCTGCTGCCCGTCCCCGCGGACGTGGCCTCCAAGCCCAGCCTGAACCCCGGCTTCACCAAGCTCGTGGACGCGGCCAACCTGGCCAAGGAGCTCGGCGTCACCGGCAAGCTCTACGTCAAGGACGACTCCGGCAACCCGACGCACTCCTTCAAGGACCGCGTCGTGGCCATCGCCGTCGAGGCGGCCCGCGCGTTCGGCTTCACCACGCTCTCCTGCTCCTCCACCGGCAACCTGGCCGGCGCCGTCGGCGCCGCGGCCGCCCGCGCCGGCTTCCGCTCCTGCGTGTTCATCCCGCACGACCTGGAGCAGGGCAAGGTCGTCATGGCCGGTGTCTACGGTGGCGACCTCGTCGGCATCGAGGGCAACTACGACGACGTCAACCGCTTCTGCTCCGAGCTCATCGGCGACCCGCTGGGCGAGGGCTGGGGCTTCGTCAACGTCAACCTGCGCCCGTACTACGGCGAGGGCTCCAAGACGCTGGCGTACGAGATCTGCGAGCAGCTCGGCTGGCAGCTGCCCGACCAGATCGTCATCCCGATCGCGTCCGGCTCGCAGCTGACGAAGATCGACAAGGGTCTGCAGGAGCTGATCAAGCTCGGCCTCGTCGAGGACAAGCCGTACAAGATCTTCGGCGCCCAGGCCGAGGGCTGCTCCCCGGTGTCGGCCGCCTTCAAGGCCGGCCACGACGTGGTCCGCCCGCAGAAGCCGAACACCATCGCCAAGTCGCTGGCGATCGGCAACCCGGCCGACGGCCCGTACGTCCTGGACATCGCCCGCCGCACCGGCGGTGCGGTCGAGGACGTCAACGACGAGCAGGTCGTCGAGGCCATCAAGATCCTCGCGCAGTCCGAGGGCATCTTCGCCGAGACCGCGGGCGGCGTGACCGTCGGCGTCACGAAGAAGCTCATCGAGAACGGGCTGCTCGACCCGACGCTGACCACCGTGATCCTCAACACCGGTGACGGCCTCAAGACCCTGGAGGCGGTGGCCGCGGACAGCGGCCAGACCGCCACCATCCGCCCGAGCCTGGACGCGTTCCGCGCCGCCGGCCTGGCCTGACCACCCCCTACGCACTACCGGAAAGGCAGTGTCGCCATGAGCGTCAACGTCCGCATCCCCACCATCCTGCGCACCTACACCGGCGGCGCCGCCGAGGTGACGGCCGAGGGTGCGACCCTGGCCGAGGTCATCGAGTCGCTGGAGAAGAACCACCCCGGCATCGGCGCGCGCGTCCTGGACGACCAGGGCAAGCTCCGCCGCTTCGTGAACGTCTACGTGAACGACGACGACGTGCGCTTCGAGGGCGGGCTGGAGGCGGCGACGCCGGACGGCGCCGGCGTCTCGATCATCCCGGCCGTCGCGGGCGGCTGCTGACCGGACGCCCACGGGCTTCCGACAGGATCTCCATAAATTGAATTGCCCCCTCCGCTGGAAGCGGAGGGGGCAATTCTGCTTGATTGGGCACGGTAGAGTTGGGGAAGTCCCCTCCGCTGTTCTTGCCCGGTGCATATGAACGGGTCGCGTGAGGGTCGACATCTGGTCAATGTGCGGGTGCGGTTTGGGGCTTTGGCGGGATATGTCAGGCCCGAGTTGCCCTGGAATATGTCAAATTTTCACTTCATTTCAATGTATCTGGGTGTCCAGATTTCTCGTCGGATTGACCTGTTGCAGACAGCATCGGCGCAGATACATTCAGCCTCGGTCGACGCGTTCCGACGCAAGTGATGACCCGGTAACGCGAAGTGCGTTCCCGCGCAAGGGCCAGTAATAGGGGAGTTAGGCATGGCTCAGGGCACCGTCAAGTGGTTCAACGCGGAGAAGGGCTACGGCTTCATCGCGGTCGACGGTGGTGCGGATGTGTTCGTCCACTACAGCGCCATCCAGATGGACGGATACCGCACCCTTGAAGAGGGTCAGCGGGTCGAGTTCGAGATCTCGCAGGGCCAGAAGGGTCCGCAGGCGGACATGGTCAAGCTCGCACTCGGCTGAGTCCCGGAGCGATCGACCACCGACGCGACACGTACGCGCGCACCCGCGTACGCGCAGACACAACGAGGGGCCTGCATCCGAGGAGGGATGCGGGCCCCTCGTGCGTTTGCCGTACGTCCCTTGGGCCACGGCCCGGCGTTACCCCAAGCCGCTTGCACTCGTGGGGGTCGAGTGCTAATCATTGGCGTTAGCACTCTCCGGTTGAGAGTGCTACTGAACGAGGACCGGGTCGGTGAGGCCCGCAGGGTCCGGCGGGAAGGAACCGCCGGGCACGCAGGCCGTCCGTCGCGGGCGCGGGCGCGGTCCAGGAGCAATCCACCGCTGTCCGGGAGGACCACTTCAGATGGCCAAGATCATTGCGTTCGACGAGGAGGCCCGCCGCGGCCTCGAGCGTGGGATGAACCAGCTCGCCGACGCCGTCAAGGTCACCCTTGGCCCCAAGGGTCGCAACGTCGTCCTTGAGAAGAAGTGGGGCGCCCCCACGATCACCAACGATGGTGTTTCCATCGCCAAGGAGATCGAGCTCGAGGACCCGTACGAGAAGATCGGCGCCGAGCTGGTCAAGGAAGTCGCCAAGAAGACGGACGACGTCGCCGGCGACGGTACGACCACCGCCACCGTCCTCGCCCAGGCGCTCGTCCGCGAGGGTCTGCGCAACGTGGCCGCCGGTGCCAACCCGATGGCCCTCAAGCGTGGTATCGAGAAGGCCGTCGAGGCCGTCTCCGCCGCCCTGCTCGCCCAGGCGAAGGATGTCGAGACCAAGGAGCAGATCGCTTCCACGGCCTCCATCTCCGCCGCCGACACCCAGATCGGCGAGCTCATCGCCGAGGCCATGGACAAGGTCGGCAAGGAAGGCGTCATCACCGTCGAGGAGTCGCAGACCTTCGGTCTGGAGCTCGAGCTCACCGAGGGCATGCGCTTCGACAAGGGCTACATCTCGGCGTACTTCGCCACCGACATGGAGCGTATGGAGTCGGCTCTCGACGACCCGTACATCCTGATCGTCAACTCCAAGATCGGCTCGGTCAAGGACCTGCTGCCGCTCCTGGAGAAGGTCATGCAGTCCGGCAAGCCGCTGCTGATCATCGCCGAGGACGTCGAGGGCGAGGCCCTGTCGACCCTGGTCGTCAACAAGATCCGCGGCACCTTCAAGTCCGTCGCCGTCAAGGCCCCGGGCTTCGGCGACCGCCGCAAGGCCATGCTCGGCGACATCGCCATCCTCACGGGCGGCACGGTCATCTCCGAGGAGGTCGGCCTCAAGCTGGAGAACGCCGGTCTCGACCTGCTCGGCCGCGCCCGCAAGGTCGTCATCACCAAGGACGAGACCACCATCGTCGACGGTGCCGGTGACAGCGACCAGGTCGCCGGTCGCGTGAACCAGATCCGCGCCGAGATCGAGAACTCCGACTCGGACTACGACCGCGAGAAGCTCCAGGAGCGCCTCGCGAAGCTGGCCGGCGGCGTGGCCGTCATCAAGGCCGGTGCCGCGACCGAGGTCGAGCTCAAGGAGCGCAAGCACCGCATCGAGGACGCCGTTCGCAACGCGAAGGCGGCCGTCGAGGAGGGCATCGTCGCCGGCGGTGGCGTGGCCCTGCTGCAGGCCTCCTCGGTCTTCGAGAAGCTCGACCTGTCGGGTGACGAGGCGACCGGCGCCAACGCCGTGAAGCTCGCCCTGGAGGCCCCGCTCAAGCAGATCGCCGTCAACGGTGGTCTCGAGGGTGGCGTCGTCGTGGAGAAGGTCCGCAACCTGACCGTCGGCTGGGGCCTCAACGCCGCGACCGGCGAGTACGTCGACATGATCGCCGAGGGCATCATCGACCCGGCGAAGGTCACCCGCTCCGCGCTGCAGAACGCGGCGTCCATCGCGGCCCTCTTCCTCACCACCGAGGCCGTCATCGCCGACAAGCCCGAGAAGGCCGGCGCTGCTGCCGGCGGCGGCATGCCGGGCGGCGACATGGACTTCTGATCCACCGCGGGCCGGCCTCCGGCCCTGGTGGATCGGCTGTTCTTCACGTACCGAGGGCGGCACCCCTTCCTGACGGAGGGGGTGCCGCCCTCGGGCGTTTCCGCGGTGCGGTGCGGTGCGGTTCATGCTCGGGTGCGGGTCAGGCCAGCGGGTCAGGCCAGCTGCTTGAGGAAGTACACGTCCTCGTGGCCGCCCGGGAAGCCCGGGACGCGGGCCGTTTCCACGTAGCCGTGGCGGGCGTAGAAGGACGGGGCCTGGAAGGTGAACGAGGAGACGAGGACGCTCGCGCAGCCCCGGGCCCGGGCCTCTTCCTCGGCGGCGGCCAGGAGCTTCGCGCCCCAGCCGGCGCCCCGGCTGTCCTCGCGGACCCAGGTCATCGCCATGCCCGCCCGGTCGCCCCAGCTCCAGCCGCTGAGCCCGGCGACGAGCTCTCCGTCCGCGTCGGTGATCCGCACGGTGAACTCGGACTGCTCCTGGCCCGGCGTCGCGGCCTGGTTGAAGACGTCCAGCTCCTTGCTCAGGCGCGCGTCGAGCTCGGCGTCCGGGCCGCCTGTGGTGATCCCCACCCCGTTGTCGTTCATGGGGTCATCGTGCGGGTCGGAAGCCGGTGGTGTCGATCTCGAATCCGAAGGGGGCAGGGACGGGCAGGGGCTCGCCGAAGGACACTGTCCTGCGGGAGCGGTATCCGTGCGGGGAGGGTTCCCAGAAGCAGGTGATCTCGGACGCTTGCATGTCGACGACCAGGTGGACGGGGACGAGCTGTCCGTACACGTCCAGCTTCTCGTGCCAGTCCACGTCTTTCGTGGACACCGAGGTGAACTCGGTCACCAGGGAGAGTGCCGCTGCGTCCAGATGCCTCCCCTCGCCCTCGAAGCCGGACTCGTCCACCACGTAGAGATCGGGGCCGTAAGCACGTCCTGCTTCAGGGAACTGGAAGAGGAACGGCGCGATGTCCGCGACATGTCCTTCCGGGGCGTGGGCCTCGAGTTGCTTGCGCAGTGCCCGCATGGGGCGGTAGTAGCGGCGCAGGGACCACGGCGACACGACGATCTTCCCCCGGATGAGCTCGGCCTTGAAGCCGTCTGGCGTGTTCAGCTCCGCGACCGTGCGCAGGAGGTCTTCGAAGGTCGGCGGCGCCGACAACGTCTCTATCGGTGTGGCCCGCTCGATCATGATGGTCACCCGTCGTCCTCCGCACGGCGTGCTGTGCTGAGCCCGTGCCTCATCCCAGGCTAGTGCCGAGGTCGTTTCCGTGCCCGGTCCTCGGGACGGGTCCCCATCGACCGGGTGGTTTTGGTTGACTCGGGGCATGAGCGAAAGCAGCGCACTCTTCGTCAAGATCTGCGGCCTCAAGACCGCCCACGACGTCGACGTGGCCGTCGAGGCCGGGGCCGATGCCGTCGGGTTCGTGTTCGCGCCCGGGAGTCCGCGTACGGTCGACGCCGCCACCGCGCGGGTGCTGGCGGCGCGGGTGCCGGACGAGGTGCTCACCGTCGGGGTGTTCCGGAAGCAGACGGTCGAGGAGGTGCGCCGGTTCGCCGAGGAGAGCGGTGTACGGGGTGTGCAGCTGCACGGCGAGGAAGGCCCCGAGGACTTCGCGGCGCTGCGCGCCGAGGGCCGTACCCTGCTGCGGGCCACCGCCGAGCAGGTGGAGCGGTGCGGTGAGTACGGGGAGGACCTGCTGCTGCTGGACGCCCCCGACCCCGGCTCCGGCAAGCCCTGGAACTGGGGCGCGGCGGACTTCACCGCCCCCGAGGGGCACTGGCTGCTCGCGGGCGGGCTGAACCCGGGCAACGTGCGGGAGGCGGTCGAGGTCACCGGCGCGTGGGGCGTGGACGTGTCCAGCGGGGTCGAGTCGGCGCGCGGCGTGAAGTCGCCCGACCTGATCCGCGCCTTCATCGAAGCGGCGCGGGGCGGGGCGGCCTGAGCCGCCGCTTCAGCCCGTCACCCCTACGGCGCTCCGCGCCCGCGCCTCAAACGCCGGCGGGGCTGGATTTCGGCTGCTGCCGTCTGCACCCTCCGGCCCGTCCGGCGTTTGAGGACCGGGGGTCCGGGCGGAGCCCCCGCCGGGTCCGGGCGGAGCCCGGGGAACGGTGGAAGGGCGGGGCGGGGAGCGGCTCCGCGCAGCGGCACCGTCGGGGCCGCCGGGCCCGGGCGCGCGCCGGGGCATCTCCTCGGCCGTCGAACGTTTCCAGGGGTCGGAGGGTGGAGGGCGGTTGCGTTCGACGCCCTGCGGGGGCGCCCCGCCGCACACCCGGCCCCGGCGGCGCAGGGGTGGGGGCCTCGGGGTGTGGTTCCGGTGGTCCGGACGGGCCAGTGCTGCGGCACGGTCCGCCGGGATCGGGGGCGGGCCGTGTTCCCGTGGACGGATGAACTTCCTCCGCACACGCTGCGCCGCAGCCCTCGGCACGCTGCTGGCCTCGGTGGCACTCGGCTCCCTCGCGCCCGCGTCCTCGTCCGCCGCGCCGAAGCCGGGCGAGCTGGTCGTTCCGTCGGCCGCCTACCCGACCGTCCAGTCCGCGGTCGACGCCGCGCAGCCCGGGGGCCGCATCGCGCTGCGCCCCGGCGTCTACCGCGAGCAGGTGAGGGTCCACAAGGACCTCACCATCGCGGGCGCGGGCGCCGGGAAGTCCACCATCCTCGCGCCGCAGGCCCTGGTGGCCGATCCCGACGGCCTCAACTCGATCGTCTACCTCGACAACGCGGCGCACGTGACGATGTCCCGGCTGTCCGTGAGCGGGCCGGGGTCCGGTACGTGTGAACGGGGCGCGCTCGGAGCGGGGATCCGGGTTTTCGGCGGGGCGCACCTGGACCTGAGCCACGCCGCGGTGTCCCACATCAAGGACACCCCGCTCGCAGGGTGCTTCCACAGCGCCAACGCCGTCCTCGTCGGGGACTATCCCACCGGTGCCGGGTCGGCGGACATCCGGGATTCCAGGATCACGGACTACCAGGGCTCCGGCGTCGTCGTACTCAGCCGTGACTCCAGGGCCACGCTGCTCCGCAACGTCATCACCGGCCAGAAGACCGTCTCCACGGACGGCATCGAGTTCATCGACGCGACCGGCAGGGTCGAGCACAACATCGTGAGCGACAACTCCTGCCGCGAGCCGGATCCGGGTTGCGGAACGGACTTCTTCCGCGACTTCCAGCACGCCGGCATCCTGGCCGGCCCGGGCGTCGTGGTCACCGGGAACCGTCTCGTCGGCAACCAGCTCGGCGTCTACGGCTACGGCGGGCTGGAGACCCGCAACAACACCATCATCGACAGCGACTACTTCGGCATCGCCTTCCAGGACGGCAGGTTCACCTCGGTCAAGGACACCATCCGGGGAGGCGGGGGCGGTGTCGCGGCCGTCGCCTTCGAAGTCGACACCACGGTGGAGCTGGACCGGGTGAGGATCGCGAACGTCTCGGGAGACCGGATCGGGATCTTCGAGAATCCCCCGTTCACCGCCGAGGTGACCGAGCGTTAGGGGTACGGGGCCCGGTCCGCGCGGCGGTCCGGGCCCCGGGAGGGTCAGGGCCTGGCGTAGGGCCGGGTCATGATCTCCATGTTGTGGCCGTCCGGATCGGCGAAGTACGCGCCGCGGCCGCCGAAGAGGTGGTTGATCCGGCCCGGTTCGGTGTGGTGGGGGTCTGCGTAGTGGGTGACCCCGATCGCGTCCAGCCGGGCGAGCATCGTGTCGAACTGGTCGTCGGGCACGAGGAAGGCGTAGTGCTGCGGCTGGAGCGGCTCGCCGGCGGGCTGTTCGTAGTAGTCGAGCGTGATGTTGTTGCCGAGGTCGACGGGCAGGAACGGGCCGAAGGGGGTGCCTGGCTTCAGGCCCAGGACGACGGCGATGAACTCGGCCGACAGCTGCCGGTCAGTGGCGTGGACGACGGTGTGGTTGAGCTGGACTTCGGTGACGGACATGTGGGGTGGCTCTCCAGGTCTCGGGTTCGGGATCGAGGACATGGAGAGGGCGGCGGGCCCCTGGCCCGCCCGGTGGTCACGCGGAGGCCGGGGGCCTCGCTCGTGTATGGCCCAAGGCCGACCCGGCAGTCACCGGGCCGACCTTACGCGCTGTCGGCGTCAGTCCGCGAGGCGGAGGGCGAACCTCTCGAAGACGTCGCCCACTTCGATCCAGCCGATCTGCCTGCAGCCCTGGTCCTGACCGACGCCCGAACAGTTGAATCCCGCGATGAGCATGCCGTTCAGCTGCCGGGAGTCCTGGTCGTTGATGGTGATCACCGGCCCGCCGCTGTCGCCGGGCCGGGCGATGACGGGGCTGGGGCTGGGGTTCGGGTCGCTGGCGCTGCCCCAGACGTAGGCGCCGTTGTTGACCCAGGTCGCGCTGCCGGCGTACGCGGTGCGGATGTTGCAGGCCACCTTGGTGGTGTAGCCCAGGTGGCAGGTGAAGTCGCCGACCGCCGCGTTGCGCACGCCGTTGAGGCGGCGGGTGTAGCCCTGCGCGTCGACGCCGTCCCAGGTGTAGCGGCTCGTCCGTGTCTCGATGAACGCCGAGTCGAGGTCGTCCAGCTTGGCTCCGACCGTGCCGACGCGGTAGCCGCCGGCAGTGAAGACGGTCTCGCCGAGCCCGTAGCAGTGGCCCGCGGTGACGAGCCACTGGCGGTTGTCCACCGTGCTGTGGGCAGGGATGCCACTGGTGCAGTGGGCGAAGGAGCCGTTCGCGGGTCCGAGCGCGGCCCCCGCGTAGAACGGCTCCCGGTCGTCCCAGCGGCTCAGCGGCACCATGGGGGAGGACTGGCGGACGCGGATGGGGGTGGTCCGGGCGGCCGCGAGCTCCTGTGCGACGGCGGGTCCGGCGAGGTACTTCTGCGCGGCCTTCGCGTCGTCGACGGTCAGCTCGATCGCACCGCCGTCGACGGTGCTGCCCGCCATCTCGATCTTGAAGGGCAGGTCCTTGCGGGTGCGGAAGTCCGTGATCTCCTTCCGCAGCTGCTGCAGCGTCTTCGCGCTCCTGCGTACGTTCAGCAGCTTCGTGTCGGCCGCCGGGGCGGCCTTCTGCACCGCGTCGAGGAAGGCCGCGCCCCGGGTCGTATCGGTGAGGTAGACGTTGACCGAGCGGTAGTCGGGGGCCATCTCGACCTGCGTGTACACGTCCGCGTACGCGCCCCGGCCGGCCCGCGCCGCGGCGTCGGCCACGATCCTGAGCGGTTCCAGTACCTCGCCCTGCTGTTGCGGCGTCATGGCCGCCACGGCATCGGCGGACAGGGGCCCGGGCGCCTCCGCTTCTGCGGTCGCCGTCGCACCGAGGGGGAGGACGGCCAGCACGGTCGCGAGCGCGAGTGAACGCCAAGCAGCCTTGTTCATACATCTCCTCGAATGGTGACTCTGCGTGTGTGATGTGTACGCAGCGTGACCGTAGTGATCGCCCGAAATGCCCGGCAAGGGCGCACGGCGGCCCTCGGGGGGCGCGCAGGGGGCGTGCGCCCTGCCCGACTCAGGCGGCCGGCCCGCCCGAGGAAGCGGAACCGTCCTCCTCGACCGACTCCACGAGCGAGGCCGTCGCCCGGAGCGTCTCGACCTGCCCGGGGGAGAGCGGGGCGGCGAAGCCGTTCATCGCCGTACGGAAGACGTGGACCGGCGTGATCCCGTACGCCTGCGCGACGGCCCCCGGATCGAGGCCGCGCCGCACGGTGACGATGTACGTGGGGTGGTCGGCCGGGGCCGCCACCCGGGACGCGGGCACGGGCGTCGGTCCGGGTCCGGCGGTGGTGGCATGGGCGGGCAGGGCGGCGGCCAGTACGACGGCGCCCACGGGGAGCGCCCGGCGCAGGCTCAAGGGGTTGCTCATGCGGCGAGGCCACCACCTGCGGCCGGGCCGGTCAACGAGCCCCGCGGGTGCGGCGGGAGCACGGGCGGGCCGTACGGGTGAGTCGGCGGGTGGCGGCCCGGTCGGCGATCGGCCAGGTGGGGGGCGGTGGTTCAAGCCGCGCCGACGCGGCGCCCGATGGGAAGGAAGGGCCGCACCCGCAACGGCACCCGTCGCCGCGGGCGGCTCACCGTGCCGACCTTCGACCCCGTCAGGGAGTTCCGTCCATGCGCCTGCTCGCCCGTCTGGCCGCCGCCGCCCTCCTCGCCGTGCCCCCGATCGCGGCGGGCACGGCCTCCGCCGCACCGGAGCCGCCCCCGGCACCGCTGCTCACGGCGGCCGATCCGGTGCCCGGCCGGTACATCGTGACCCTGGAGGAGGGGCAGGACGCGGCGAAGCTCGCGCGGGAGCTCGGCCTGAAGCCGTCGTTCGTCTACACCTCGGCGATGACCGGCTTCGCCGTGCCGCTGACCCCGGGCGAGCTGACGGCCGTCCGGGCCGCCGCCGGGGTGAAGTCGGTCGAGGAGGACGCCTCGGTCCAGGTGCCGATGCCGACCGCCCTGCGGGCACCGTCCAACTCCTGGGGGCTGGACCGGATCGACCAGCGGAACCTGCCGCTGGACGAGGACTTCACCACCCGGGGCGACGGCGCCGGGGTGACCGCGTACATCCTCGACAGCGGCATCGACTACGCGCACGAGGAATTCGGCGGCCGGGCCGCCTTCGGCTTCGACGCCGTCGGCGACGGCCGCCAGGGCCAGGACTGCACCGGCCACGGCACGCACGTCGCGGGCACGGTCGCCGGCGCGACCTTCGGGGTGGCGCGCAAGGCGAACCTGGTCAGCGTCCGGGTGCTCGGGTGCGACGGCTCGGGCTCGTGGTCGGGGGTCATCGCGGGCATGGACTGGGTCGCGAAGAACGCCAGGCAGCCGGCCGTGCTGAACGGCTCCCTGGGCGGGGACCGGTCGGCCGCCGTGAACAACGCGGCGACCGCCCTGTTCGAAGCGGGCGTGCTGCCGGTCGTCGCGGCGGGCAACTCCTCAGTTGACGCGTGCAGCTTCTCGCCCGCGTCCGCGACGGGTGTGGTCACGGTCGCCGCGTCCGACCAGTTCGACGAAGAGACCGGCTTCACCGACTACGGCCCGTGCGTCACCCTCTACGCCCCCGGCCAGGCCATCGTCTCCGCGAAGCTCGGCGGCGGCAGCGTGGCCCTCAACGGCACGTCGATGGCCACGCCGCACGTCACCGGCGTCGCCGCCCTCTACAAGCAGGCGCACCCGAGCGCGGCCCCGGCGGAGGTCGCGGGCTGGCTGGTCAACGAGTCCACGAAGGACGTCGTGACCGGCGTCGGCCCGGGCACCCCGAACCGGCTCTTGTACACCGGCGGCCTGTGAGTCGTCAGAGGCTCGCGACGAACGCGGCCCAGGCCTGTGCGGTGAAGACGACGTGGGGGCCGTCCGGGACCTTCGAGTCCCGGACGGGGGCGATGGCGCCGGCGCCGCTGTGGGTGGACTTCTGCCAGGTGGCCATCTCCAGGCAGTTGCCGCCGTCACCGGCGCTGTAGCTGGACTTGCGCCAGGTGGCTGCTGAAAGGTCGTACTCAGGCATGCTGGTCATGTGAGTAATCCTCCGCCACGGACTCGATCAGAGCCAGGGATTCTTGGGGTGAGAGCGCACTGGCCGTGAGGAGATCGTAGGTCAGCGTGTGATGGGCGACCGTGGCCGGATCGTCCAACAGGAGTCCTGTTCCCAGGCCTTCGACGTAGGCGAGCGGTGGAGCATCGTCGAAGTGCATCAGCCTGAGGGGACCACCCAAGGCCGCATGGGCTCCTGCCTTGAACGGGATTACCTGGGCGATGACCCGATGCGAGTGGATCAGCGCCGCGAGATGCCTCGAAGCTTCGGCCATGACTGCTCCGCTCCCCACCTTGCGGCGGAGTACCGCCTCGTCAAGGACGGTCCACAACATTGGCGTTGTTGGGTCGGTTAGCAGCACGGCCCTGGCCAGCCGGTTCGTGACCAGCTCGTCGATGACTTCCGTGGTGGCGGTCGGCTGGTACGCGCGGAACACCGCCCGCGCGTACGCCTCCGTCTGGAGCAGACCCGGGATGATCAGCGGCGCGTACTCCCGGATGGAAGTGGCCAGCGCCTCCGCCTCAGCCGCAGCCGCGAAGTGGTCCGGGTACTTGGACTTCGCCGCTGCCCCGCAGTTCCGCGTGAAGAAGCCGTCCGTTGCGAGGATGTCGTCTATCTGCCGGGCGAAATCGACGTGCATCCGGCGGGTGCCCGCCTCCAGCTGGCCGATGAACGAGCCGCTCACGAAGAGCGGTTCACCGAGCTCGGTCTGGCTCATGCCCGCGCGCTCGCGCGCCACGCGGAGTTCGGCGCCGAGGAGGGCGCGGGGTGAGGAGGAGGGGTCGAGGTTCTTTCCTGGCATGGCAACTCCCTGACCAACACGTGCGGTTGTTGCGGTGTCCGCATTGAAAGGCTAGCGAGCCCGTCGCCACGCTGTGTGTCGAAGTCGGATACGCAGAGTAGAAAGGTGACATGTCATGGTGCTCTCCTCCCAGGAGCGCATGCAGGCGGCCGAGGAGGCCGTCCGGCAGCTGAAGGAGTCCCTGGCCGGGGTCGGGGTGGTGTTCCCCTCCCTCGACGTGGACGGGGTCTCCGCCGCCGGTACCTACGGCCTGCCGCTGGTCGACCTCGGCCGCTGCAACCTGGACACCGCGCTCCGGCTGGCCGCCGTACTCCACGAGAGGGCACACCCGTGAGCGAGGCGGTGGAGTGGGGCTTCGAGCTGGGCTGGAGGCTGCACGCGCTGGAGGCGGCCCTGGTCGGCGGGGCGTGGCGGCGCAGGGGCGCGGGGCTTTCCGTACGGGTGCGGTGCGACGGCGGCGGGCTCTGGACGGCCGTCGGGGACGACGGCGAGCGGCGGGAGGTGCGCACGGCGGAGACGGCGGACGAGGCGACCGCGCTCGTACAGGAGGCCTTCGGGCTGACGGCGTGGCGGCCGCAGCCGCCTCCGCCGCCGGGGTGGCAGCGGTTCACGCTGCTGCACTGTCCGGTGGGGGAGTGTCCGGAGTTCGAGGACGCCCGTTACGAGGGGCTCAAGGCGCGACCGCCGCAGGGGTGTTCGGTGGAAGAGGTCGGCGGGTACTTCGGGCTGCGCTGCGAGCGGCCGGGGGCGCGGCTGCTGGACGCGGTCGCCGAGACCGTGCGGGAGGTCCACCGGGAGCACGGGCTGCTCATGAACGACCTGGGCGTCGAGAAGCTGTGGGAGTGGTCGGCGGACGGTACGGACGGCTGGGGCGCCGAGATCGTCGGCCAGCTGCTGCTGATGGCGGCCGAGCGGGGGCCGAGGGTCGGCTACGGTGCCGATGACCTGGTGCGCTTCATGCGGCGCGCCGCCGCCGGCTGAAGTTCACTTCGTGGTGATGGGATCGCCGTCGTGCTCGCCGCCGATGCAGGTCCACAGGGCGGTGGCGGAGTCGTACTCCACCGTTCCCCCCATTTTCTCGCAGTCGGGTCCGGTGACAGCCGGGGCGGCGGCCTGCGCGACGGGGAGCGCGGCACCGAGGACGGCCAGGACGAGGGCGGCGGTGAAGGCGAGGATTCGTCTGCGCATGGGGGCTCCTCTCGGTACCAGCTTCGCCCTGCGCCGTCGTTCGCGCACTCGGACGCTCCAGAGGCGGCGTCGGCGGTCAAGGGGCAGGCTGGTGTTATGGCGAACACGCGGGAGGTCTCCGTGGGGGCGCCTGACGACCTCGGCTTGCGGAAGGTCACGATCGACGGCAAGACCGTGGGAAAGGCCTGGTCTCCCTGGGAACTCCAAAGATTTCTGGACCGTGCCGGTGTGGAACGCGGGCACGACATCCGTTGGTTCGGCGGCGACAGCACTGTGTGGCCGGACCGAGGGGGGTGGCGACGGCGGACGATCGGCTTCCTGGTGTTCATCGGCCTGCTCGCGACGGTGTGTCCCCTCTTCCGGATCGGAATATCCGACAGCGGGAACGCCCTGACCTACGGCGGACGCATCGCGGGGTTCACCATCCTCGTCGCGTCCCTGGTGGAGGCCTGTGCCGCCGCGGCCTGCATCGACTACTGGGGGAAGCGCCGATGGCGCTACTCGGGGGTGGTCGTTCTCGCCGGAGTCGTGATCGCCCTCCTCTGTGGCATCGCCCTCCTCCTGCTGCAGATCGGCGAGCGGTTCACCGGCTACACCCTGTTGGGCATCGCCCTGACCGTCGGGTCTTCGCTGGCCCTGGTCGAACTCGTCAAGTCCCGGGCCTGGAAGGGCCTTCACAACCCTGGGAGGATAGCGATCGGGGCGGTCATCTCCACCGTTCTCGCCGGCGCCAACCTGGCCTATTCGCAGATCTATGTCCCCTATGTGAAGACCCCGCTGGTGGAGAGCGGAGCCGAGTTCAGGGAGTCGAATCTGGAGAAGGCAGGGGGGCCGATGTACGTGACGGTCCATCTGTACGTCAAGAACGCGGGCGAGGTTCCGGTCTACGTGCTCGACAGCAAGTACTGGATCCACGGCGTGCCCGCGAGCAGTCGCCCCGAGACCAAGCCGGCCAAGGGAACGTCGGTCAAGGACAAGCCGGCCAAGGACGAACTCATCTACGACGGCGCATTCGTCGTGCCGGTGGGCCGCGTGCTGAATCCGGGGGAGGAGGTCGCACAGGATTCGGTCGTGGAGGTCGACGATCCGGCGAGCCGCCCGTACGAGGCGATCAGGGCGCAGACGGAGGTGTACGTGATCAGGAAGGACAGGATGAAGGTTCCTCCTGACTACGAGCGCTCCGGGGTTGCGGAAAAGGATCTCGCGGAGGTGGCCAGGAAGGAGAAGGTAACCCTTCCTCCCCACACGAAGTACATGTACCGGTCGAACGTCTCGAACAGCAGTGAAATCCTGAACGTGACCCGTGGTCCGCAGCGCATCACGGTGTTCAGGGTGGCCAGCAGCCAGTGGCCGCGCGTCGTCGTGGACGTATCGCCGCCGGGCGCCCGAATAGACCTCAAGCCCAACCTTCCCCTGGCGAACGAAAGGGCCATCGACCGGTACGGACTCTCGGTGGTGCGCGGCTCCACGGCGCAGATGCCCTACCAGGAGCTCATGGAGAAGGCCCGAGCCGTCCAGAAGCAGGCCGAGCCGCCCAAGTGAGCCCTGCCTTCAGCGCAGATCGAGCAGCATCACGTCGCGGAGGTCCGTGCCCGGGCCCAGCGGCTGCGCCTCGGCGACCTTGCGGTATCCCCAGGCCCGGTAGGCGGCCGGCGCGGCCCCGCTCGCCGGGAGGACGTTCAGCAGCACCCGCTCGGCCGTGACGGCGTCGAGCAGCGCCGTGTGCAGGCGCCCGGCGAGGCCCTGACCGCGCCACGGGCCGCGTACGGCGAGTTCCATGAGGGCGAAGGTGCGGTGGCCGTCCTCGCGGCGCACGTCGTCGGCCACGGGCGTGGTCAGTTGGTCCCACCACACCGCGTCGGGCCCGAGGAGGAAGCCGTACGCCATGCCGACCGGCCCGCCGTCCGCGGTGCGGGCCAGGACGGCGCGGAAGCCGGGCTTGGCGGTCTGTACGGGGAAGCGGCGGAAGGCGGCGGAGACGTCCTCCTCGGTCTCGTCGTAGGGGGGCTCCGCGAACACTTCGGCGTAGATCAGCCTGAAGGCGTCCGAGGCCCGGACCGCGGCCGGGCCGTCCATGTGCTCCAAGTGCGCCGTCGTGGTGACTTCTTGCTGCGTCATGCGCACAAACTGCCACAGCGGCCACGGCCGGGTCTTCCGAGTATCCGCCTACTCCGGGGCGGGATTTTGGGGGGGGGGGGGGATGGATGACGGGTCGGCGCCGGCGCCGCTGGTGAGCGGGGAGCTGCAGCCTGATCCGGGCGGGCGGCCCCGGCCCCGGCCCGTGCGCGGTCGCGGTCGCGGAGCCGGGTGAGGGTGCCTGCCTGGGCTGCGATGCCTGCGCCGTACAGGGGGAGCCAGAGGGTGGTCGTGGCCGGCAGGCATCCGCCGCACGGCCCTCCTTGGCCCGGGGCGCCGTGCCGGGCGGGACCCGCGCCCCGCCCGGATGGCCCGCGGGGGACGGCCGTGCGCAGGTACCTCATGCGGGGGCGTCCGTGCGGAGTCGGGCGTGGAGGTGTTCGTCGTGCCAGCCGTCCGCGTGGAGGAGGGCGCCGCGCATGGTGCCCTCCAGGGGGAAGCCGGCCTTGGTGGCGACGGCGCAGGAGGCGGGGTTGTGCACGGAGTGGGTGATGCGGAGGCGGTACAGGCCGAGGTCCTCGAAGGCCCAGCGGGTGATGCGGGCCGTGGCCGCGACCGTCGCCCCGGAGCCCCGGCCCGCGGGGAGCAGCCAGTAGAGGAACTCCCCGCTGCCGCCCCGCAGATCGAGGTCGGCGAGGCCGATCAGGCCGACGGCCGGGCCCCCGGCGGCCGGGGCGATCGCCCAGACCGCGGCCTCCTCCGCCTGCCAGAGGTCGCGGAGGCGGGCGACGTGCGCCTCGGCCTCGGCGGGGGTGCGGCGGGCGGGGCGGTTCCAGTGCCGGATGTCCGGGTCCTCGTACGAGGCGACCAGCGCGGGGGCGTCGTACGCCCGCCACGGGCGCAGCAGCATCCCGCCGGGGAGGGCGAAGTCGGGCTGGGGGAGGGCGGCCATCCGGCCGGCCGGGACCACGGGGGGTATCTCGTCGATCATTGCTGCATCATCGCCCCGTGCTTCCCCCGTGCTTGCCTCGTACTAGCCCCGTGCGTGCCCCCCCGGATGCCCCTCATGGCCCCCGTCGTCGCGTCGCCGGTACGGGAGTCACGCCGGCACCGGTTCCTTCGCCGGTTCGGGGGCGGCGGCCCCCGTGGGGTCCGGGTCGGTGTTCAGGTCGGCCAGCATCTGCTTCGTGAAGCCGAAGAAGAACGTGGCGGCGAAGCCCACCAGGTAGCCGACCACCAGGCCGCCCGCGTAGATGGCGATCGTGGCGCCCATGCCCGACTTGCCGTCCAGGAGGGGGAAGAGGGCCCAGCCCGACGGGCCGATGGCGGTGGAGCCGAAGGCCACGCCGAGCTGGTTGAACAGGCCCACGAAGGCTCCGCCGGCCGCACCGCCGATGCAGGCGGTGATGAACGGGCGGCCCAGCGGGAGGGAGACGCCGTAGATCAGGGGCTCGCCGACGCCCAGGAAACCGGCCGGGAGCGCGGACTTGATGGTGGCGCGGAGCGAGCCGTTGCGCGGGAGCCGGCAGTAGACGGCGATCGCCGCACCGACCTGGCCCGCGCCCGCCATCGCGAGGATGGGCAGCAGGACGGTGTAGCCGGACTGCTCGATGAGCGTGGTGTGGATGGGGATCAGCGCCTGGTGCAGGCCCAGCATGACCAGGGGGAGGAAGAGGCCGCCGAGGACCAGGCCCGCGAAGGCGCCGCCGGTGGCGAGCAGCCAGTTGGCGAAGGAGCCGATGGCGGCGGAGGCCTCACCGGCGAGGAACATCAGGCCGAAGAGGGTGACCAGGCCCGAGACCAGCACCGTGAGGGTGGGGGTGACCAGGACGTCCAGGGCCTCCGGCACCCGGCGCCGGCACCACTTCTCGACCTGGACCGCGAGGAGCGCGGCGGCCAGTGCACCGAGTACGCCGCCCTGGCCCGGCTTCAGTTCCTGGCCGAAGGCGGTGATCTTCGCGACCCCGGGGAAGACGATGATGGCGGCGACCGCACCGCCCAGGACGGGCGTCCCGCCGAACTCCTTGGCCGTGTTGTGGCCGACGAACACCGCGATCAGCGACATGAAGCCGGAGGCGATCGCGGCGAGCGCCGGGACCAGGGCCGGGAGCCAGCCGAGGTTGGTCAGCATGCCGTTCAGCCCCGCGATCACACCGCAGCCGATCAGGGCCGGGATCAGCGGGACGAAGATGTTCGCGATGCGGCGCAGGAGGAGCTTGACCGGGGTGGCGTTGCGGGCCTTCCGGGCCTCCTTGAGCGCCGCGCCCCGGGCCTGGAGCTCCTGCGCCGTCACCGGGTGGCGGGAGGCGGCGGCCGCCGAGCGGCCCTCCTCCACCAGCGCCTCGAACTCCGGGGTCACCCGGGCGACGGCGCCCGGGCCGAGCACGATCTGGTAGGTGTCGTCCTCGACCACGCCCAGCACCGCCGGGAGGGCCTTCAGCGCGTCGTCGTCGACGAGCGAGCGGTCGCGCAGGGCGATGCGCAGGCGGGTCATGCAGTGCGCGATCGATGTGACGTTGTCCGGGCCGCCGACCAGGGGGAGGATCGCGGCGGCCGTGGCGCGGTTCTTGTCGGCGGGGGCGGTCGGTCCCGTGGGCCCGGTGGGCTCGGTGGGCTTGGCGGGCTCGGTGGGCTCGGTGGGCATCGTGGGGGTCGCCTCGCTGTCGGGGTGGGCCGGCGTGTGGGGGTGGGGGCGGTCAGCGGGTCTCGGTGGCGGCCAGGGCGGCGCGGAGGTGGCCCCCCGAGGCGGCGAGGAGTCCGGCGGCCTCGTCGCCGTCGACCCCGCCGAGGATGACGAGGATCGCGTCCTTGACCTCGCCGCCGGTGGCGGACAGTGCGGCCTCGATCTCCTCGTCGGGCGCGCCGGTGGCCAGGGACACGATGCGGCGGGCGCGGGCGCGCAGCTTCTCGTTCGAGGAGCGCATGTCGACCATGAGGTTCCCGTAGGTCTTGCCCAGCCGGATCATGGTGATCGTCGAGATGAGGTTGAGTACGAGCTTCTGCGCGGTGCCGGCCTTCAGGCGGGTGGAGCCGGTGAGCAGTTCGGGGCCGACGACCACCTCGATGCCGTGCTCGGCGGCGGCCGCGAGCGCGGAGCCCGCGTTGCAGGAGAGTCCGACGGTGAGCGCGCCGCGGCTGCGGGCGAACTCGACGGCGCCGATCGCGTACGGGGTGCGGCCGGAGGCGGAGATGCCGACGACGGTGTCGTCCGGGCCGATGGCGAGCGCGGTGAGGTCCGCCGCGGCCAGCTCCGCCGAGTCCTCGGCGCCTTCGACGGCCTTCACCATCGCGGTGGGGCCGCCCGCGATCAGGCCGACGACGTCGGCCGGGTCGGTGTTGAAGGTGGGCGGGCACTCGCTGGCGTCGAGCACGCCCATCCGGCCGGCGGTGCCGGCGCCCGCGTAGACGAGCCGGCCGCCGCGTGCCATGCGTACCGCGATCGCGTCGACGGCGGCGGCGATCCGCGGCAGCTCCCCGGCGACGGCGGCCGGGACGGTGGCGTCCTCGGCGTTCATGGTGCGGGCGATGTCGAGGGTGGACAGCCGGTCGATCTCGGCGAGTTCGGGGCGGAAGGCCTCGGTGGTGAGGGTGGCGAGCTGGGCGCGGAGTTCGGCGTACGCGGTCACGGGGGGTCCTATCGGGCGGGGTGCCGGTGGGCGAGGGCCTCGTACGAGGCGGTGAGCGCGGGCGCGGCCCGCTCGTACGTCTGCTGCGCGACGGCGAGTGGGTGATGGCGAGTGGGTGATGGCGACGGCCACGTCGCCGGGCCGCAGCTGGACGGCGTCGGTGACGGCGAGGCGCAGGTCGCGGTAGCCGGGGAGGCGGACGGTGCGGATGGCGGTGGCCTCGCTGGTACCGGTGCGCTCTGCGAGGGCGGTGACGGTGAGCGGGGCGTACCCGGCGGGATCGGAGGCCACGGCTCCGGCGACGGCCTGCATGGAGCGCGTCATGGAGGGCCCGGGACTCCGCACCCGCGCCGTGAGCGAGGCGGCGGGCGGGGCCGGGGCTGGCGATGGCGGCGATGGTGGGGCGAGGCACGCACGCCCAGCCGTGTCGGCTGCGCCGGGCTCGGCCGTCCCGCCGTCCGCGGCTGTGGGTTCGACCGGGGCGGGCTCCGCCGGGTGTGGTGGCGGGGCCGATGGCGGGTGGGTGAAGGTTTTCCTCGGCCTTCTGCTCACACGCGAAATCTATTTTCAGGCCAAGGTGGCGGCAAGACGCCATACGGACCCTCCTCAAGAGGGCCCGTCGCCACGTGGGCCCGCCGGGTAGCCGGCCGGGCTTCGCAGATTTGCCCCTCTCCATGGAGGACGTTGGGCGCGGCCAACGCGGCAAGGCGTTCCGGCGCACCGTCGCCGCTCCCCACCGCGAAGTTCCGGGAACGCCTGCGCGCCATGGCCTGCCACCGCGGACTCGTGGTGGCTGCCGGCCAGGCCGTCCCCCGCCCCGGGGCGCGCGGGACCGCAAGCCAGCCAAGGACCACAGGCACGCCCCGTCAGGGCGAAAAGACCTGCCGGGACCGAAGCGACCAGCTCGCGCGGTTCCCCGTCTCCCGGGACCGTTCGGAGAGACAACCGGGCACTCCGGTTCAAGGTGATTCAGCCGATAGTGGCTAACATCGCCACGAACGGTTGACAATGAGCGCATGGACCACGCGACCCCCCTGGAACAGGCGCTGCATGTCGCCCGTGCACTTGTTCTCGCCGACCTCGCCGCCGGCGAGGTCGCCGATGCCGATGTCGTCTCCCTCGTCGAGGACTCGGTCACGCACCGCCGGTGGTGGGTGGAGCAGTGGCCGGAGGGCGTCGACTACCTCGCCGGACTCGTCGCCCAGGACGTCCAGGACGCGCTGCTGGAGAAGTACGGCCGCTGGCCGCTGTGCCCGGTCTGTACGCACGGCGAGCCGCACGCGCTGGACGTGGAACCGGAGCTGGGTGCCGACCCGCACTGGGTGTGCTCGGAGGCGGGTGTGAGGGTGGCGTCGGTCGGCGCCCTCGGGCCGGTCTTCCACCCGGGCCGGTGAGCCGCGGGTGACGGTGTACATCGACCCGCCGACCTGGCCGGGCCACGGCCGCATGTGGTCGCACCTGGTCAGCGACGTCTCGTACGAGGAGCTGCACGCGTTCGCGGCGTCGATCGGCTGCCCGCCGCGCGCCTTCGAGCGGGACCACTACGACGTGCCCTCGCACCGCTACGCGGACGCGGTCGCCGCGGGCGCGGTGGAGATCGGCAGCAAGGAACTGGTCCGCCGCATCACCCAAGCCGGCCTGCGCCGCCCGAAGGGGCGGGCGCAGGCGTAGGGCCGTACGGGTCCTATGCGCGGGCGGACGCCGGGGCGGAGTCGTGCGCGGCGGGCGTCGACGTGGCCACGACGCGCGTCGGGGTGGGCGTACGGCGGTGCAGGCGGAGGGCGGCCAGGGTGAGGGCGATGGCCGTGACGGTCATGGCCGCGCCCGCCCAGGCGGTGGCGGCGAAGCCGAGGTCCGCGTCGATGACGGTGCCGCCGAGCCAGGGGCCGCCGGTGTTGCCCAGGTTGAAGGCGGCCGTGGTGGTGGCGCCGGCCAGGGTGGGGGCGGTGCCCGCGACGTTGAACATGCGGGCGTTGAGCGCGGGGGCGGTGAAGAAGGCCGAGACGCCGAGCAGGAAGGACAGGGCGATCGCCGCGGCCGCCGTGGAGGCGAGCAGGGCGAGGGCGGCGAGGAAGGCGGTGGAGGCGGTGGAGGCGGTGATGCCCCAGATCATGACGCCGAAGAGGTGCGCGTCCGCGACCCGGCCGCCGATGGTGGTGCCGACCAGGGCGCCGATCCCGAAGAGGCCGAGGATCCACGGGACCCACCCCGCGTCGAGCCCGGCCACGTCCGTGAGCAGCGGCGACAGGTAGCTGAAGGCGCAGAAGACGCCGCCCGCGGCGAGGGCCGTGATGCCGACGGACAGCCACACCTGGCGGTCGCGGTAGATGCGCAGCTCGCGGCGGAGCGTGGGGCGCTCGGCGGGCAGCGGGATGCGCGGGATGAGTGCCAGGATGCCGGCCAGGGCGATCGCGGAGGCCGCGCCCACCGACCAGAACGCGGAGCGCCAGCCCAGGTGCTCGCCGAGGAAGGCGCCGGCGGGGACGCCGAGGACGTTGGCGATGGACAGGCCGCCGATCATGACGGCCATCGCGCGGGCCCGCTGGTCCTTGTCGACCATGGCGATGGCGACGGCCGCGCCGACGGCCCAGAAGCCCGCGCAGGCGAGGGCCGAGACGACGCGGGAGGCGAAGAGGAGCTCGTACGAGGGGGCCAGCGCGCCCGCGATCTGCCCGAGGCCGAAGAGGCTGATGAGGGCGATGAGCGTGGTGCGGCGCGGGAGGCGCAGGGTGGCCACGGCCAGCAGCGGCGCCCCGATGACCATGCCGATGGCGAAGGCGGATATGAGCAGGCCCGCCTGCGGGATGGTGACGCCCATGTCCTCGGCGATGGGCGGCAGCAGCCCGGAGAGCATGAACTCGCTGGTGCCGAGTGCGAAGACGGAGAGTCCGAGGACGTAGACGGCCACGGGCATGCGGGCGGGGGAGGGGCGTGCGGCATCAGCGGGCATGACTGATAGCAACCGGTGTGAACACGATCAAATTCCCCGCCGTCAGGACGGTTCCGCGAGCCCTGCGAGTTCGGCGGTGAGATTGGCGCGGGCCGGTCCCTCCCAGTGCTCGGCTCCGTACGGCGTGCGGAAGAGCCGGGGCAGGCCGAGCAGCTGGCGCAGGACGGCGGCGCGGCCGGTGCGGAAGGCCCCGTCGGGGACGAAGCCGTACTCCTCGCGGACGGCGGCCGTGTACGCGGCGTAGGCGTCCGGGGTGCCGGCGAGCACGCCGAGGTCGGCGTCGCAGAGGACCTCGCCGTTGGTGTCGCCGGGGGCGGGGTCGTGGGTGACGGTGAGCCGGACCAGCCGGGCCACCTCCGCGGTGCGGGCGGCGTCCACGCCGAGCTCGGGCAGGGCGCGCTCGGCCATGGCGGCGCTGCGCTCCTCGTTCTCGGATCGGTCGGGCCGGTAGACGGCGTCGTGGAACCAGGCCCCGAGCCGGACGGCGGCGGGGTCGGCGGCGTGCGGGGCGAGTACGTCGATCCGCCCGAGTACGTCGGCCAGGTGCGCAGTGGTGTGGTACCTGCGCTGCGGCTCCGCCCAGGCGGCGAGGAGCCGGTCGGCGTACGGGGCGGGGTCGCGGTCGGGGGAGGCGCCGGCGGCGGCGACGGTGGCCTGCCAGTGCGCCCGGAGGGCGGGGGTGTCGTCGTGCGGGGTGCCTGTGTCCATGGGCACATTGTGCGGGTGGCGTGATTGTGCTGGTGGAGCGCGGGCGGAGACCCGTACCCTGATATTGGACTAGACCTATTTTCCCATACCGGACCCGGACACCCGGACACCCGGACACCCGGACTAAGGACGGCATCGAATGAGCAACCGTGCGCTCCTGGAGGTGATCGCCCTCGACGCTGAGGACGCGATCGCGGCCCAGGCCGGTGGGGCGGACCGACTCGAACTGGTCACCGACATGGCCGCCGACGGGCTCACCCCGCCGCGCGAGACCTTCGCGGCGATCAGAGCGGCGGTCGACATCCCGCTGCGCGTGATGCTCCGCAAGACGGACGGCTTCGCCGCGGGCGACGTCTCCGTACTGGTGGAGGCGGCACGGGAGCTGCGGGCGGAAGGGGCGCAGGAGTTCGTCCTCGGCTTCCTGAACCCGGACGGCAGCCCCGACCTGGCCGCCGTCGAGGCGCTGGTGGCGGAGCTGGACGGCTGCCGGTGGACCTTCCACCGGGCCATCGACCGCGCGGCGGACCGGGACGGGCTGCGCAAGGCGCTGGCGGAGCTGCCGGGGCTGGACGCCTACCTGACGGCCGGCTCCGCGGCCGGGGTCGAGGAGGGCCTGCCGGTGCTGCTGGCGGAGGCGGCGCGGCGGGGAGAGCCGGGGTACAGGGCGCGGATCCTGGTCGGCGGCGGCCTGGCGCTGTCGCACCTGCCGGTGCTTCGGGAGGCCGGTGTCGACGCGTTCCACATCGGCGGAGCGGCGCGTCCCGACGGGTGGGGGCGGCCCGTCTCGGCGGCGGCCGTCGCGGAGTGGCGCGCCGCCCTGTCCTGACCGGCCGGCCCGCGGGGCGCTGCCCCGCACCCCGCGCCTCAATCGCCGGCGGGGCTGGATATCGCCCGGAGGGGCTGGACTGCCGCGCAGCGGCAATCTCAGCCCCTCCGGCGTTCGAGGAGCGGGGTGCGGGGCGGAGTTCCGGAAGCGGCGCCGCACACGACGGTCCAGCGCAGGCACATCCGGCCCCGGCGAGTCAGGCCAGGGCCGCCGGGAGGGGGGCCGCGTGGAGGAGGGCCAGGCCCGAGACGGCCCGGGTGAGGCAGACGTACAGGCGGCGCAAGCCGGTCCGCTCGTCCGGCTCGCCGTCCACGATCGCCGCCGGCTCGTCCAGGACCACGTAGTCGTACTCCAGACCCTTCGCCAGGGAGGCCGGCACGAGGGTCAGGCGGGACTCGGCCGTCGTCTCCTCGCCGGGGGACAGGTAGGCGAGGCCCGCCTCCCGCAGGGCCTCCGCCAGGACCGGGATGCGGGCGTCCGCCGCGATCAGGCCGATGGAGCCCTCGTACGCGAGGGACTCGCGGCAGGCCGCGAGGACCGCCGGATTCAGGCCGGCGGGGTCATCCGTCGCCGCGATCCGCAGCGAGCCCGGGGTCTCGCGGACCGAGGAGACCGGGGCCAGCCCCGGGGAGATCGACGGCAGCAGCCGCGACGCGTACGCGATCACCTCGCGCGGCACGCGGAAGCCCGCCGTCAGCTCCTCGACCACCGCCTGCGGCTTGCCCAGGTGCGCGAGGGCCTCGTCCCAGCTGCGCGTGGCCCACGGGGTGGTGCCCTGCGCGAGGTCGCCCAGGACCGTCGCCGAGCCCGTCGTGCAGCGCCGCCCCACCGCCCGGTACTGCATGGGGGAGAGGTCCTGGGCCTCGTCGAGGACGACGTGGCCGAGCGAATGCGTCCGCTCCACCAGGTCCGCCGCCTCGTCGATCAGGACCAGGTCCGCCGCCGACCACTTCGCCGACTTCACGCTGCGGAACGGCTTCGGCCACAGGAGGAGCTTCTGCTCGTCCGCGGTGAGGACGTCCGCGGCGTGCTCCGCCAGGAACTCCGGGTCGGAGAGCAGCCGCAGCACCAGCTTCGCCGGGTCGACCGGCGGCCAGATCTCCTTGACCGCCGCCTTCACCGCCGCATTGCGCGCCACCGAGTCCTGGACGCGGTCGTCCGGCGCCTCGCCCGCCTGCTCCATCCGGACCAGGACCGCGTGCGCGATGCGCTGCGGGAGCGCCTCTCGGGCGGCCCCGTAGCGGATGTCGCGGTTCTGGAGCTCCTCGACCATCTCCGCCAGCTCGTACGACGGCACGCGCCAGCGGCGTGAACCGCGCACCACCATCAGCGCCTCGGTGGGCGCCGTGACGTGCGATTCGAGGGCCCGGCGCAGCACCTCCGCCATCCGGGCGTCGCCCTTGACCACGGCGGTCCCGGCGGCGTCCGTGCCGCGCACCTCCAGGCCGTCGCGGGCCACGAGGTCGTCGACGGTGGCCTGCTTGACCTCGAGCTCGCCCAGCGCGGGCAGGACCTGCTCGATGTAGTGCAGGAAGGACCGGTTCGGCCCGATGACGAGCGTGCCGGTGCGGGCGAGGCGGTCGCGGTGCGCGTAGAGCAGGTACGCGACACGGTGCAGGCCCACCGCCGTCTTGCCGGTGCCGGGGCCGCCCTGCACGCAGACGGAACCGGACAGCCCCGAGCGGACGAGTTTGTCCTGTTCCGGCTGGATCGTGGCGACGATGTCCCGCATCGGGCCGACGCGCGGGCGCTCGATCTCCTGCTGGAGCAGCTTGCTGACGGAATCCGCCTCGGCCGGGTCGGAGAGGTGCTCGTCCTCGTACGCCGTGAGCTCGCCGCCGGTGTAGCCGAAGCGGCGGCGCAGGCCGATGTCCTGCGGGTCCTGCTTGGAGGCCCGGTAGAACGGCTGGGACACCGGGGCGCGCCAGTCGATGACCATCGGGTCGCCGCCGGCGTCGTGGACGTGACGGCGGCCGATGTAGAACTGCTCCCCCTCGGCGCCCTCCGCGAGCTCCGCGCCGGGCGCGTGCAGGTAGTCCAGGCGGCCGAAGAAGAGGGGGGTGTGGGACAGGTCGGCGAGGGCCTTGATGCGGTCGTCGATCTGGGCCTGGAGGACGACGGCGTTGACCCAGTTCGCGGTGACGTCGCGGATGTCCAGGGCCTCCACGTCCTCGCGCATGGCGCGGAGCGCGGCGCGGGAGGCGGCGAGGTGCGAACGTTCGCGGGTCAGGGGGTTCACGACGGGGTCGGACTCGGGGGCGTGCGCGGGCACGGGACTGCCTCCAGCTGCTGGTGCGGAACAGTTGGCCCGCCGGTTTCCGTCCGGTGGGCGGCTCTCCCCGGTGCGGCGGTGGGAGGCGGCAAGAGCGGAGATTCTAGTCACCGCGGCCCGGCTGCGCGAACGGATTCGGGGGCCGGAAGTCCCGCCGGCCCGGGACCTCCGTCCGGGTGACGGACCGGGGGCCGTCACCCTTTGGGCAGACCCACTAGGGGGCGGCATGAGCCCCCAGGAGGACCCCAGCGGCCCCGGGATTCCGCCCGCAGGGCGATGTGCGGTGACGGCCGGAAGCGCACCATGGATACATGAGCACCGCAACCTTCACCCCCATCCAGGGCGGCCGCCCGAGCGGCGCCACCGCCACCTCCACCGGCTCCCACTCCCGGCACTTCGTCGGCAATGCGCTGCGCGCGGCCAAGGTCTTCGCGGCGGCGGCGGTGAGCGTCGTGGTCCTGGGCGAGTACGCCGAGGACGCGGGCGTCATCCGCCGCTGACCTCCCGGTCGGGGTGGCCGTCCGCCGGTCGGCTGCCGCGCCGCTGCCGGGGCTCCGCCCCGGACCCCGCGCCTCAAACTCCCCCAGCTACCGCTGGGAGGTGCCCCCTGGCGGGGCTGAACATGCCGCTGCGCGGCATCCCAGCCCCAGGCACTGCGTTCGTCAGTCGCTCGTCAGGAGTTCGTCCGCGTCCATGATCCGGTACGCGTAGCCCTGTTCGGCGAGGAAGCGCTGGCGGTGGGCCGCGAAGTCCTGGTCGATCGTGTCGCGCGCGACGACCGAGTAGAACCGCGCCTCGTGGCCGTCCGACTTCGGGCGCAGTACGCGGCCCAGGCGCTGCGCCTCCTCCTGGCGGGAGCCGAAGGTGCCCGACACCTGGATGGCGACCGTCGCCTCCGGCAGGTCGATGGAGAAGTTCGCGACCTTCGACACCACCAGCACGTTGATCTCGCCCTCGCGGAAGGCGTCGAACAGCTTCTCGCGCTGCGCGTTCGACGTCTCGCCCTTGATGACGGGCGCGTCCAGGTGCTCGCCGAGCTCGTCGAGCTGGTCGATGTACTGGCCGATCACCAGGGTCTGCTCGCCCTTGTGCTTGCGCACCAGCGCCTCGGTGACCTTCCGCTTCGTCGCCGTCGTCGCGCAGAAGCGGTACTTCTCCTCCGTCTCGGCGGTCGCGTACGCGAGCCGCTCCGACTCGGTGAGGTTCACTCGGACCTCGACGCAGTCCGCCGGGGCGATGTAGCCCTGCGCCTCGATCTCCTTCCACGGGGCGTCGAAACGCTTCGGCCCGATGAGCGAGAACACGTCCGACTCGCGGCCGTCCTCGCGGACCAGAGTGGCCGTCAGGCCGAGCCGACGGCGGGCCTGGAGGTCGGCGGTGAACTTGAAGACCGGCGCGGGCAGCAGGTGCACCTCGTCGTAGACGATCAGGCCCCAGTCGCGGGAGTCGAAGAGCTCCAGGTGCGGGTAGACGCCCTTCCGCTTCGTGGTGAGGACCTGGTACGTGGCGATGGTGACGGGGCGGATCTCCTTGCGGGTACCGGAGTACTCGCCGATCTCGTCCTCCGTCAGCGAGGTCCGCTTCACCAGCTCGTGCTTCCACTGGCGGGCCGAGACCGTGTTCGTCACCAGGATCAGCGTCGTCGCCTTCGCCTTGGCCATGGCGCCCGCGCCGACCAGCGTCTTGCCGGCGCCGCAGGGCAGTACGACCACCCCGGAACCGCCGTGCCAGAAGCCCTCGACGGCCTGCTGCTGGTACGGGCGCAGCGCCCAGCCGTCCTCGGCCAGGTCGATCGGGTGCGCCTCGCCGTCCACGTACCCGGCGAGGTCCTCGGCCGGCCAGCCCAGCTTGAGCAGCGTCTGCTTGATCTGCCCGCGCTCGGACGGGTGCACGGCCACGGTGTCGGCGTCGAGCCGCGCCCCGACGAGCGGGGCGATCTTCTTGGACCGCAGGATCTCCTCCAGCACCGGCCGGTCCGTGCTGGTCAGGACCAGTCCGTGCACGGGGTGCTTGGAGAGCGTGAGGCGGCCGTAGCGGGCCATCGTCTCGGCCACGTCGACGAGCAGCGCGTGCGGGACGGGGTAGCGGGAGTACTCGACGAGCGCGTCGACGACCTGCTCGGCGTCGTGCCCGGCGGCCCGGGCGTTCCACAGGCCGAGCGGGGTGATCCGGTAGGTGTGGATGTGCTCGGGAGCCCGCTCCAGCTCGGCGAAGGGAGCGATGGCGCGGCGCGCGGCTCCGGCGAGTTCGTGGTCGACCTCCAGGAGGAGGGTCTTGTCGCTCTGGACGATGAGAGGCCCGTTCACGCACGTACCTTTCCGACGCGGGGCGGTCACCCGGGTGCGGGCGGCCAAACCTCCAGTTTGCCTTATTCGGAAGGGGAAGGGAGGCCGGGGCGTGTTAGCTTGCCCGGGCCGAAATCGGATCACGGTTCGACGGGGGAACCTCATGGTGACGAGCAGGCGCACCTTACTGACCGGCCTCGCGGCGGCCGCGGCGGGAGCGCCGCCGGCCGGCGGGCTCGCGGCGACGCCGGCGTACGCGGGGACGAGCGCGGGCGCGGGAACGGGCGCGGGCGCGGGAACGGGCGCGGGGGCGAGCGCGTCGGCGGGCACCGGGCGCACGAACACCGACCTGTACCGCGAGCTCGCGGCCAAGGGCCCGGGCTTCGGCGAGGGCCACGACTACGCCCGGCGGTACCACCGGCACGAGAAGGCCGACGTCGACAGGGAGACGCACACCCCGCACGCCCTCACCACCGTCCTGGCGGTCCACGGCGGCGGCATCGAGGTCGGGACCAGCGAGGTGTGCCTGGGCATCGCCGGCTACGCCCCGAAGGCCGAGGGGCAGCTGACCGCCGTCGGCGCGCCGCAGTACGACTACTGGATGTTCGAGGGGCTGCGCAGCAAGGACAACGACGAGCTGCACGTCACCTCCGCGCTCTGCGACGACCCGGTCGCGCTGTCGATGACGTACGCCAGCCGCATCGTCCTCAGCGTGCACGGATGCAAGTGGGACCAGGCGGTCCCCGACTCCTGGGACCCCGCGCAGTACCCGGACAAGCGGGGCGTGGTGATCGGCGGGGCAACGCGGGCTTCAAGGCGCTGCTCAGGACCGAGCTCGAAAGGATCGGGATCCCGGTCCTGCCGGGCCGGGAAGGGCTCGACGGCGACCTCCCGGCCAACATCTGCAACCGCACCTTCCGCCCCTTCGACGGCAGTCCGGCCCAGGGCGGCGCGCAGTTGGAGATGACGCGGGAGCTGCGGGACAGCCTGTTCTCCAGGAACGGCAGCGCGGAGACGCGCTCGGCGAACACGAACGGCGCCTTCACCGCCTTCGTGAACGCGTGCCGCGCGGCCGTCGCCGAACAGGAGCGGATCGTGCGGACCGGTGAAGCCACCGTGATCCCCGGATGACGGGCGGCCTGCGCATCGAGCGGGCCGTCGGCGACGGCGACGGCCTGCTCCGGGACTGGCGGCACGTCCACAACCTGGTCGTTCCCACGGCCCCGCTGTCCCCGGAGGAGGTGCGGGAGCGGGCCGGGCGCAACCGGCTGGACGTCGCGTACCTCGGGGACGCCCTCGTGGGCTGCATGACGGTGCGCCCGGCCGCCGGGGACGATCCGGTGGTCGTGATCGCGCGGGTGCTGCCGGAGCACCGGGGCCGCGGCCTCGGCTCGCGGCTGTACGGGCACGGGCTGGCGCAGGCCCGGGAGCTCGGGGCCGCCACGGTCCGGACCGTGGTGCTGGAGACGAACCCGGAGGGGCTGCGCTTCGCGCTCGCGCGGGGGTTCGCCGAGGTCGAGCGCTACGTGCTGCCCGGGGACACCGTGGCGTTCGTGGACCTCGACCTCGACCTCGACCCGGGGGTCGACCCCGGGGCCGACCTCGGCCCCCGCCTCGGAGGGACGGCCTAGGCGGGCCGGGCCAGGCCGCGCAGCAGCAGGGCCAGGCCGCCGTCGAACTCCCGGTCCGGAGTGAGGGCCGGGGCTCCGCGCGCGGCCTCGGTCAGGTAGGGGAACCGCTCCGGCGGGAGCTCGGCGATGGCTGCCGTGCCCGCGCCGGAGAGGGCGCCGAGGTGTTCCTGCTGGACCGCGCCGATCACGTAGGCGAGCAGGGCCCGCAGGGCGATGATGCGCTCCTCGGGCCCGATGCCGGCCCCGGTGAGCTCCCCGAGCAGCGTCTCGCCCCAGCCCATCACGCTCGGGGAGCGGTGGCGGTGGGTGAGGACCAGCGGCAGGACCTCCGGGTGGGCGGCCACCGCGCCGCGGAGCCGGGCGACGAGCTCGGTGACCCGGTCCTGCCACGGGCGGCCGGGGGCGGGGGCCGGCGGGGTGGGGTCGACCGCGCTGAGGACCAGTTCCACGACGAGGGCCTCGAGCTCCTCGCGGTCCTGGACGTAGCGGTACAGGGCCATCGTGCTGATGCCGAGTTCCACGGCGACGGCGCGCATGGACAGTCCGGTGAGTCCGTCGCGGTCGATGACGGCGAGGGCCGCGGCGGCCAGTCGGGCCGGGGTGAGCGAGCGGGGTCGGGGCATGGTGGTTGACAGCGTACGGCATACGCCTACGCTGTTAGGTGTACGGCATACGCCTAAACGGGAGGTCCCGGCTCCGATGAAGCTCTCCGCAGGTTCCGCAGTCCCCACCCGCACCCTCACCTCGGTCACGGACGGCACGCCGGTCGCCGTCCCCGACCCGGACGCAGGCCCCGACCGGCTGATCCACCTCCAGTTCCGCCGGTTCGCCGGCTGCCCCGTCTGCCACCTGCACCTGCGCTCCGTCGTGCGCCGCCACGCCGAGATCGAGGCGGCCGGGATCCGGGAGGTCGTCGTCTTCCACTCCACCGCCGGCGAACTGCGCGAGCACGTCGCCGACTTCCCCTTCGCCGTCGTCGCGGATCCGGACAAGCGGCTGTACGCCGAGTACGGCGTCGAGTCGTCCTACCGGTCCCTGCTCAGCCCCCGCGCCTGGGGGCCGGTGCTCCGCGCGCTCGCCCACGGCTTCGTCGAGCTGGCACGCGGCCGGGCGAAGGCGCCGTCGTTCTTCCCGGACGGCGGGCGCTACGGGCTCCCGGCGGACTTCCTCATCGCACCCGACGGGCGGGTCCTGGCCGCCGGGTACGGGGAGCACGTCGACGACCAGTGGCCGGTGGAAAAGCTGCTGACGCTGGCGGAGGAGGCCCGTAGGGTCCGGGCATGAGCGACGATCAGCAGAACGGCGATGGCCGGCAGGGTTTCGTGCCCGCCGGCTTCGAGGTGCCGCGCACACCGGTCGGCGACGGCTTCCGCCTGGAGCCGCTCGGGCCGCAGCACAACGAGCGGGACCTCGCCGCCTGGAGCGGGAGCATCGCGCACGTACGGGCCACACCCGGATTCGTCGGGCGGGGATGGCCGCCCGCGGAGGGGATGTCCGCCGAGGCGAACCTGGCCGACCTGGAGCGGCACGCACGGGACTTCGCCGAGCGCCGGGCGTTCACGTACAGCGTCCTCGAAGGGGACGGCGAGGGCGCGGAGGTGATCGGCTGCCTCTACATCCACCCCGGCAAGGAGCAGCCCGAGCGCGTGCAGGTCAGCTCCTGGGTGCGGGCCGACCGGGCGCACCTCGACGCGCCGGTGTACGAGACCGTCAGCCGCTGGCTCGCCGAGGCGTGGCCCTTCGACGCCGGGCGGATCGACTACGCGCCCAGGTGAGGCAACGGGCCGGCGGCGTAAGGGGTTTCCACGGGCAGCAGTGCGCGGGCCGCGTCGCCGTCCCCGGCCCGGACCAGGCCGTGGATCTCCCGGGCCAGCGGGGTGACGTCGCGGATGGAGACCGTCCACTCGTCGGCGTAGGCACGTGAGAACGGACCCGACAGGCCCAGCTGGAGCGAGCGGTACGGGAGCGGGTCGAGGTGCAGGTCGCGCTCCGGGTCCCACTGGACCCGGGCCGACGTCGTGCGCACCGACTCCTGCCAGGCCGCGCGGTCCGCGTGCACGCCGGGGACGTAGTGCGACAGGCAGGCCTCGCGCAGCGCGCGGTCGAAGCCGTCGCGGGTGATCTCGACCGCCAGCACCGTCTCCTGGTCGGGCTTGGCGGCCCAGCCGCAGCGGTACATCATCCACAGGAACGAGGGCTTGATCCACGTCATCCGCTCGCGCTTCCAGGCGGGCGGGAACCGGCCGTCACGCGCGGCCGGGCCGCCGAGGTGGGGGGCGTACGCCTGGTAGACGGTGACGGTCGCGTCCGTGTGCGCGGCGCGGATCTGGCGGGTGGGTACGTCTTGCATGGCCCCAAGGGTGGCGGGACGCCTGCGACGGGCGCCAGCCGTTTTCCACGCGGGGCGGCACGGCCATCCGGCCCCGCCGGGCGGCAGAATCCAGCCCCGCCAGGGGGCACCTCCCAGCGGTAGCTGGGGGAGTTTGAGGCGCGGGGTCCGGGGCGGAGCCCCGGGAACGGCGCCGCACGGAATCCGGCGGACGGGGCCGGGCCGGGGCCGCGCCGGGCTGGGCCGGGTTAGAGGTGCTCCTCCGCCAGTTCGGCCACGCCGGTGATCCGGTGCAGCGCGTACGTTCGCACCTCGTCCGCCGTGTGGTCGTAGCCCGTGACGAAGCCGCCCTCCACCCGCACCGGGGCGATGACCCGCTGGCTGGCCGCCCCTTCCGCGTTCACGTAGCCGATCCACACCGCCGACCCGGTCAGGGCCGCCGCCTGGACCGTCGCCAGGGTCTCCGCCGCGCTCGTGCGCGGGAGTTCGCCCGGGGCGACGGACGCCGCCGATGCCGAGGCCGACGCCGGCTCCTTGCGGACCGCGGTCGCCGCCACGTCGCCCGCGCGGATCGCCCGTACCGCTGCGCCGAGCAGCGTCTCGTCCGGGATCGGCGGGCCGTCCGGCACCGGCACGGGAGCCTGCCGGTCCGGGGTGCGGTGGGCGTCCGCGCGGGCCACCAGGACGTCGCCGGTACGGGATTCAGCTGCCGGGGCGTACCCCATCGCGCGCAGGCCGTCGAGCAGGGCGGTCGGGTCGGCCTGGGCCGCCAGGACGGTCGGCGCGAGGCGGCGCAGGCCCAGGCCGGCCGAGCGCTTGTCGGCCAGGATCTCGTTCAGCATGCCGTCGTCGTCGCAGCGCACGTACGAGGACGCCGCCCCGACGCGCAGGTGCCCGTGGCGCCGGGCCACGTCGTCGATCAGGTACGCGAGCGGCTGCGGCACCGGCGTGATGCTGTGCTCGGCGAGGAAGGCGTGCAGGTCGGCAGCGGCCCGCCCGGAGTCCAGGGCGCGGCGGACCGATCCGGGCGTGAAGCGGTACACGGTCGCCCCGCCCTTGGACTCCACGTCCGCCAGCACCGCCAGCACCTCGGCGAGCGGACGGCGCAGCGGGCCCGGCGCCACCGCCGTGAGGTCGGCCTGGAGGAGGACGTGGTCCACCGGCTCGGGAAGGAGCGGCGCCAGCAGGGCGGCGGGGTCGCCGTGCGCGAGCAGCGCCCGGCCCGGGCCGGAGAGCGCGCCGCGCCCGGTGACACCGAGGACCTCCGCGTCCGCCAGGGTCCACCGCGCGAGGCGGGCGCGCAGTTCGCTCGTACCGCGCACGGGACGCTCCCACGTGAGGCGCGCGAGGATCGCGTCCGGGTCCGCCGAGGCGCCTTCGGGCAGGTCGGCCAGGAGTTCGAGGACACGCCGGCGCACCTCCGGAGCGCCGGAGCGGTCGAGTTCGGGGCCCAGCGCCGACAGGGTGCGGCCCTTGGCGTCCTGCTCGCCGACCAGCCCCGGCGTCCGGGTGGCCGGCAGCCAGGCCGCCGCGAGGGCCGACCACCGCTCCGCGGGCGGCAGTTCGCACCAGTCGTCGAAGGCGGGCGTGGGCGCGTAGCGCTCGTCGGCCTCGCCGTCACTGGCCAGCAGACCCGCCGCATAGGCGAGTTCGATCCAGAACGCCGCCTGGGGCTCGGTCGCGTCGAGCGCGACCGCGGTCCGCTTCAGGTCCCGTACGGAGAGCCCGCCCGCGCGCAGCACCGGCGGACCGGCGTGCTCCCAGGACTTGACCAGTTCCTCGACCGTGGCCAGCGCGGCCAGCGCCTGCCCGGCCGCGTTCGCGTCCACAAGCTGTGGACGGTGCTCGCGGTGCGCGGGCACCGCCGGGGCCACCGGCTCCACGGAACGGTGCGCGAGCCCGCCCCGCAGGTGCAGCGCCACCTCGCGGGGCAGCACTACCGTCCGCGCCGACGCGGGCAGCAGCAGCCCCCGGTCGCGCAGCCAGCGCACCGGAGCCGTCGGGTTCGGCGTCACCTCGCCGTACGGCGGACCCCAGACGAGCCGGCCCAGCACCTGGTGCGCCTCCGCCGGGGCCTCGTCCAGCAGTGCCGACATCCTTGGCCGGTCGGTGAACAGGGCGGTCAGTGCCGTCACCGCGGACACCGGGTCGTGGGTCGCGGGCAGCCCGGCGGCCGCCACGATCTCCTGGATCCGGGTCGGCGACATCCCGGCCGTGGCCTCGGAGACCGTGGGGCCGAGGCCCGTGGGGGAGGGCCGCTGCGCGGACGGCGCGAGCAGCTCCCGGGCGGTGCGGACCAGCCGGAGCCGCTCCTCGTCGCCCCACACCAGCGCCTGGTCGCGCAGGGTGCCGAGGGCGCGGGGGAGCGCGGCACGGGCCTGCTCGCCCGTGCCTTCCGTCTCGCCGCCGGTCAGCAGGTTTTCCAGCACCTCGTACGGGCACGGCTCGGGGGCCACGGCGAGCGCCTCGGCGGTCTGCAGCGCGAACCGGTCGAGGCGGTCCAGGGCCCGCACCACCGACGCCCGGGTCCCGGCGCGGGTGGCCAGCTGCGTCACGTCGCCCGGAACGGGGCTGAGCAGATCCGGGCGGGCATGGAGGAGGGCGGCGAGCGCCGCGTCGTCGCGGGCACGGAGCGCCTCGGCGAGGGAGCGGGGGGCGGGGGTGGTTGCGCTGGTTTCGGTGCTTGCGGTGCTCGTGCCGCTTGCGCTGGTTCCGCTGCTCGCGTCGTTTGCGGTGCTCGCGCCGCTTCGGCCGCTTCCGCTGGATGCCGCTGCTGCTCCCGCTGCTCCCGCAGTGCTTGCGTCGGGCACAGTCGCCTCCTTGTCGCCTCGGCCGGTCAGCCGGCCGGTGCGTGGGCCGGCCCCCATCCGGCCAACGGTATCCGCTGCGCCCGCGGCCGCTCCACGGGCGCACGCGCTACCTTTCGGGCAGCGGGATCGGGAGGAGCCGGGGCATGGGGATCGAAAGCGACCATCTGGTCTACGAATATCTGAGCCGTGTCGGGGACTTGGCGCAGCGGCGGCAGCTCTCGTCCGGCGACCGGATGAGGCTGGTGGCGGGGCTGCGGGACGAGATCGACCGTCGGCGCGCCAAGTACGACCCGGAGACCCCGGCGGCCGTACGCCGCATCCTGGAGCGCATCGGCACGCCGGAGGAGGTCCTGGACGCGCTGGGGTCGCTGTCCGGTTCTGCGCCTGCCGGCGCGTCGGCCTCCGCGCCCACCGCTGCCGCGAGCCCGGAGCCCGCCCCGGGACCGGCCGTACCCGCCCAGCGGAGCCCCGGCCTGCTGCGCCGCAAAGCCGTGCCGCCGCAGAGGCCCGCGGCCGAGCCCCAGAACGTGCCGCCGCACCTGGCCGGTCTCGACGAACTCGGGCCGTCCGGCGGAGCCGAGCCCGACTGGTGGCGGGTCGCGCCGGGTGCGTACGGGCGGGGACCGCAGGTCGAGGGGTTCGCGGGCGGCATCGAGATCCCGGACCTGTTCAAGGAGGGGGCGGAGGAGGAGCCCGCCGACCCGGCCGAGCGGAAGACCCCGGCGGGCGGGGAGGGGGAGGGGCGCGCGCGGAGCCTCGTACGCTTCCTGCGCGACCGGCGGCGCGCCAAGCGGGAGGCGGCCGCAGCGGAGCCGGCGGCCGAGGAGGCCCCCGCCGCCCGGCCGCGCCCGAACGCCTTCCTCCTGCTTGCCGCGGCCGTGCTGCTGGCGGGGGTGGTCAGTGGCTATTGGCTGCTGCTGGTGGTCGGCTGGCTCCTGCCGTACGCCTCGCGCGCCTTGGGCCCCGCCGAACGGAAGTGGACCGTCTTCGGCCCGCCCGGCGTGGTGCTCACCGGCGCGGTGGTGTGGGTGTGGGGCCGCATGAACGGCCGCTGGGGCGAGGCCCTGCCGGAGGACCAGCTGAACGTGGCCCTGCAGGGCATGTGGCCCTGGCTCCTGAGGGGCGCGGGCATCGCCTCGGCGGCGTACCTGGTGTGGCGGGCGCGGAGGCGGTAGGGGGCGGGACTCCTCCCCCTGCGGGCCTTGCCCGCCATTGGGTGCGGGTGGGGGGTGGGCCGGCGTGTGGGTGGGGGGTTCGGCTGCGCCCGACCGTCCAGCCTCGCCGGCGTTTGAGGCGCGGGGTCTGGGGCGGAGCCCCAGGAAACGGTGAAAGGGCGGGGCGGGGCCTGCTCCGCGCAGCGGCACCC
>NZ_JBITTH010000027.1:0-136115 GCF_044541755.1 Streptomyces sp. NPDC085524
TGGTCATAGCGCGACAGATCGCTACGCGCTCCTCGATGACGGCGTCCGACCGTCACCTGGGGCTGATCACAGCCGGAGAGGGACGGCGGGAGCTGGAATCTTCGCCTGAAGAGGCCGGTGGGAGGGTTGGAGTGGTGAATCCTCGGCCTATCCGAGCTGTATCCACCTCAAGACGAAGACCTCACCACAACCCCACTCCTAAATCCTCCCAATTAGGGCAATCCGACTCCTCTCTTCGGCTGACCGGTCGCCTGACATGAGTGCAGCTCGGCATGGCCGCTGTTTCGGGCTGTTTCTGCCCCATGGCGGCGGTCAGGCGCCGTCTTTGAGGGGTGGGTAGTGGTCTGTGGCGGCTTTTGATCAGCCCCAGGCGGCCGTCGGACGCCGTCGGCGAGGAGCGCGTAGCGATCTGGGGCGAGACCAGCCCCGGACGGGTCGCAGTCGCCGAGATCCGAGGAGCGCGTAGCGATTTGGTGCGCCCAACCTCCCCCGAGGGTCTTGTGGTCGAGGTGTGGGGGTGGGTGGCCGCCTGCCCGGTGCGGATGGCGGGCTGTGAGGGCCCGAGGGCGGGCCCGGCCCCGGCCGAAGCAGGGCTGGACATCGCTGACATGGCCGTTTGTCGTCGTCTCCCCCGGCCCGTTCTTTTGGGGGTTTCCCGGCAGTCCTTGTCTTTCCGGGGCGGGACGGCCTGTCAAGGGCGGCCGAAGGTCGTCGCGAAGCGACGCGACGACGAAGGAGGAGCGCCCTTGACAGGCCGGCCCGACACGGAAGGACTATGGGACTGACGGGAAAGCCCCAAGGCCTCTCTGATTCCGGCCGGCCGAAGTCCCGCCAACCGCCCCACCCCCGACCGGCCCATACGGCATGGCCCGGGTGAAACCGCCGCCCAGAACTGCCCGGCCCGAACAGACGACGCCCCCTCCCGCGGCGACACCCGCCACACCCCACCCGCACCCGAGGGGGCGGGTGGGCAGGCGCCGGGCGCGGGGTGTGGCTCGAGGGGGGTGAAGTCCCGCCTGCGGGAGCCCGTACCCCTACTTCACGCCTTTTCCGGCGCCGTCAGGTCGATCAGCCTGCACACCGTCTCGATGTCTATCTTGACCTGGGCTATCGAGGCCCGCCCCGAGAGCCAGGTGATCAGGGCCGAGTGCCAGGTGTGCTCGATGACGCGGACCGCCGAGAGCTGCTCCGCCGTCGGCGGGGCCTCCAGGCCCATGGCGTCCAGGATGATCGCCGTCGTCAGCCGGGACACCGTGTCCACCTCGGGGCTCACGCTGCGGTCCGCGAAGGTGAGGGCGCGGACCATGGCGTCGGCCAGCTGGGGCTCCCGCTGGAGGGCGCGGAAGGCGCGCATCAGGGTTTCCGCGACCCGGGCCGCCGGGTCCTCGCCCGCCGGGGGGCGTTTGCGGAGGGTGGTGTGCATGTGCTGGAGCTGGTCCTGCATGGTCGCGACCAGGAGGTGGACCTTGGACGGGAAGTACCGGTAGAGCGTGCCCAGTGCCACGCTGGAGGACTCCGCGACCTCCCGCATCTGCACCGCGTCGAAGCCGCCCCGGCTGGCCAGCTGGGCGCTGGCGTGCAGGATCCGGCGGCGGCGTGCCTCCTGGCGCTCCGTCAGGGGCGGGGACGCCGGCGTGGTGACCGTGGTGGCGAGGGCCTTCGCTTCCGGTGTCATAAGTCCCGTTCCGTGGCGTTCCGAGTCGTTGCGGGGGGTGTGCGTGGGCTGATTCGGGCTGCTCCGGGTCCAGCATCTCAGGCGCCGGAGCCGTGGCGCGAATCACCTGCTCCGCCTCTTACGGTGTGGTTTCCGGCCGGTAGATTCAATGGTCTTCAACGGATCAAGTCTGCAACTTGTTCTACATTATCCGAGCGGTTACGCTCCGGCGAAAGTGCAGGGAGAAGGGGGCCGAGAGTGACCGCTGAGGCCATGGTGACGAGCCCTTTCGCGGGTTCCGCCACCGACGGCGACCGCCCGCTACGCATCGCACTCCTCACCTATAAGGGGAACCCGTTCTGCGGCGGCCAGGGCGTCTACGTCCGCCACCTCTCGCGCGAGCTCGTACGCCTCGGACACTCCGTCGAGGTCATCGGCGCGCAGCCGTACCCGGTGCTCGACACGGGTGCCACGCTCACCGAGCTCCCGAGCCTCGACCTCTACCGGCAGCCGGATCCCTTCCGCACGCCGAAGCGCGACGAGTACCGGGACTGGATCGACACGCTCGAGGTCGCCACCATGTGGACCGGCGGCTTCCCCGAGCCGCTGACCTTCTCGCTCCGGGCCCGGCGCCACCTCGCCGCCCGTGCCGGCGAGTTCGACGTCATCCACGACAACCAGACGCTCGGCTACGGCCTGTTGGGGAACCTCGGTGCACCTCTGGTGACCACCATCCACCACCCCATCACCGTGGACCGCGCCCTCGACCTCGCCGCCGCGAAGGACCGCACGGGGCGGCTCTCCGTGCGCCGTTGGTACGGGTTCACGCGCATGCAGAAGCGCGTCGCCCGGCGGCTCCCCTCGGTGCTCACCGTGTCCGGGTCCTCCCGGCAGGAGATCGCCGAGCACCTCGGCGTCCGCGACGACCGCATCCACGTCGTGCACATCGGCGCGGACACCGACCTGTGGTCGCCGGACCCGTCCGTCGCCGAGGTCCCCGGCCGGATCGTCACCACCTCCAGCGCCGACGTCCCGCTCAAGGGCCTCGTGCACCTCGTCGAGGCCCTCGCGAAGCTGCGCACCGAGCAGCCCGACGCGCACCTCGTCGTCGTCGGGAAGCGGGCCGAGCAGGGTCCCGTCGCCCGCGCGATCGAGACGTACGGGCTCCAGGACGCGGTCCGCTTCGTCAAGGGGATCACCGACGCCGAGCTCGTCGACCTGGTCCGCAGTGCGCAGGTCGCCTGCGTCCCCTCCCTCTACGAGGGGTTCTCGCTGCCCGCCGCCGAGGCCATGGCCACCGGCACCCCGCTCGTCGCGACGACCGGCGGGGCCATCCCCGAGGTCGCCGGACCCGACGGCGAGACCTGCCTCGCGGTGCCCCCGGGCGACGCGGGCGCGCTGGCCGCCGCCCTGGGCCGGGTGCTGGGCGACTCCGAGCTGCGGGCACGGCTCGGCGCCGCCGGGCGGGACCGGGTGCTGACCAGATTCACCTGGGCCAAGGCCGCCGAGGGCACCGCCGCGCACTACCGCGCCGCCATCGAGCAGGCCGCCGCGGCCCGCACCCGCCGTTCGCGGTGACGTGACGCTCCACCAGACTCCGCATCTCCCTCACCACCCCCGCGACAGCGAAGGCAGGACCCCGTGCTGACCGTCGATTTCTCCCGGTTCCCGCTTGCCGCAGGCGACCGCGTGCTCGATCTGGGCTGCGGCGCAGGCCGGCACGCCTTCGAGTGCTACCGGCGCGGCGCCCAGGTGGTCGCCCTCGACCGCAACGGCGAGGAGATCCGCGAGGTCGCCAAGTGGTTCGCGGCGATGAAGGAGGCCGGCGAGGCCCCGGCAGGTGCCACGGCCACGGCCATGGAGGGCGACGCGCTCGCGCTGCCGTTCCCCGACGACTCGTTCGACGTCGTCATCATCTCCGAGGTGATGGAGCACATCCCCGACGACAAGGGCGTGCTCGCCGAGATGGTGCGCGTGCTCAAGCCCGGCGGCCGCATCGCCATCACCGTGCCGCGCTACGGCCCCGAGAAGATCTGCTGGGCGCTCTCCGACGCCTACCACGAGGTCGAGGGCGGCCACATCCGCATCTACAAGGCGGAGGAGCTGCTCGGCAAGATGGAGGCCGCCGGCCTCAAGCCGTACGGCACCCACCACGCGCACGGCCTGCACTCCCCGTACTGGTGGCTCAAGTGCGCCTTCGGCGTCGACAACGACAAGGCGCTGCCGGTCCGCGCGTACCACAAGCTCCTGGTCTGGGACATCATGAAGAAGCCGGCGCTCACGCGCATCGCGGAGCAGGCCCTCAACCCGGTCATCGGCAAGAGCTTCGTGGCGTACGCGACCAAGCCGCACCTCCCCGTCGACGCCGCGGGCGCAGCCAAGTGAGCTCGCCCGAGCGCACCGAACACCTGGTCCTCGACGGGGTGCTGACCGCCGACCAGGCCGCCGAGACGGTCGCGGGCATCCTCGCCGCGCAGCGCACGGACGGAGCCATCCCGTGGTTCCGCGGGCACCACCTCGACCCGTGGGACCACACCGAGGCCGCGATGGCCCTGGACGCGGCCGGCGAGCACGAGGCGGCCGAGCGCGCCTACGAGTGGCTGGCCCGCCACCAGAACGAGGACGGCTCCTGGTACGCGGCCTACGCCGACCGGGCGGACGGCGTGGACACCGCGCAGCCGCAGGACGCCGGCCGGGAGTCCAACTTCACGGCCTACATAGCCGTCGGCGTCTGGCACCACTACCTGGCCACCGGCGACGACGCCTTCCTCGACCGCATGTGGCCGGCCGTCTACGCGGCCGTGGAGTGGGTCCTCGCCCTCCAGCAGCCCGGCGGCGAGATCGGCTGGAAGCGGGAGGCGGACGGCACGGCCGTCACCGACGCCCTGCTCACCGGGTCCTCCTCCATCCACCAGGCCCTGCGCTGCGCGCTGGCCGTCGCCGAGCACCGCGAGGAGCCGCAGCCGGACTGGGAGCTCGCCGTGGGCGCGCTGCGGCACGCCATACGCCGCCACCCCGAGCGGTTCCTCGACAAGAACCACTACTCGATGGACTGGTACTACCCGGTCCTCGGCGGCGCCCTCACCGGCCCCGAGGCGAAGGCGCGCATCGAGGAGCGGTGGGAGGAGTTCGTCGTACCGGACCTCGGCGTGCGCTGCGTGCTGCCGAACCCGTGGGTGACGGGCGGGGAGTCCTGCGAGCTGGCGCTCGCGCTGTGGGCCATGGGGGAGTCGGACCGGGCGCTGGAGATCCTGCGCTCCATCGGCCACCTGCGCGCCGACAACGGCATGTACTGGACGGGCTACGTGTTCCAGGACGAGGCGGTCTGGCCGGTCGAGCAGACCACCTGGACGGCCGGGTCCCTGCTGCTCGCGGTCGCGGCGCTGGGCGGGGACGAGGCGACGGCCCAGGTGTTCGGCGGGAACGAGCTGCCGGTCGGGCTCGAGCCGGACTGCTGCGGCTAGGGCCTGTCGCCCTGGGCCCCTGCGCGCCGGCCTCCCGGGGCTCCGCCCCGGACCCCGCGCCCGCCGGCGGGGCTGGAATTGCCCGCGGGGCTGGAACGGCCGACCCGAACGGCTCCCTCCAAGGGGCGCTGCCCGGCGCGCCGGGTAAGGCTGCGGGGGACAGCTCAGCCACCGGAGGCACCCGTGTCCGTACCCCGTACTGCCCGACTGCGCCGAGCCCTCACGGCGGTGCTCCTGTCCAGCGCCCTGCTCGCAGGCGCCACCGCGTGCGGCGGCGGCAGCTCCGGCAGCAGCAGCCGGGCCGGCCGGCCCGCAGCGGAGCAGCCCGCCGAGGAGCAGATCTCCATGGCCTCGGCGGCAGAGCTGGCGGCCCTGGCGGCGGCGATCCCGGCCGCGGGCGAGGCCGACGAACTGGCCGCCGCGACGCCCTCGCCCAGTACCTCCGCCGAGAAGCAGAAGTTCGCCAAGACGCGCTTCGTCGCGAACGCCGGGCTCGCGGCCGGGGCGACCTACCAGTGGATCATCAAGCCGTACCGCGCGGGCAAGTTCAAGAAGGGCGCCAAGGGCCGCACCTTCGCCCTCATCAAGGCGGGCCTCGCCGGGGCCTTCGCGTACAACCGGCTCAAGGCGGCCGCCGAGAACGCCAAGGGCGACCCGCTGCTGTCGAAGGCGGTGGCCCCGCTGACGGTCGGCATCGAGTCCCTCAAGGGCCTCGGCACCAAGCTGCGGAAGGGCCAGGCGGGCGACGCCGACATCAGCTCCTTCCAGGACGTGATCGACGGGATCAAGAGCGCGGGAGCGGGCGCGGGCGCCCCGGTCAAGGACCAGGTCCCGAGCGCCTCCCAGCTGGGCGGGTAGCAGGGGCGCCGGGCCGTGTCGGGGGCCCTCCGCCCCCGAACGGGCCGGCCCGCCCGAGGGCCCCGGACGGGAGAGGTCCGCGCACGCCGGAGCCGGGCGGCCGGGCTGCTCCCCGTCCGCCGGGCCTGTTTCAATGGGCCGCATGATCGAGTACGTGGTGATCGCGGGCGCGGCGGCCGGGACCGGCTGGCTGCTGCGCCGCAAGCACCGGCAGCGGATCGCCGCCGGGAACGTGGCGGGGATCCCCGGGATGGCCCGGCAGCCGGCCGGCGAGGGCCGCTGGCGGATGGGCCGGCTGTACGTCGACCAGGGCGCGGCCCGCTGGGTCCCGCGGCGGGGCGAACCGGTGCCGATGCCCGGCGCCCGCGCCACCGGGGTGCGGGCCCCCTCCATGAGGGAGGGGATGTCCATCAACCCCGGCTCGCGGATCGTGACCTGCGGCTACGAGGGCGGGGGCACCATCGACATCGCGGTCATGCCGCTGGACCTGCGCGAGGTCCTGGCGGCGGTGCCGCAGGACACCGCAGGCCCTTCGGACACCGCCGGCCCTTCGGACACCCCCTAGCCCTGCTTCGTCCAGCGCTGCGAGGAGTCGCCGTCGCAGCTCGCCGTCAGCAGGCCGCTGGTGCCGGTCATGCCGAGGTCGAGGCAGCCTCCGCCGTAGTCCGCCACCAGGCTGCCGCCCGAACCGCTGCGCCAGATCCGGCCGATGTCCTGGGAGCAGTCGCCGACGAAGACGGCCTGGCCCAGCCCGTTGGAGTACAGGCAGCCCCCGCTCTGCTTGTTGACGAGCTTGAAGCTGCCGTCGGAGCGGGCCTGCACGGTCCACTGGGTGCTCGCGTCCGGGCATTCGGTGAAGCTCGAAGACCCGTACACCTGGCTGATGCACTTGCCGTTGCTGCCGTTGCGGTAGCGGTAGGTGCCGGAGGCGGGCGGCGGGGCGGCCGAGGTCTTCGGGGTGGTCGGGGGCGCGGGGTTCTGGGAGCCCGCGGAGCTGCCGGTGCCGGCGGAGCCGCCGTTGTGGCCCCCGCCGCCGCCCGGGCCGGTGCCGTTTCCGGTTCCCGCACCGGGGAGGGTCCCGGGGCCGGTCCCGGGAGCCGTGCCCGGGCCGCCCGCCCCGCCCTGTGCGTTCTGGGCGCCCTCCTCGGGCTTGCCCTCGGCCGGGGTCTGGGGCGGTGAGGCCGGCCCGGACGAGCTGCCGGCGGGCGCCGCGCCGGTCGGGTCCGCGGGGGCCGATGCGGAGGAGCGCGGGGCGCCGTTCGCCCCGGCCTGCGGGGAGGTCACGTTCGGCAGGTACTGGATGGCGAGGGTGGTGCCGCCCGCGACCACGACGACGGGCAGGGCGGCGAGGACGACGCGGACGCGGCGACGGCGCTCCGGCCGGGCCGCGGCGGTCGGGGCGGCCGGGGCCGCGGGTCCGCCTGCGGGCACGGCCTCCGGCTCGCGCGCGGGCTCCCCGCCCGGTGCCTTCCCGGGCTCCGTTCCGGGCCCGTCCTCCGCGGCCTTCGCCGACGGCTTCCCTGCAGCCTCCCCGGCCGCCTTCCCCGGTTCCTCCGCCGCTTCCGGACCGGCCCCCGCGAGCGGGGCCGTCGGTACGTCGATCTCCTTCACGTCCGCGGCGAACGCGGCCCGCTCGGACAGCCGCTCGTCGACGGCCGGCGGCCACAGCGGGGCCGTGAACGGGCCCTGCTGCGAAGCGAGTTCGCGGAGCTCGGCGGCCGTCGGGCGGTCCGCCGGGTCCTTCGCGAGGCAGTTCGCGACGAGGTCGGCGAGCTCCGGCGCCAGCGCCCGCAGCGGCTGCAGGTCGGGTTCCTCGTGGACGATGCGGTACAGCACGCCGTGCCCCGACTCGTCCCCGAAGGGCGGCCGGCCGCTCGCCGCGTACGCGAGGACCGAGCCCAGCGCGAACACGTCGGTGGCTCCGCTCAGCCCCCGCGAGCCCGAGGCCTGTTCGGGCGCCATGTAGGCGGGTGTGCCCACGACCATGCCGGTCCGGGTCAGCTGGCTCTGCTCGGCGGCCCGGGCGACGCCGAAGTCGATGAGGGTGAGGCCGTCCACGGTCAGCATGACGTTGGACGGCTTGAGGTCCCTGTGCACCATGTCCAGCGCGTGCACCTGTTCCAGCCCCGCCGCGGCCTCCCGCAGCAGCAGCCACAGGGCGTCGGCGGGCAGCGGGCCGCCGTTCAGCTCGAGGGCCTCGCGCAGGGTGAGCCCGGGGACGTACGCGGTGGCGAACCACGGGGGCCGCGCGGAGCGGTCGCTGCCGAGCAGCGGCGCGGTGGCCCCCTCGGGCAGGCGGGCGAGGTTGTCCAGCTCGTGCCCGAAACGGCGCACGAAGTCCTTGTCCTCGCCGACGACGGAGGCCAGCAGCTGCTTGACGGCGACGTACCGCCCGTCCTGGACCCCGAGGTACACCCGGCCCATGCCCCCGGCGCCCAGCCGGCCCGCCAGAGGGATCGGCCCGATGCGGCGCGGGTCCTCCGGCTCCAGCGGATCGGCGCCGCTCCCCGTCAGCTCCAACACGTCAGCCCCGTCAGGATCGGAATCAGTCCCCAGGAATCTACCGGATGGATTCAGGGGGCAACGAGGTGCGTGTGCAAGGGACTTGGGGAGGCGTCCCTAGCTGTTGAGTTCGGCGAGCACCCGCAGGGTGTGCGGGTCCGGGGCGGTCAGGAGCATGTCGGTGACCGGGCCCTTGCGCCACAGTTCGAGGCGTTCGGCGATCCGCTCCCGGGGGCCGATCAGCGAGATCTCGTCGGCGAACGCGTCCGGGACGGCCAGTACGGCCTCCTCCTTGCGCCCGGCCAGGAACAGCTCCTGGATGCGGCGGGCCTCTTCCTCGTAGCCCATGCGCGCCATGAGGTCGGCGTGGAAGTTGCGGGCCGCGTGGCCCATGCCGCCGATGTAGAAGCCGAGCATCGCCTTCACCGGCAGCAGCCCCTCGGCGACGTCGTCGCACACCTTGGCGCGGGCCATCGGGGCGATCATGAACCCGTCGGGGAGGCCGGTCAGCGAGGCCTGGTAGACGTCCGTGCGGGTCGGCGACCAGTACAGCGGCAGCCAGCCGTCCGCGATCCGGGTGGTCTGCTCGATGTTCTTCGGCCCTTCGGCGCCCAGCAGCAGCGGCAGGTCCGCGCGGAGCGGGTGGGTGATGGGCTTGAGCGGCTTGCCGATGCCGGTGCCGTCGTCGCCGCGGTACGGGTGGTGGTGGAAGCGGCCGTCCAGCGTGACGGGGCCCTCCCGGCGCAGCACCTGCCGGATCACGTCGACGTACTCGCGCGTCGCGGTGAGCGGGCTCGCGGGGAAGGGGCGCCCGTACCAGCCCTCGACCACCTGCGGCCCGGACAGGCCCAGGCCCAGCATCATCCGGCCGCCGGAGAGGTGGTCCAGGGTGAGGGCGTGCATGGCGGTGGCGGTCGGGGTGCGGGCGGCCATCTGGGCGATGGCGGTGCCGAGGCGGATCCGCGAGGTGTGCGCGGCGATCCAGGTCAGCGGGGTGAAGGCGTCCGAGCCCCAGGCCTCGGCGGTCCACACCGAGTGGTAGCCGAGGTTCTCGGCCTCGGTGGCGAGGTCGAGGTGGTCCGGGCCGGGGCCGCGGCCCCAGTAGCCGAGTGCGAGTCCGAGGCGCATGCCGGTCCCCTCCGCGCTGCCGTTTCTGACGGGTCGTCAGGTGACTGTAGGGCAACGGCCCCCCGCCCGGAAGGGCGGGGGGCCGTCGGCGCGGTGTCGCGGAATCAGCCGCGCTGGATGCCCGAGGTGTCGTTCAGGACGCCACGGCGGCCGTCCTGGGTCTGGGCGATCAGGGTGGCGGGGCCGCGCTGCTCGACGGCCAGGTACCAGGTGCCCGGGGCGAGCTCTGCGATCGGGTTGGGGGAGCCGTCCTCGGCGAAGAGGGGGCGGGCCACCGGGACCGCGAACCAGAAGGGGGAGAAGTCCGCCGCCGGGGGCGGGGTGGGCGTGGCCGCCGGCTGGCCCGCGTCCTGCGGGGTGCCGCCGTACGGCGGGACCGGCTGCGGGGTGTTGCCGTAGGGCTGACCCGGCTGGCCGTGCTGGCCTTCCGGCGCACCCGGGTAGCCGTACCCGGCACCCGGCTGGGGCTGGCCGCCGTACGGAGCGGGGGCGGCGGGGCGCGCGTCCGGCACCAGCTGGCCGGCCAGGGCCGGGACCTTGGTGCCGAACAGGGCCACGCCGGCCAGGGCCAGGGTGGCGAGGAAGGACATGATCGAGCCGGCGCCCAGGTCGAGGATGGCCGGGCAGGTGAACAGCGCCCACAGCGAGGACCAGGCGGCCGACACGGCGAGCACGGTGCCCCACGCGATCAGCGGCAGCCCCAGCACCTTCCGCTCCGGCTGGACGCGGGCGAAGACGAGCAGTCCGGCGGCGATGAAACCGACCAGGAAGATGGTGGGCAGCGCGAGGCCGCCGCCGTTCCACGCGCTCGGGAGGTCGCCGCCGGTGGCGGAGTAGAAATCGAGGAACGAGGCGATGAACAGCAGCGCCGCTGCTCCGATCACCACGCCGTCGCCTCGAGTGAGGGAGCGGATGTTCACGTCTTAGGTGTCCTTCTCGGTCTCGGTCGTCTCGTGGTGCCGCGGTCGCAGTACGTGACTGGAGCGGGCGGGCGGCACCATGGTACGGAGGTTCCCCGCGGCGATACGGATCGGGGCGGTGACCAAGTCCCGGCGGGACTCCCGAGAGGGCTACCCGCCGAGGAAGGACACAATGCCGTCCGCGATGCCCTGGGCGGCCTTCTGGCGCCACTCCGGACTCGTCATCTGTGCCGCGTCCTTGGCGTCACGCATGTTGCCGCATTCGATGAACACCTTGGGCCTGGTTGACAGGTTCAGTCCGCCCAGATCGTCGCGGACGACCAAACCGGTCCCGCTGCCAAGGTAGTTGGCGGGGTCCGATCCGGTGGTCCGGGCGAAGTTCGAGCCGATCCGTTCGCCGAGGGTCCGGGAGGGCCCCACGATCGGCGCGGTGTCGGCGCCGCCGCCCTTGACCTTGGCGGGGAGGATCACGTGGTAGCCGCGGTTGCCGGCCGAGACCCCGTCGGCGTGTACGGAGACGACGGCGTCGGCCTCCGCCTCGTTGCCGATCCGGGCGCGTTCGTCGATGCAGGGGCCCCACGGACGGTCGCCCTCGTGGGTGAGGACCACCTTCGCGCCCTGGGCCTCCAGAGCCTCGCGCAGGCGCAGCGAGACGTCGTAGGTGAACTCGGCCTCCATGTAGCCGGAGTTCGTGGTGGTGCCGGTGGTGTCGCACTCCTTGCGGTTCGTGCCGATGTCCACCTGCTGGTCGATCTCATCGGTGTGCTGGAAGTTGCCGGTGTTGTGTCCGGGGTCGACGACGACCGTCTTCCCGGTGAGCGGGCCCTTGGCGGGGGTCCTGGCCGGGGCCCCGGCGGGGCCGCTCGCCGGGCCCTTGGCCGGGGCGGCGGGCGCGGCCGCCGCCCCGGCGCCCGCCTTCGCGTCGTGCCGGCCCGCGCCGGCGTGCCCGGAGTCGGCTCCGGTCAGGACCTGGGCCAGCACCCACCCGGCCAGGCAGGCCGGGGCGAGTGCGGCGGCCCCCACGACCAGGGTGGACCGTCGGGCGTACCAGGGCCGCGCCGCGGGGCCGGCCGGGGCGGAGGTGCCGGCGGCGTCGGCGGACTCGGGGGGCTGAGGGCTGTCGTCGTAGCGCACGCGGCGATGCTAGACCGGCGGCCCGGCCGGGTCTGTGTTCTGGGCCATTCGAGGGCGCGGTGCGCTTATATGCCCGGCGTGCCGAACGGTCCCGGGTGTCAGATGCCCTCGCCGACGCGGCGCAGGACGCGGAGGGAGTCCGTCACCGAGACCTCCTCGAAGGCGCCCGAGGCGAGGGCGCGCAGGTAGATCCGGTACGGCGCCTGGCCGCCGTCGGCCGGGTCGGGGAAGACGTCGTGGATGACGAGCGTCCCGCCCGCGGCCACGTGCGGGGCCCAGCCCTCGTAGTCGCCCGTGGCGTGCTCGTCGGTGTGGCCGCCGTCGATGAAGACGAGGCCGAGCGGGCCGCCCCACGCCGCCGCGACCTGGGGGGAGCGCCCCACGATCGCGATCACGTGCTCCTCCAGCCCCGCCCCGTGCAGGGTGCGGCGGAAGGTGGGCAGGGTGTCCATCAGCCCGATCTCCGGGTCCACGACCGTCGGGTCGTGGTACTCCCAGCCGGGCTGCTGCTCCTCGCTGCCGCGGTGGTGGTCGACGGTGATCGCGGCCACCCCGGCCTCGCGGGCGGCGTCGGCCAGCAGGATCGTGGAGCGCCCGCAGTACGTCCCGACCTCCAGCAGCGGCAGTCCGAGCGCGGCGGCCGACGCCGCGGCCTCGTACAGGGCGAGGCCCTCGCCCACGGGCATGAACCCCTTGGCGGCCTCGAAGGCGGCGAGGGTCTCCGGCTTGGGGGTGGCGGCCATGGGTCCTCCGGGGTTGCGCGTGCGTGGCGGTGACGGTGGCGGCCCATGCTGCCCTACCGTCGGGTAGGGGTCCATGCCGGGGCCCGGGTGCACCTGCGGACCCGCCTCCGCGGGGGCCGCCCGGGCCGGTCCCCGGGCGCCGCCCGCCCTGCGGGGCGGGCGCGAACAGCCTTTACCCTGAGGCGAGTTCGGCCGACCAAGCGGACTCACCGGGGGGAACGGGCAGCATGAGCAGTGGGATCAGCGACGACCAGGACGAGCAGGACGACCGGGCCGGCGACGCCACCGACGACGACACCACCGACGACGACAGCGTCGACGGCGGCACGACACCGCTCGCGGCCGCCGATCCGAGCCGGATAGGGCCGTACCTGCTGCTCGGGCGCCTCGGCGCCGGCGGGATGGGGCGGGTGTACCTGGCCCGGTCCGAGGGCGGGCGGACCGTCGCCGTGAAGGTGGTGCACGAGGAGCACGTCTCGAACGCGCAGTTCCGGGCCCGCTTCCGGCGCGAGATCGACGCCGCCCGGCGCGTCGGCGAGCGGTACACCGCACCCGTGATCGACGCGGACCCCGACGCCGACCGGCCCTGGGTGGCGACGGGGTACGTCCCCGGGCTCTCGCTGGAGCAGATCGTGCGCGGGCACGGCCCCCTGCCCGTGGACTCCGTGCACGCCCTCGCGGAGGGCCTGCTGCACGCCCTCGGGGACATCCACTCGGCCGGGATCGTGCACCGCGACCTCAAGCCGTCGAACGTGATGCTGACCGTCGAGGGCCCCCGCGTCATCGACTTCGGCATCTCGCGAGCGCTGGAGACCTCCGTCGAGTCGCTGCTGACCAGCACCGGCATGGTGGTCGGCTCGCCCGGGTTCATGTCGCCCGAGCAGGTCCGCGGGCAGCGCGCCGGGGTGAAGAGCGACGTCTTCACGCTCGGCTGCGTCCTCACGTACGCGGCCACGGGCCGGCTGCCGTTCGGGGCCGGTGCGAGCAACCAGCACGCGGTGATGTTCCAGATCGTGGAGGCCGAGCCGGAGCTGGAGGGGGTGCAGGACGACGCCCTGCGGGCGCTGATCCGCCGCTGCCTGGCCAAGGCCGTCGACGACCGGCCCGGCGTCGAGGAACTGCTGGCGGACCCGGAGCGGGTCCGTCCCGCGGCGCCCGGCGGGGCGTGGCTGCCGCCCGAGGTCGTCGCACGGCTCGCCCGGCAGGCGGCGCGGCTGCTCGACGCGGAGGCGGCGCCCCGGCGGGAGGCGGAGCAGGAGGCCGCCCGGCAGGCCGCCCCGGAGGCAGCCGTGGAGGCAGCCCCGCAGTCCGCCGACCGGGCGACGCTCGGGCTGCGTCCGGAGTCCGGGGCCGCCGGGCCCGTCGCGGAGCCGGCTGCCGGTGCGGCACCGGGCGCGGCACCGGGCGCGCTCCCCGGGCCGGTGCCCGTGGACGGCACCTCCGCGGGCGGGCGGCGCAGCCGCAGGCGGCGGTGGACCGTGGCCGTGCCCGCCGTCTTCGTGATCACGATCGGCGGGGGCACGGTGGCCCTGATCCAGCCGTTCGGCGGTGACGGGTCGCAGGCGGCGCCCCCGGCGGGCAGCGCTCCCGCGACACCCGGCGCGGGCGGCGCCCCCTCCGCCGCGGGCGGCTCACCGGCCCCGGGCGGGCAGGCCCCCCAGAGCCCCGAGGCCGCGGCGCAGGGCGGCCAGGTCGGCGGTGCCGTGCAGGGCGGCCAGGTCGGCGGCGCCGCGGACCCGGGCGGCGGCGGTGCGCAGGGCGCCGCGGCGGGCGCGGGGACACCGGGAGGCGGCGCGGGCTCCCCGGGCGGGACCGGGAGCGGCGCCGGAAACGGCGGCGGGGGCGCCCCCGGGGGCACCGGTGCGGGCACCGGTCCCGGCGGCGGCAACGCGTCCGGCACCACCCCGGGCTCCACGCCCGGAGGTGCGGGCTCGCCGAGCGGCGGCGGCTCCTCCGGCGGGGACGCCGTGCCCTCGTACTTCGTCGGTTCCTGGACCTACAAGGGCCAGTTCAACATCGACCAGCCGGTGACGGTGACCATCTCCCGGTCCGGTTCCGTCCGCCTGATCACCGAGTCCCAGCTGGGCCACTGCGAGAACATCGCCAAGGTGGTGTCGGTGGGCGGCGGCGGGAGCCGGATCGACGTCGGCTCGGCGGCGGTGGACAAGAGCAGGTCGCCCGGCAATTTCTGCGGCGCGCTGGACCCGTCGTTCTTCACGAAGAGCGAGCCGGCCGGACTCCAGCACAACGTGGGGCCCGCGCACGGGGACGGCTACTACTACGGACGGTCCTGACCCCCCCCTGCTGCCGTTGCGACGCGGAGAACACGTTCCGATCTGACCTTCCGTCAGAATGGAACGTGTTCTACTCTGCCGCGCATGGGCATCGGAATCACAGCGGAACAGCGGGAGTTGGCCGAAGCCGTACGCGGCTGGGCGGCCCGGGTCATGCCTCCCGAAGAGGTGCGCAAGCTGCTCGACACCCCGCCGCAGACCGGGGCGCGGCCCGCCTACTGGGACGCGATGGGCGCGCAGGGCCTGCTGGAGCCGCACCTGGAGGGCGGGACCCTGCTCGACCTCGCCGTCGTCGTCGAGGAGGCCGCCCGGGGCGCGCTGCCCGGGGCGTACCTGCCGAGCGCGCTGGCGTCCGTCCTGCTGGACCGGGCAGGCGCCGAGCCCCTCGCCGGGCGGGTCGGTGCGGTGGCGCTCGGCCCCGGGACCCTGACGGCCGTCGCCGTCGAGGGCGGCGGGTACCTGCTCGACGGGCTCGCCCCGCCCGTGCTCGGCGCCGGCGAGGCGGACCTCGTGCTGCTCGCCGCCGAGGCCGCGCACGGCACCCGCTGGTTCGCCGTGGACGCCGCCGCGCTGGACATCCGTACGCACGAGAGCGCCGACCCCACCCGCCCCACCGCCGAGGTCCACGCCCGCGGGGTCACCGCCGGACCCGACCGGGTCCTGGAACTGGACGCGGCCCTCGTACGGGACCTGGCCTGCACCCTCTTCGCCGCCGACGCCTGCGGCACCGCCGCGTGGGCCCTGCACACGGCCGCCTCGTACGCGAAGATACGCGAGCAGTTCGGCCGGCCCATCGGGCAGTTCCAGGGCGTCAAGCACCTGTGCGCCGACATGCTGGTCCGGCTGGAACAGGCCCGGGCCCTGGCCTGGGACGCCGCGAACGCGATGGACGAGCCGGCGGACGTGCGCTCGCTGACCGCGGCGCTCGCCGCGGGCACCGCGCTGGACGCCGCCTACTCCTGCGCCAAGGACTGCATCCAGATCCTCGGCGGCATCGGCTTCACCTGGGAGCACGACGCGCACGTGTACCTGCGGCGGGCGGTCGTCGCCCGGCAGCTGCTCGGCTCCGGCGACGGCCACCGCATCCGGGCCGTCCGCCTCGCGGAGGGCGGCGCCCGGCGCGAGCTGCGCCTCGAACTCCCCGCGGAGGCGGAGGAGTACCGGGTGCGCGCCCGCACCGCCATCGAGGACGCGCGCGGCCTCGACCCGGCCGCGGCGCGGCGGATCCTGGCCCCGACCGGCTACGCGGCCCCCTACCTCCCCCCGCCCTACGGACTCGGCGCGGGCCCCGTCGAGCAGCTCGTCGTCCAGCAGGAGATGCAGGCGGCCGGGGTCAGGGTCGCGGACCTCGGCATCGCCACCTGGGTCGTGCCGTCGCTGCTCGCCTACGGCACCGACGCGCAGCGGGAGGCGTACGCACTGCCCACCCTGCGCGGCGAGCTGACCTGGTGCCAGCTCTTCTCCGAGCCCGGCGCGGGCTCCGACCTCGCCTCGCTGCGGACGAAGGCGGAGCGCACCGGGGACGGCGGGTGGAGGATCAACGGGCAGAAGGTGTGGACGAGCTCCGCGCACACCGCCGACTACGGGATCCTGCTGGCCCGCACCGACCCGGACGCCCCCAAGCACAAGGGGCTCGGCTACTTCGTCGTCGACATGAAGAACACCCCCGGAATCGACGTCCGCCCGCTCAAGGAGATCACCGGCGAAGCCCTCTTCAACGAGGTCTACTTCGACGACGCGGTCCTCCCGGCGGACGCACTCGTCGGGGCGCCCGACGGCGGCTGGAAGGTCGCCCGCAACACCCTCGGCAACGAGCGCGTCCACATGGCCGGCCTGATGAGCTTCGACACCGGCCTCGAAGCCCTCATCGCCCGCTCCGCCGACCTCGACGGGGCCCACCGCGCCCGCATCGGGGCGCTGGCGGCCGAGGCGCACGCCCTGGCCTGCATCGGACTGCGCACCACCCTCCAGCAGGTGTCGGGGCTGGAGCCCGGCGCGGGTGCGTCCGTGCGCAAGCTCGTCCAGACCCCGCACCAGCAGCGCACCGCCGAGCTCACGCTCGAACTGCTGGGCCCGGCGGGCGCCGTACGGGAGGGGGCGGGGGAGCGGGCGGTGCACGGGATGCTCATGTCCCGCTGCCTGACCATCGCCGGGGGCACCACGCAGGTCCAGCTCAACGTCGTCGCCGAGCGCATCCTCGGCCTTCCCAGGGACTGAAGGGCAGTACAGACATGAAGTCGTACATCGTGGGCGTCGGCATGACGAAGTTCGAGAAGCCGGAGTCGCGGGACTGGCAGTACTGGGACATGGCGAAGGAGGCCGGGACCGCGGCGCTCGCGGACGCGGGCGTGGACTACGGCCTGGTCGAGCAGGTGCCGGTCGGGTACTGCTTCCAGGCCTCCACCGCCGGGCAGCGGGCGGCGTACGAGCTGGGGCTGAGCGGCGTCCCGGTCTACAACGTGAACAACAACTGCGCGACCGGCTCGACGGCGCTGATGATGGCGCGGCAGTTCGTCGAGGGCGGGATCAACGACTGCGTCCTCGCGCTCGGCTTCGAGAAGATGAAGCGCGGCGCACTGGGCGGCGGCGCGGACGGCGGCGACTTCAGTGTCTCGCCGGTGGCCCGCCACTACGGGATCATGGCGGCCGGGCACGGCTTCGAGATGTCCCCGCCCACCGCGCAGATCTTCGGCAACGCGGCGCGCGAGCACATGGAGCGGTACGGGACCACGGCCGCGCAGCTCGCGGCGGTCGGTGCCAAGAACCACCGGCACTCGGCGAACAACCCGAACGCGCAGTTCCAGGACGTGTACTCGGTCGAGGAGATCCTGGCGGCGAAGGAGATCCACTCCCCGCTGACCAAGCTCCAGTGCTCGCCGACCTCGGACGGCGCGGCGGCGGCGCTGGTGGTGTCGGAGCGGTTCGTCGTGCAGCACGGGCTGCACGACAAGGCGGTCGAGATCGTCGCCCAGTCGATGACCACGGACACGGACGCGTCCTTCTCCTCGGGCTCGTGCATCGACGTCGTCGGCAAGCCGATGTCGGCGGCGGCGGGTCGGCAGGTCTTCGAGGCGTCGGGCCTCGGCATCGAGGACGTGGACGTGATCGAGCTGCACGACTGCTTCTCCATCAACGAGCTGCTCACGTACGAGGCGCTCGGCATGTGCGAGGAGGGCGCCGCGGGGAAGCTGGTGGAGAGCGGGGCCACCACTTATGGCGGCCGGTGGGTGGTGAACCCCTCCGGTGGGCTGATCTCCAAGGGCCACCCGCTGGGTGCGACGGGGCTGGCGCAGGCGGCGGAACTGGTGTGGCAGCTCCGTGGCCAGGCCGGCGCGCGTCAGGTGCCCGGGGCCGGGGTGGGCCTCGCCCACAACATCGGCCTGGGCGGCGCGGCGGTGGTGACCCTGCTCCGCAAATAGCGGCCGGGGCGGGGTCCCGGGGCTCCGCCCCGCACCCCGCGCCTCAAACGCCGGCGGGGCTGGTTTATGCCCCTGCTGGTCGTCAGGTGCGGCCACCAACACGGCGCTCCGGGGGCGGAGCCCCCGCAGCGGTGCCGCACCCGAACGGAACGAGGGCTACGGCCGGAAGACGCCGCGCCAGGTCCACCCCGCCGCCAGGACCGCGTCGCGCAACGGCGCCTTCACCCGCGCGGAGCTGAAGGCCGACTCCTTCTCGAGGCGGCGGCCGTCCGGGCCGCGCTCGACCCTCCACTGCCCGGAGACGGAGGTCACCGGCCCGCGGGAGTACTTGAGGCCCTGCCCGCCGGACGAGAGTTCCCCCGGCTCCAGCGCCTCCCACTGCTCGTCGAGCGCACGGACCTCCCGCGCCGCCGGGACCAGGCGCAGCCGGGTCTGGCCGCGCTCGGGATGCCAGCGGCCCTCGGGGATGCGCCACACCGCCACCAGGTCGGCGCGCTCCTTCGGGGTGCCCTCGCGCAGAGCGAACGGCGCGTCCGGGCCTGCGAGCGCGAGCAGCGCGGCGCGGACCTCCGCGGCGGGCAGGGGTACGACACCGCTGTCGGGGCGCCGCGTACCGGTCAGCTTGTCGAAAAGGCCCATCGGGCCACGCTATCGCCCCGCCTTCACCAACTCGCACCGGCCGTCGACGCATTCGCGCTGCAGCCGGCCCCGGGAGAGGGTCTGGGCCAGCCCGATCGCCCAGCACATCGGGCACCCGCGCAGGGCGAGCAGGCCGACGGGCGCCAGGAGCAGGGAGACGGGGCCCGTCACCGGCAGGAGGGCCACGGCGCCGATCAGGGAGCCGAAGCCGAGCGCGCCGCGCCCGAGGTGCCGGGGCAGGGAGGCGCTCGCGAAGTCGCCGCCGCCGTCAGTGGTCCGCATGGTCATCTCCGCCTCCAGGAGCCGTGTGGTGCAGGGCGAGCTGTACCGCCGCGCGGGCGCGGTGCAGCCGGGACTTCATCGCCGGGGTACTGAGCCCCAGCGCATCGGCGGTCGCCCGGCCGCTCAGGCCTTGGACGTCCCGCATGATCAGCACTCTGCGCTGGTCCTCGGGCAGCGCGGCCACCGCCGCCGCCACCCGGGCCGCCTCCAGGCGCAGCACCACCTCGTCCTCGGCGGACATCACCGGGTGCTCCGGCACCACCGCGGGGCCCCGCGGGATCGCGGAACGGGCCCGGCGCAGGCACTCGTTGCGGACGATGCGGAACATCCACGAGGCCAGCGCGCCCGACGCCCTCAGCATCCCGATCTTGCGGTACAGGATGATCAGCGCTTCCTGGGCCGCGTCCTCGGCGTCCTCGGGCGAGGAGCACAGGGTGTGGGCGAAGCGGCGTACGTGCGGGTGCGAGCCGGACACCAGCGCGGTGATCGAGTCGACGTCGCCGCGCTGCGCGGCCGCGACCAGCGTCGCGCCCGGCCAGGACGGGTCAGCCACGGGCCCGGCCCCGCTTGCGCAGGACGACGGCCGTGCAGGTGCAGAGCAGTACGAGTGCGACGGCTCCGGCGATGACGTAGATCACTGCGACCTCCAGGTCGTGCGTGTCGGTGCCGATCTTGTCGTCGGCACACACACAAGAGGCGGGAGGGCCGGAAAAGGATTCACCCCAGGACCGGGTCGATCACCGTCTCGCCCATCGAGGCACGCCGGATGGAATCGGCCAGCTCCTCCAGCGGCCCGTCCCGCAGGACCAGGCCCGCCGCGCCGGCGGCGAGCACCGCTTCGGGCAGGCCAGGGTGGGCCGAGCCCGTCATGACCAGGACCCGGCACTCCGGATCGTCCGTGAGGATCGCCGCCGCGGTGGCGACCTCCTCCACCAGCGCCACCGCCGGGCGCGCCGTGAGGTCCCGTACGACCTCGATGTCCGGCTGGAGGCCGAGCCGCAGCGCCAGGGCCGGATCGGGCGGGTCCAGCAGGACCCGCAGGGACCGGACGGGGCGGTGGTTCACGGGCATTTCGCTCACGCGGGAAGAGTAACTGACGCGGAGTCAGCACATGGGGTCAGCGCTCTTCCCAACTGCTGGGGCGTGCGTTATACATTCCCTCACCGGTCCTAGAACGCGTTCTAAAACCGGTCCGCATGCGACCTCGGTGCGGCCGACGGTGCGGACGGCCGCACCGAGGTCTTCCAAGAAGAGCCAAGAACAGGGAGCAGCATCCTCATGCCGATCGATGCCGCCAAGGCCCTCGCCGCCGACCCCCGCACGGGGGACATCGGCTGGGACCACAAGGACATCCAGCTCTACCACCTCGGCCTCGGAGCCGGCGCCGCGCGCAACGGGCAGAGTCTGGCGACCGACCCGGACGAGCTGCGCTACACCCTCGAATCCAAGCTGCACGTGCTGCCCAGCTTCGCGACCGTCGCCGGCGCCGGAATGGCCATGCTGGGCGGCCTGTCCGCACCCGGCATCGACGTCAACCTCGCCATGGTCCTGCACGGCGGCCACTCCATCCAGCTCCACCGGCCCATCCCCGTCAAGGGGCAGGCCACCTCCAGCTCCAAGGTCGCCGCCGTCTACGACAAGGGCAAGGCCGCCGTCATCGTGCTGCGCTCCGAGGTCGAGGACGCCGACGGGCCGCTGTGGACGAGCGACGCGCAGATCTTCGTACGGGGAGAGGGCGGGTTCGGCGGCGAGCGCGGGCCCTCCGCCAAGGAGGAGCTGCCCGAGCGCGCGCCCGACCGCATCGAGGAGCGGCACATCCGGGACGACCAGGCGCTGCTCTACCGGCTCTCCGGCGACTGGAACCCCCTGCACGCCGACCCCGAGTTCGCCAAGCTCGGCGGCTTCGACAAGCCCATCCTGCACGGCCTGTGCTCGTACGGGATGACCCTCAAGGCCGTCGTCGACACGGCGCTCGGCGGGGACGTCTCCCGCGTCCGCGCCTACCGCACGCGCTTCGCCGGGATCGTCTTCCCGGGCGAGACGCTGCGCATGCGGATGTGGCAGGAGCCCGGCCGGGTCCTGGTGTCGGTGACCGCCGTCGAACGGGACGACGCGCCGGTCCTCGCCGACACCGTCGTCGAACACGCGTAATCCAGACCCGCAGGACCTGTAGAAGGAGCCGCACCGTGCGCGCAGCACTGCAGAGCGAGATAGGCCAGGACAAGCTCGAGGTCGTCGACGACATGGAGGCCGTGGGCTTCGGCCCCGGCAAGGTCAGGATCCGCATCAAGGCCACCGGCCTGTGCCACTCGGACCTCTCCGCGATGAGCGGCGTCCTGCCCCAGCCCGCCCCCTTCATCCCCGGCCACGAGGGCTCCGGTGTGATCGTGGACGTCGGCGACGGGGTCACCAGCCACGCCATCGGCGACCGGGTCCTCGTCTGCTGGCTGCCGCCGTGCGGACACTGCCCCGCGTGCAAGCGGGGCCAGGGCCACCTGTGCCTGGAGGCCTTCGGGAACGTGGCCACCCCCAACTTCAAGCGGGCGGCCACCGAGATCTTCGGCTTCGCCGGCACCGGCACCTTCTCCGAGGAGATGGTCGTCCCGGCCGCCTGCGCCATCCCGATCCCCGACGACGTGCCCTTCGACATCGCCGCCCTCATCGGCTGCGGAGTCACCACCGGCCTCGGCGCGGCCATCAACACCGCCAAGGTCGAGGCCGGGGCCTCGGTCGCCGTCATCGGCTGCGGCGGCGTCGGCATCTCCGTCATCCAGGGCGCCAAGGTGCAGGGCGCGGCGCAGATCATCGCCGTCGACCCGGTGGAGTCCCGGCGCGAGGCGGCCCTGAAGTTCGGGGCGACGGAGGCGGTCGCACCCGAAGCCTTCGACGACGCCAAGAACCGCATCACCGGAGGCGAGGGCTTCGACTACGTCTTCGAGGTCGTCGGCAAGTCCGCCACCGCGCAGACCGCCTACAAGATGACCCGGCGCGGCGGCAGCGTCGTCATCGTCGGCGCGGGCGCCCTCGACGACAACTACCAGGTCGACATGTTCTCGCTCTTCTTCGACGAGAAGAAGATCCTGCCCTCGATGTACGGCGGCGGGGACGTGCTCCGCTCCTACGACCGCACCATCGCCCTGTGGCGGGCCGGCCGGGTGGACCTGGCGAGCCTGATCACCCACCGGGTGCAGCTCGCCGAGATCAACGACGCCCTGGACCAGATGCGCACCGGTGTCGCCCTGCGCACCTGCATCGAGATCTGACCCGTCCTCCGACCGTCCTGCGACGCGTCGCCTGAACCGTTCTGCCAACTCCGAGGGGAACCGTACGGATGTCACTGCCACTTGAGGGACTCTCCGCCATCGTCACGGGTGCGGGCCGCGGGCTCGGCCGGGCCGAGGCGATCGAGCTCGCACGGCTCGGCGCGAGCGTGGTCGTCAACGACTTCGGGCAGCCGGGCCGTGACGGCTCCGGGGAGGCCTCGGCCGCCCCGGCGGAAGAGGTGGCCGAGGAGATCCGTGCGGCGGGCGGCCAGGCGGTGGCGCACCTGGGCGACGTTGCCGACTTCGAGCAGGCGCGCGAGCTGGTCGACCTGGCGGTGAGCAGCTTCGGGAAGCTCGACGTCCTCGTCAACAACGCGGGCATCCTGCGCGACCGGATGGTCTTCTCGATGTCGGAGGAGGAGTGGGACTCGGTGATCCGGGTCCACCTCAAGGGCCACTTCAACACCACCCACTTCGCGTCCGTGCACTGGCGCGAGCGGTCGAAGGCGGCGGGCGGCCCGGTCTACGGCCGGATCGTCAACACCTCCTCCGAGGCCTTCCTCGGCGGCTCGGCCGGCCAGCCGAACTACGCGGCGGCCAAGGGCGGCATCGTGGGCCTGACCACGTCCACCGCCCTGGCCCTCGCGAAGTACGGGGTGACGGCCAACGCCATCTGCCCGCGCGCCCGCACCCGTATGACGGAGGACGTCTTCGCGGGCTTCCAGGTCCCGGAGGAGGGCAAGCTCGACGCCCTCGCTCCCGAGCACGTCTCCCCGCTCGTCGGCTACCTGGCCTCGCCCGCCTCGGCGAAGGCCAACGGCCAGCTGTTCGTCGTGCACGGCGGGATCGTGGTCGTGATGGAACGCCCCAAGGTGGCGGCCAAGTTCGACACCTCGAAGGAGGCCTTCTCCTTCGAGGAGCTGGACGAGCTGCTCACCCCGCACTACGACGCCCGCCCCGCGAACGAGACCTTCGCGGCGGCCGAGGTCCTCGGCCTCAAGCACGGCTAGCCACGACCGGGTACGGAAGCCGGCCCGCGATCCGCTCCTCCGGGCGGGGCGCGGGCCGGCCTCGTACGCGCGTCCCGCGCAGGGGAGCCGTCCCCGGACCGCGCGTCCCGCGCAGGGGCGCCGGGTCGTCACCGGCCGGAGCCGCCCGGCAGGCGGATCCTGAGCTCGGCGTGACCGATCAGGACGCGGTGGTCGGTGCAGGGGCGGTCGGTGCCGCCGACTGCCCTGCCCCGGGCATCGACCTCCCGGCAGCCGGGGATGTCCCGGGTGTCGGCGGTGTAGCCGGACGAGGCGAGCTGCCTGCTGCGGACGAAGATCATGTCGAGCTTCCGCCCGCCCCCGCAGGGAGGCTCCTGTCCCTCGGTGGTGTCGGCGCTCCACTCCCCGTTGCCGGGGCACCGGTCGTCGGTGTCGTCGAGCTCCCGGTGCCGGCCCCGGTTCTCCCGGTTCCTGCTGCCCGGGAGGGCGTTGACCGCCCGGTCGTAGAACTGGTCGAGGCGGCCGTAGCCCGGCTGCGCGTTGAAGTCGCCGGCCACCATGTAGGTCTTGCCCGCCTTGGCGAAGCCGTCCAGGAGGGCCACCAGTTCGTGCAGCTGCCGGTGCCCGTACGGCTGGTCCTGCGTGGACACCGGCGTGATGTGCACCGAGCAGAACTTCATGTTCGGGTGGGCCACCGGCGGTGCGCAGAGCAGGCCGCTCATCACGGGATGCGTCGCACCGTCGGCGGACTGGTACGTGTGGCCGCTCTCCTGCGCGAACACGTGGTACTCGGCCGGGCCCAGCTCGTACCGGCTGAACAGCGCCTTGCCGTAGGCCTGCCCCTGGCAGATCTCCCGGCCCGCACTGTCACGGCTGCCCGCCGGGATGGCCTCCTGGAACCGGGCGTAGCTCCTGTTCGCGGGGTTCCAGTCCGCCAGTTCCTCCAGGACCTTCTGGTACTGGCCGTGGCACATCTCGTTGAAGGACGCGAAGTCCACGTCGTCCCCGGCCCGCTCGATGGAGCCGACCGCCTCGTCCACCAGGCCGTTGTCGGTGGAGCCCCGGTTCATCTTGTGGCCCGACACGTTCCAGGTCCACGCGGTGAACCTCACCGTTTCGGACGGGTACGCGGACCCGGATCCGGACCCGGGTCCTGCGGAACCGGCCGTGACCCCCGGCGCGGAGGCAGGGAGTACCGCCAGCGCGACCAGAACGGCCGGCCAAGCCCTCTTCACGAACACATCCCCCCAGAACGCGCGGCAAGATCTTCTGCCGTTCAAGTGAGGACTCTAGACAGCGTTCCCGCCCGCGGGGTGCAGGTGGTCCCGGCAGGCGCCGACGGCCGTGGGCCGGCCGGCGCGGCTACGCCTGCGCAGCCCGGTTCAGCGGGGCCTGTTGCAGCGGGACCGGCCGGGGTGCGGCGGCCGCGGGCGGCGACGGATCCAGGTGGACCGGCGGGGGAGGGGCGGCCGGCAGGGTCGTCCCGAGGATCCCGCAGGGCGCCTCCGGGGTCGCGTACGGGAGGTGCAGGCGGCCCTCCGCGGTCCACAGGCCCGTGCCGCCGAGCCAGCCCGCGGGGCCGCCGAGCCGGAAGACGTGCCGGTCGGCGGGACGCCACAGGGCGAGCCCGGCCTCGCCCACCCGCAGCGCGACCCCGCACGTCTCCGGCATCAGGGTCTGGCCCGGCTGCACCGCGAACGGGGTCGCCTCCTCCTCGAACCGCAGGCACTCCGGGAAGCGCACCGGCCGGGTGCTGCCCAGCACCCCCCACCCCAGGCGCGGTTCGCCCGGGGCGTCGGAGCGGATCAGCAGCAGCCCGCCGTCCGGGTCGGCCAGCAGCAGCCGGTCCTCGCTGTCCTCGGCGATCTGGAGCAGCGGGGAGACCTCGCCGCCCCGCCCCAGGTCCACCGCGACGGCCTTGACGGTGCCCTCCAGCTCCCGGTCCAGGGCCAGCATCCGGCCCGCCCGGTCCAGCCAGACCCCGCCGGAACACCGGCCGGGAACACGGGCCACCTGCGCGAAGGGGCCGCCCGCCACCTGCCACACCGTCGTCTCGGTGTCCGTCGCGGCCAGGGCGAAGGCGGCGAGCCCGTCCGGGCACGGCGCGAGCAGCCGGACCCGCAGCCCCTCCTCCGCGTCCACCGTTCCGAGCCGGAGCTCCCCGGTCCGGGGTCCGGCCTCCGCGCCCGTCGGGTACAGCAGCGCGAAGGCGTGCCGCTCCGCGACCCGACGGTGGATCAGCACCCGCCCGTCCGTCAGCGGGAGCACCTCGCTGTCGGCCTCCTCGGGCTGGGCGAGCGGCAGCGGTACCGCGTACGCCTCGGACCCGGCCAGGGTCCAGCGCTCGGCGTAGTGCGCCTCGCCCTCTCCGGCGAGCCGGGCGGCGTACGAACCGTCCACGGCGATCGTGAACGGAGCCGTGGTCGTCACATCGATGGCACAGACAGTCATCTGGGCCCTCACCTCCGAGAGGAAGCTAGTTTTCGCACTTCCTGCCGAACAACACTGCCAACTCCGCTTCACACATACGGGTGTCCGGTCGGCGATTCGCCTGTGGTGGAGGTGATGGTTGTGCTGTGCGATATCGGGGCGTTCGGGGCACGGCCCCGGTGGCCGCCGCCGGCGCCGCCCCTGCCCGGCCGGACCTGCGGGCAGGAGCCGGCGGGCTGCTCCTGACCAGGATGGTCGCCCCGGACGGTAGCCTTGCCCCGTGCCCCGTCTCTCTGAAGTCATCGCCGCGCTGGACGCTCTCTGGCCCCCCTCGCGGGCCGAGCAGTGGGATGCCGTCGGCACCGTCTGCGGCGACCCCGATGCCGAGGTCTCCCGGGTGCTGTTCGCCGTGGACCCCGTACAGGAGATCGTCGACGAGGCGGTCAAGCTCGGCGCCGACCTGGTCGTCACCCACCACCCCCTCTACCTGCGCGGCACCACCACCGTCGAAGCCGGCACCTTCAAGGGCCGGGTCGTTCACACGCTGATCAAGAACGACATCGCGCTGCACGTCGCCCACACCAACGCCGACACCGCGGACCCCGGGGTCTCCGACGCCCTCGCCGGCGCCCTGGACCTGCGGATCACCGGCCCGCTCGTGCCCGACCCGACCGACCCGAACGGCCGCCGGGGCCTGGGCCGGCTCTGCGAACTGGACCACCCCGAGACCCTGCGCGAGTTCGCCGCCCGCGCCGCCGCCTGGCTGCCGCAGACCGCGCAGGGCATCCGCGTCGCGGGCGACCCCGACGCGATCATCCGTACCGTCGCCGTCAGCGGCGGCTCCGGCGACAGCCTGTTCGCGGAGGTCCGCGCCGCGGGCGTGGATGCGTACCTCACCGCCGACCTGCGCCACCACCCGGTGTCCGAGGCCCGCGAGCAGAGCACCCTCGCCCTGATCGACGCCGCCCACTGGGCCACCGAGTGGCCCTGGTGCGAGCAGGCCGCCGCGCAACTCGACGCGATCTCCGAGCGCAACGGCTGGGGCCTGCGGACCCACGTCTCGCGCACGGTCACCGACCCCTGGACGGCGCACGCGCCGTCCGTCACCTCCCCTTCTACCTCTGGAGCCCCCAACTGAACGCCGAGCCCGCCGACCAGATCCGACTTCTCGACGTCCAGGCCCTGGACGTCCGGCTGTCTCAGCTCGCCCACAAGCGCAAGTCGCTGCCGGAGCACACCGAGGTCGACTCCCTGGCCAAGGACCTCACCCAGCAGCGCGACCTGCTCGTCGCCGCGCAGACGCAGGCGAGCGACGCGGCCCGCGAGCAGACCAAGGCGGAGCAGGACGTGGACCAGGTGCGCCAGCGCGCCGCCCGCGACCAGGCGCGACTGGACTCCGGCGTCGGCGTCTCCGCCCGTGACCTGGCGAACCTGCAGAGCGAGGTCGTCTCCCTCGCCAAGCGCCAGGCCGACCTGGAGGACGTGGTCCTGGAAGTCATGGAGCGCCTGGAGGGCGCGCAGGAGCGGGTCACCGAGCTGACCGAGCGCGTCTCCGCCCTCGAAGGCAAGCTGGCGGACGCCACCGCCCGCCGTGACGCCGCGACCGGTGAGCTCGACGCCGAGGCCGCCAGGGTCACCAAGGACCGCGAGGTCATCGTCGGCTCGATGCCGGCCGACCTGATGGCCCTGTACGAGAAGATCCGCGTCAAGCAGGGCGGGGTCGGTGCCGCGCGCCTGTACCAGCGCCGCTGCGAGGGCTGCCGGCTGGAGCTCGACATGGCCGAGGTCAACGAGATCAAGGCCGCGGCCCGCGACCAGGTCGTCCGTCACGAGAACTGCGGCCGCATCCTGGTCCGTACGGCGGACTCGGGCATCTGATGCAGAGCCCTGTCCGGTTCGTCGTGGAGGCGGACGGCGGCTCCCGGGGCAACCCGGGGCCCGCCGGCTACGGCGCGGTCGTCCTGGATCCGGCGACGGGGGAGACGCTGGCCGAGCGCGCCGAGTTCATCGGCGTCGCGACGAACAACGTGGCCGAGTACAAGGGCCTGATCGCCGGGCTCAAGGCGGCCCGTGAGCTGTCCCCCGACGCGCAGGTCCAGGTCCGGATGGACTCCAAGCTCGTCGTCGAGCAGATGTCCGGCCGCTGGAAGATCAAGCACCCGGACATGCGCCCGCTGGCGGCGGAGGCGGCGAAGATCCTGCCCGCCTCCCAGGTGTCGTACGAGTGGATCCCGCGCGAGCGGAACAAGCACGCGGACCGGCTCGCCAACGAGGCGATGGACGCGGGCAAGTACGGCAGGCAGTGGGAGCCGTCGGCCTCCACGGCCGCCTTCTCGGCCCCGCCCGGGCCCCCGGGCGACGCCGCCGCGGGCGCGGCGGCGGCGCGGGCCGCCCTCGCCGCGGGCCGTACGCGAGCCGACGCCGAGGCCGCCCCCGGCGGCGGTACGCCGCCCGGCGGCCGGGAGGCCGAGGCCGCACGCGGCATCGCGGCCGGGGCGGTCACCTCCGGCAGCGGCACGCGCAGCCGCGCGACGGTGCCGGCCGCCTCCGGCGCGGTACGCGCCTCCGCCGACCGGGTCCAGGAAGCGGCCGACGTGCTGTTCACGGACGGCGGCGCCCTCCCCGAGGCCCAGGCCATGCTGGAGCCCTGCCTCGACTCCGAGGCCCCCGAGACCACGGCTGCGGCCGCGGCCACGGCAACTCCCGGCTGGGGCCCCGACATGGGGGCGCCGGCCACCTTCGTGCTGCTCCGGCACGGCGAGACCGCGCTCACCCCGCAGAAGCGCTTCTCCGGCAGCGGCGGCAGCGACCCCGAGCTGTCCCAGGCCGGACGCCGCCAGGCCGCCGCGGTGGCCGAGGCGCTGGCCGCCCGCGGCACGATCCAGACGGTCATCTGCTCCCCGCTGCGCCGCTGCCGCGAGACCGCGCAGGCCGTCGCCACCCGCCTCGGCCTCGGCGTCACCGTCGAAGACGGCCTGCGCGAGGTGGACTTCGGCGCCTGGGAGGGCCTGACCTTCGCCGAGGTGCAGGAGCGCTTCCCGGACGACCTGCAGGCCTGGCTGGACTCCCCGAAGGCGTCGCCCACGGGCGGCGGCGAGAGCTTCATGGCAGCCACCCGCCGGATCTCCGCCACCCGCGACCGCCTGCTGGCCGCCCACGCCGGCCGCACGGTGCTGCTGGTCACGCACGTGACCCCGGTCAAGATCCTGGTCCGGCTCGCCCTGGGCGCCCCGCCGGAGTCCCTGTTCCGCATGGAACTCTCCGCGGCCTCGCTCTCGGCGGTGGCCTACTACGCCGACGGCAACGCCTCGGTCCGCCTCCTGAACGACACCTCGCACCTGCGGTAGCCGCTCACGGCCCCGCCCTGCTCAGGGCGCGGGCCGGAGGTGGCCGAGGGCTTCGACCGCCCCCTCGAGGGCCCGGGACATGTTCTTGGCCTGGGCCCCGGCGAACCGGATCTTGTTGCTCGCCACCCGCGGGTACTGCCCGGCCTCCCCCGCGTCCGCGGCGGCCCAGTCGCGGCGGTGGGCGACGTGCAGGGCCAGGTGCTCCAGCGCGTCCTCGAGGTGGCGGGCGAGGTCGCGCAGGCTCTCGGTCACGGCGGCGACGTCGTCGGGACTCGCGTAGGCCTTGAAGGGGTCGCCGGTCGCTCCGGCGAGGTCGCGTATGAGCGCGGCGGCGTCGGCCGCGGCAGCGCGGTGATCGGTCATGCATCCGAGGGTGCCCGACGGTGTGCCCCGCCGAAAGACGTCTGCACCCGCCGCTGCGCACCGGGGCAGCCGCCCGCACCCGCGGCACGGCACCCCGAGCGGATCGGACACGGCACCCCGGACGGAGTGGGAAACGGCAGACGAGCCGGCCTGTACGCCGGGTTCTGTCACCCGGTGACCTCGCGGTCGCCGGGGAGACGGCCATCCATCTAGGACCGGTGTTGCCACCGGCCTCGTGCGGTCTACCCGCGAACTCGGGCGGGCAGCCCTCAAGCGTTCGCGCAGACCCGTCCGGGGACGGATCCTCTTGACCTTGCTCCGGGTGGGGTTTACCTAGCCGCCTGGGTCACCCCAGGCGCTGGTGGTCTCTTACACCACCGTTTCACCCTTACCGGGGGCCGAAGCCCCCGGCGGTCTGTTTTCTGTGGCACTGTCCCGCGGGTCACCCCGGGTGGGCGTTACCCACCACCCTGCCCTGTGGAGCCCGGACGTTCCTCGGCGGGATCCGGGGATCCCGACGCGGCCGCCCGGCCGACTCGTCTGCCGTGCTGGCCATGGTACCCGGGGCGGAGGCCGCGCTTGACCTTGACGCAGCGGCAGGGTTTCTACTGGGGCCATGCGGATCGGAGAGATCGCCGCGCTCGTCGGGGTCACCGCCCGGGCGATCCGGCACTACCACCATGTCGGGCTGCTCCCGGAACCGGAGCGGCGACTCAACGGGTACCGGGCCTACGGGGTCCGCGACGCCGTCCTGCTGGCCCGGGTGCGCCGGCTCACCGAGCTCGGGCTGAGCCTCGACGAGGTGCGGGACGTCCTCGCCGACGACGCCGGGCGCGAACTGGCCGACGTACTGGCGGAACTGGACGCCGACCTGGCCCGCCAGCAGGCCGAACTCGCCGAGCGCAGGCGGCGGCTCGCCGTGCTGCTGGCCGCCGGGCCCGGGGAGGCCGAGCCGCTGTCGCCCGCGCTCGCCGCGCTGCTCGCGAAGGCGCCGCGGACGGCTTCGCGCTCCGCGGCGACGGACCGCGAGCACCTGGAACTCCTCGACGCCTCCGGCGCGGCCGGCGAGGAGCTCTACGCGGTGCTCGGACCGCTGGCCGCCGATCCCGCCGTACTCGCCCTGTACGAGCGGCTCGACGACCTCGCCGAAGCCCCCGTGGACGATCCGCGGATCCCGGGGCTGGCCGCGGAGTTCGTGGCGGCCGTGCCCGAGGAGGTGTTCGCCGCCGTGCCCGCGGACGGGGTGGTCGTGGCCGGGTTCCGGGACGCGCTGCTCGCCGAGTACGCCCCCGCGCAGGCGGAGGTCGTCCGCCGGGTCATGGAGGCGTTCCTGGAGAGGGGGCGGGGATGAGCGCGATACGCGCGGCGCGCCTAGCCGCGGCCGCCGCCGTGCCGGCGGAGCTGGTGCTCGTGGCGTGCCTGGCCGCGGGCGTCCGGCTCCCGGGGTGGGGCATCGCCGCCGCCGAGGGCCTGGTGCTCGCGGTGCTGCTGCTGGAGGCCTGGGTGCTGTGCCGGCTGTACGCGGCCGGGCGCCGCCGCGGCGCGCCGCGCGGCGAAGCTCTGCGGGAGGCGGGGCGGGCCGTGGTGCCCGTCCCGGTCCGGCGGCTGGTGCGGCACGAGCTGCGCGCCACCGCCTCGCTCGGACGGTGGGTCGTGCGCCGCAAGCACGGGGTGCGGGACGGGGACCTGGCCGCCGCGTACACGGGACCGCAGACCGCCATGATGTACGGGATGCTCTTCGTGTCGGTCGTGGAGACCGTCGCGCTGTCCTTCCTCATCCCCTGGCCGGCGGTGCACCGGGTGGTGCTCGTCCTCGACGTCTACGGGGTGCTGCTCGTGCTCGCCCTGCACGCCGCCTGCGTGACGCGGCCGCACGTGGTCCGCCCCGACGGGTCCCTGCGGATCCGCTACGGGGCGCTGTTCGACCTCGTCGTGCCGCCGGACGCGGTGGCCTCCGTACGGGTCGACCGCCGCTACCCCGAGGGCCGGCTCGTCGGCCTCTCCGAGGACGGGGAGCTCGACCTGATCGTCGGCAGCCAGACCACGGTGACCCTGGAGCTGACCCGCCCCCTCCCCGTCACCCGCCCGCTGGGGGCCCGGGGCGAGGCGCGCGTGCTGCGCTTCCACGCCGACGACCCCCGGGCGCTGGTCGCGGCCGTCAGGGAGGGGAGCGGGAGGGCCGTCACACCGTAGCGAAGAGGATCTTCGCGGTCCCCGGGTCCGCCCGTGCGAGGCGGACCCGGATGCGCTCGCCCAGCGGCAGTTCCTCCCGCGGGGACTCGACGCGGCCGACCACCGCGGGCTCCTCCAGGTGGACCGTCCCCACCAGCGGCTCCCGGTCCTTGACGTCGATCACCGTGGCGTCGAAGGTCTCCCCGACGCGGTCCTTCAGCACGGCGGCCTCGACGAGGTCCACCGACTCCCGCTCGACCGCGTTCGCCAGCCGGGAGCCCTCCGACATCCGCTCGGGGAGCCCGGCGAGCGCCTCCACCGCCCACTGCGGGGGCTCCGCCCCGGCCACCGCCGCCGCGCACAGCTCGCCGGAGTACCGGTCGACGAGCCGGCGCAGCGGTGCGGTGCAGTGCGCGTAGGGGGCCGCCACCGCGGAGTGGATCGCCGGGTCGGGGGTCTCGCCGCCGCTGAACACCGTGTAGCCCGCGCCGCGCAGCAGGGCCGTGCACTCCTGCAGGAACGCCGCGTGGGCGGGGCGGTGCGGGTCGAGGGAGCGGACGAGTTCCGCGTACGGGACGTGGTGCGGCCAGTCGATCCCCAGGGCCTTCGCCGTCAGCCGCAGCCGTCCGACGGCGCCGTCGGGTGCGTTCGGCAGGGTCCGCAGGATGCCGGTGCCCGCGGCCAGCATCAGGTCGGCCGCGGCCATGCCGGTCATGAGGGAGATCTGGGCGTTCCAGCCGTCGGCGGGCAGCGGGGCGCGGTAGGCCAGGGCGTACGAGCCGTCCTGGGCGACGACCTCCTGCTCGGGCACGTTGAGGGAGATGCCGCCGCGCTCGCGTTCCAGGGCCTCGCGGAGCCGCCCGATGTCCTTGAGGAGGGCGAGGGGTTCCTCCGCGGTGCCGGAGTCGATGGCCTTCTGCACGCCGTCGTAGTCGAGCTTGGCCCGGCTGCGGACCAGGGCGCGGCGCACGTCGGCGGTCTCGACCCGGCCGTCGGCGTCCAGGTCGAGCCGCCACAGCAGGGCCGGGCGGGTCTGACCGGGCAGCAGGCTGGCCGCGCCCTCCGAGAGCAGGGACGGGTGCAGGGGGACCCTTCCGTCGGGGAAGTAGAGGGTGGTGACCCGGCGGTGCGCCTCGGCGTCGAGGACGCCGCCCGGGGTGACGAACGCGGCGACGTCGGCGATGGCGTAGTGCACGCGGTAGCCGCCGGAGGACCGCTTCGCCAGGTGCATGGCCTGGTCGAGGTCGACGGAGGCAGGGGGGTCGATGGTGAAGAACGGGATGTCGGTGCTGTCCTGTCCGGGGAGGCGCGGGTCCGCGGCCGCCTGCTCCGCCTCGGCGAGGACCGCGGCCGGGAACTCCCCGGGCACCTCCAGCTTCGTCCGCAGTTCACGCAGCGCGGCCCGCAGGGCAGCCCCGTCTGCGCCGGTCATGTGCATCTGACGGCGTGGCATGGGTCGAGCCTAGGGGCGGGCAGCCCGTCCGGCACGGCGAGCGGTGGGGCGGTGGTTGCGGGGCCGTCTACCCTGGCTCGGGGGCCGCATCCCCCGCGTGGCGACGTGCTGAAGTCGCAGGGAAGTCGTACCGAAGGAGAACCACCGTGCTCGTGCTGCTGCCGCCGTCCGAAGGAAAGGCCGCCGGCGGCTCCGGCGCACCCCTGGAGCCGGAGACGCTGTCCCTGCCCGGACTGGCCGCTGCCCGGGCGGAGGTGCTGGAGGAGCTGGTCGGGCTGTGCGGGGCCGACGAGCTCAAGGCGCGCGAGGTGCTGGGCCTGAGCGAGGGCCTTCGGGGCGAGGTGGCGAAGAACCTCGAACTGCGGTCCGCGGCCGCCCGCCCGGCGGGGGAGATCTACACCGGCGTGCTGTACGACGCGCTGGGCCTGGCCGACCTGCCGGAGCCGGCGCGGAAGCTCGCCGAGGGCTCGCTGCTGGTCTTCTCGGGCCTGTGGGGCGCGGTGCGGATCACCGACCGGATCCCGTCGTACCGCTGCTCGATGGGTGTGAAGCTGCCGGGTCTGGGGGCGCTGGGCGCGTACTGGCGGGGGCCGATGGCGGAGGTCATGCCGGAGGCGGCCGGTGACGGGCTGGTGCTGGACCTGCGGTCGGCGGCGTACGGGGCGGCGTGGAAGCCGAAGGGCGAGGTGGCGGGGCGGACCGCGACCGTGCGGGTGCTGCACTCGCAGGTGGTGGACGGCGTCGAAAAGCGTTCGGTGGTGAGCCACTTCAACAAGGCCACGAAGGGCCGGCTGGTCCGGGACCTGCTGCTCGCCGGGGCCGTGCCGACGGGCCCGGGCGAGCTGGTCGAGGCCCTGCGGGACCTGGGCTACGCCGTCGAGGCCGAGGCCCCCGCCAAGGCGGGCAAGCCCTGGTCCCTCGACGTGGTGGTGACCCAGATCCACCACTGACGCCCCGCGGGGTGGGGGGTGGGGGTGCGGCGCCGTTGCCGGAGCTCTGCCCCGGACCCCGCTCCTCGATCGCCGGAGGGGCTGGGCGTCGTGGCCGGTGCCGGGGGTTCCGCGCGTCGGGGTGGTCCGCTGCGTCCCTCCGGGGCGTCTCCTCGTCCTCCCCCCCCGAGCAGACCGAGCCCCGCCCCGGTCGGCCGGGAGGGCGAGTGACACCACCCCAGCCCCGGTGGTACTACGGGGCGGGGTGGGCGCGGGAGGAGGCGTTCTCCTGGGCCAGCCGGCGGAGGGCCGCGAACATGGTGTCGCCCAGGACCGTGCCCACCGCGGCCGACTCGACCAGGTCCTCGCGGGCCACCGAGTGGGCCAGGTACGCGAGGTCCGCCGCGGCGACCCGCTCCGCCGCCTCGGCATACGCGTCGAGCACCTCCTCGAAGCGGCCGTGCCCCGCACGGGACACGCCCTAGCGGCCCAGGGGCCAGGCGACCGTCGCCGGGGCGTGGTCCGTGGAGCCCGCGTACAGGGCGCAGGCGTCGGTCAGGGTTTCCAGCAGGGTGAGCGGGTCCGGGAGGGGGTGCTCCATGCCGCGGATCCAGGTCACCGCGTGGTCACCGGGCAGGGCCGCCGGAGGGACCAGGACGTAGCTGCCGCGGCAGTGCCAGCGCAGGCCCGGGTGCTCGTCCATCGTCTCGGGGTGGCAGTCCAGTTCGCAGGGCCACCACTCGTCCTCGTCCTCGGGGGTGCCGCGGGTGGCGGTGAAGAAGAGCATGCGGGCCTGGTCGCCGGTGCCGCCCGACTCGGCCACGGGGCCGACCTCGATGCCGGCCTGCAGCAGGCGGGCGAGGGCGTCGGTGCCTGCTTCCAGGGGGACGTCGAGCACGTCGTGGACCATGCCGGTCGCGGTGACGAAGTTGGCCTGGGGCTGGTTGCGGGCCCAGCGTTCGACCTGGGCGCGGTCGGTGGTCGACTGGGTCTGCCAGGCGAAGGAGAGCGGGTGCCGGGCCGGCGTGGGACAGCCGATGCGGTCGCACGAACACCGGTAGCCGGCCGGATGGGCGGCGGGGGCGAGCGGCAGACCGGCGGCGGCGACCGACAGGAGCAGCGCCTCGCGCTCGCGTCCGGGGTCTTCTGCCACGGGTTTACGGCGCCGCAGCAGCCACTGGGAAATCCTGCTCTGCGCGCCGCGCGTGACGCGGCCGGACTCAGACCCCATCTATCCCCTCACCGAACCTTGCCCCTGCAGACCTTGGCAGACCCTCACATCGTCCCACCATCCTGAGCCCCGGGTGACCGGTCTTGACGAGCGGGGGACCGGGGCCGGGCACCCGAATACCGGCACAGACATGGGCAATAGGGGCGTATCTTCGCCCGATGTTCGCGATTCAACGGGCGGTGACGTTGGCCACCCCGCCCAGCACCCGGTCCACCAGGGCGTCCGTGAAGGCGTGCGTCAGCGGCGCCGTCCGCATCAGCCAGCGGTACGTCAGCGGGCCCAGCAGCATCTCCACCGTCAGCCGCAGATCCGTGTCCGGGGCGAGCTGCCCGGCGTCGCGTGCCGTGCGCAACCGGGCCTCGTAGAGGGCGAGCTGCGGCTCCAGCAGCCGCTCGGTGAACTGCGCGCCGAGCTCCGGGTCGGTGGCCCCGGCCGCCGTCAGGGCGCGCGCGGGGGCGGCGTACTTCTCGTCGGTGAACTCGTCCACCGTCGCCCGCAGGACGGACTTCAGGTCGGCCGCGAGGTCCCCGGTGTCCGGGAAGCCGGTCCATCCGGCCTCGCCCTCCGCCTCCCCGGCGAGCGCCAGCGACGCGTCGAGGAGGACCGCCGCCTTCGACGGCCACCAGCGGTAGATGGTCTGCTTGCCGACTCCGGCGCGGGCGGCGATCGCCTCGATGGTCAGCTTGTTGTAGCCGACCTCCCCGACGAGGGCGAGCGAGGCGTCGAGGATGGCGCGCCGGGAACGGTCGCTGCGGCGGGAGGCGTCAGGGGTCCTGGTCATGGCTCGAAACTACCAACCGAGACGTCTCGTCTCCTGCTTGCCCGGTAAACCACCCAATCAGTTCACTGCGGTGTCCCGCTTATGGAGAGACGATTCTCTCCACACTCGTCGCACGCCGACGTCGTAAGTCGTGAGGAGCCTTCTTTGCGCAGAGACGCCACACCCCGGCGCTACCTGATGTGCCCACCGGCACACTTCAAGGTCACCTACTCCATCAACCCGTGGATGGATCCCACGAAACCGGTGGACCTGCCCCTCGCACTGGCCCAGTGGGAGGACCTGAGGGACCGCTACCGCGCCCTCGGGCACACCGTCGAGACCCTCGTCCCGGACCCCGGGCTGCCGGACATGGTCTTCGCGGCCAACGGAGCCCTCGTCGTCGACGGCCGGGTGCTCGGCGCCCGGTTCGCCTACCCGGAACGGGCCGCCGAGGCCGAGATCCACCTCGCGTGGTTCCGTGACCACGGCTACCGGGACGTCCACGAGCCGTCCCACGTCAACGAGGGCGAGGGCGACTTCGCCGTCACCGCCACCTACATCCTGGCCGGCCGGGGCTTCCGCTCCAGCCCGCTCTCCCACGACGAGGCGCAGGAGTTCTTCGGGCGCCCGGTCATCGGCCTCGACCTGGTGGATCCGCGCTTCTACCACCTGGACACGGCGCTCTGCGTCCTCGACGGCGACGAGATCATGTACTACCCGGCGGCCTTCTCGCCGGGCAGCCAGGGCGTCCTGCGCAGGCTCTTCCCCGACGCGCTGATCGCCGAGGCACCGGACGCGGCGGCCCTCGGCCTGAACGCGGTCTCGGACGGCCGGCACGTGCTGCTCCCGCAGGAGGCGACGGGACTGCTGGCGCCGCTGCGGGACCGGGGCTTCGAACCGGTGCCGATGGATCTCGGGGAGCTGCTCAAGGGCGGCGGCAGCGTGAAGTGCTGCACGCAGGAGCTGCGGCCCTAGGGGGTGTCCGACCCTGATCCGCCGGACACCCCCTAGTCCTCGAGGGCGCCGTCGTCGTCGGAGGGCGGGGGCCAGGCATTGCCCCAGTCGGCGTCCCGCGCGGCCTTGTAGAGGCCGCCGTGGCGCTTGGTCACGTTGACCCGGGTCAGGCCCTCGCTCTCCGGGCCGCACAGCTCCAGCAGTACGAGCCCCTTCCGGATCTGCGGCTTCCGCGTGATCCGGGAGGCGGCCGGCTCCGGCGGGAACCGGGTCGCGGCGACGTAGCTGAACTTCTCGTCCTCGTACGGGAGCGAGCCGCCCTTGACCTGGCGGTGCAGGGAGGACCGGCTGACCCGCGCCGAGAAGTGGCACCAGTCCCGGCCGACCTCGATCGGGCAGGTGCCGTCGTGGGGGCAGGGGGCGGCGACGTGCAGGCCCGCCGCGATCAGCTGCTCGCGCGCCTCGCGGATGCGGAGGTAGCCCTCCGGCGTGCCCGGCTCGATCAGCACCACCGCCTGCCCGGCGCGGGCCGCCTCGGCGACGACCGCCGTGCGGGCCTGCGGGGTGAGCTCGCCCAGGACGTACGAGACCGTCACGAGGTCGGCGTCGGGGATCGCCGTCCCGGCGCCGATGACCGCCCGCCGCCAGTCCGCTGCGCGGAGCACGGGGGAGGGGGCCGCCTGCGCGAGCTCCCTGCCGAGCTTCAGGGCCGGCTCCGCCCAGTCCAGGACCGTGGTCCCGCGCGGGCCGTCCCAGGTGGCGTCCACCGCCCAGGTCGCCGCGCCCGTTCCGCCGCCGACGTCCACGTGCGAGCCCGGCGCCCAGTCCGGGGCGGCGTCCGCGAGCGCGTCGAGGGCGGTGCGGACGGCCTCGAAGGTGGCCGGCATCCGGTACGCCGCGTACGCCGCCACGTCGGAGCGGTCGCGCAGCACGGGGGCGTCGGTCGGGGTCTGCCCGCGGTAGCTGGCGATGAGCCGCTCGACGGCGGCGGAGGCCTGCTTGGGCGGGAGCCCGTCGAGCAGCCTGCCGAGCGCGGTGCGGAGGGTCTCGGCGGTGGTGGGGGCGGGGGCGGCGTTCACCTGCGAAGTTTACGCCGCGCGGACGGCCTCCCGGCCCGGGTCGCTGCCCCTGGTGCCCCGTCGCCCATGCCGGCCGCGGCCCCGCAGCGGGGGCGGCGCGGGGCCGGGCTCGGTCAGTCGCGGGGTTGCCAGGGGCGGCAGAGGGCCAGGAAGCAGGTCGTCGCCAGGAGGACGCAGGTCAGCTGGACCACGGCCATGGGGACCGCCGTGTCCTCGCCCGCGATGCCGACCAGCGGGGACGCGATCGCACCGACCAGGAAGGAGCACGTGCCGATCAGCGCCGAGGCCGACCCCGCCGCGTGCGGGGTCCGCATCAGGGCCTGGGCGTTGGTGTTCGGCAGGAGCACGCCCATCGCCGACATCAGGACGAAGAGGGCGATGGCGATCGGGGCGAGGCCGACGGTGCCGAAGACGCCCGTCGACATCAGGAGGAGGGAGACCGCTGCGGCGGTGACGACGGCGAGGCCGACCGCCAGCACCTTGTCCAGGCTGACCCGGCCGACCAGCAGCTTGCCGTTGATCTGGCCGACGGCGATCAGCCCGACGGAGTTGGCGCCGAAGAGGAGGCTGAAGGCCTGCGGCGAAGCACCGTAGATCTCCTGCACCACGAAGGGGGAGGCGGAGATGTACGAGAAGAGGACGGCGAAGGCGAAGCCGCCGGTCAGGGTGTAGCCGGTGAACACGCGGTCGGACAGGAGCCCGCGCATGGTCCGCAGGGCGGCGCCGACGCCGCCGGTCTGCCGCCGCTCGGCGGGGAGGGTTTCGCCGAGCCTGCGCCAGACCGTCAGGGTGAGGGCGATGCCGACGGCGGTGAGGACGACGAACACCCCGCGCCAGTCGGAGACGCGGAGCACCTGGCCGCCGATCAGCGGGGCGACGATCGGGGCCACCCCGGATATGAGCATCAGCGTGGAGAAGAAGCGGGCCATCTCGACCCCGTCGTACAGGTCGCGCACGACGGCCCGGGCGATGACGATGGCGGCCGCGCCGGCCAGTCCCTGGAGCAGCCGGAAGGCGATCAGGAGTTCGGCGGAGGGGGCGAGGGCACAGATGGCGGTGGCGAGGACGTAGACGGCCATCCCGGTCAGCAGCGGGCGGCGCCGGCCCCACTTGTCGCTCATCGGGCCGATGACGAGCTGGCCCAGGGCCATGCCGGCGAGGCAGGCGGTCAGGGTGAGCTGGATCGTCGCGGCAGGGCTGTGCAGGGCCGTGGTGACCTCCGGCAGGGCCGGGAGGTACATGTCCATGGACAGCGGGGGGAGGGCGGTGAGCCCGCCGAGTACGAACGTGACCAGCAGGCCGGTACGGCGTGCTGACGCGAGGGGGGTGGGGGAGGAGGGCGATTCGGGTGATGCGGCACCCGAGGGGGCCGTCGAGGGGCCTCTCTCCGACATACGGGAACTCCAGTCCTCTTGTCTGCTTTTCGCACCCCTGACCGACCCATGCTCTCAGCTATCGGAACGTCCCGGGGCCCGAGCCCGGTGTGACGTAACCTGCGGCCCCATGAACGCAAGTGCCAAGAAGATCGCAGTGGTGACCGGCGCGGGCTCCGGCATCGGCCGCTCCGTGGCCCTGACCCTGGCCGCCGCAGGCTGGGCCGTGGCCGTGGCAGGCCGCCGGACCGAGCCGCTGGAGGAGACGGCGAAGGCGGCCGGCGAGGACGCCGACGTGCTGTGCGTCCGGGCGGACGTGAGCAACCCGGATGACGTCAATGCTCTGTTCGAGTCGGTGCGGGGCCGGTACGGGCGCCTCGACCTGCTCTTCAACAACGCGGGCACCTTCGGCCCCGGCGGGGTCCCGCTCGAGGACATCTCCTACGAGGCGTGGCGCTCCGTCGTCGATGTCAACCTGACCGGATCCTTCCTGTGCGCGCAGGCCGCGTTCCGCCAGATGAAGGAACAGGACCCGCAGGGCGGCCGGATCATCAACAACGGCTCCATCTCCGCCCACGTGCCCCGCCCCCACTCCATCGCCTACACCGCGACCAAGCACGCGATGACCGGCCTGACGAAGGCCCTGTCGCTGGACGGGCGTCCGTACCGCATCGCCTGCGGCCAGATCGACATCGGCAACGCGGCGACCGAGATGACCGAGCGCATGCAGACCGGCATCCTCCAGGCCAATGGGCAGCTGGCCGTCGAGCCGGTGATGGACGCCGCCGACGTGGCGAGGACGGTCCTGCACATGGCGGAGCTGCCGCTGGAGGCGAACGTGCAGTTCGCGACGGTGATGGCGACGTCGATGCCGTACATCGGGCGGGGCTGAGCAACCCCGTTGCACGGCTGCCGGATCGCGGCCGATCATGACTGGATGACGGACGTCGAAGTACTGCGCTACACCGCCTTCTCCCGGGACCCGGAAGGCGGCAACCCCGCCGGGGTCGTCCTCGACGCCGCCGGGCTCGACGAGGCCGCGATGCTGGAGATCGCCGCCGGGCTGGGCTACAGCGAGACGGCCTTCCTGACCGCCCCGCCCGAGGGGCTCGGCGGTGAACCGGGCCGGGCCTTCTCCGTGCGCTACTTCAGCCCGAAGGCGGAGGTGCCGTTCTGCGGGCACGCCACGGTGGTCACCGCCGTGGCGCTCGGGGAGCGGATCGGCCCGGGCGAGCTGCTCCTCGCCACCCGGGCCGGGACCGTCCCGGTGGCGGTGACCGTGTCGTCGGACGGGGGGCTGCGGGCCACGCTGACCAGCGTCGAGCCCCGGGTGGAGGGCGTTGGCGCCGAGGAGCTCGCGGAGGCGCTGGCCGCCCTGGGGTGGCCCGCCGCGGACCTGGATCCGGCGTTCCCGCCCCGGATCGCCTACGCGGGGGCCCGGCACCTCGTGCTCGGCGCCGCCACCCGGGCCCGGCTCGCGGACCTCGACTACGACTTCGCCCGGCTCGAGGCCCTGATGCGGCGCCTGGACCTCACCACGGTCCAGCTGGTGCACCGCACGGGCCCGGCGGAGTTCCACGTACGGGATCCCTTCCCGGTCGGCGGAGTCGTCGAGGACCCCGCCACGGGAGCCGCCGCGGCCGCCTTCGGCGCGTACGCGCGCGAGCTCGGGCTGGTTCCGGAGGATGCCGTCCTCACCCTGTACCAGGGCGAGGACATGGGCCGCCCCGGGGTGCTCACGGTGGAACTGCGTGCGGGCGACCCCCGCGTGCGGGTCGGCGGCGAGGGCGTGCGGATCGGATGAGGGTGCTCGGGTTCGCAGAGGGGGAGGTTCCCGCCGGGCTGGCGCGGCAGGTGGCGGGGCTGGAGGACGCGGCCTGGCCGGGTTCCTCGCCCGGGCACGACCCGGCGCTGGCGCCGCGCGCCCTGCTGTTGGTGGACGGCGGCGGGGCGGTGGCCGCCTCGCTGGCGCTGCTGTTCAAGACGATCCCGCTCGCCGGGCGGACGTACCGCGCGGCCGGGCTCAGCTCCGTGGTCACCCGGCCGGACGCCCGCGGCCGCGGGCTCGGCGGCCGGCTGGTCGCGGCGGCCCGCGCCGAACTGGCGGCGGACCCGGCCGTGGACCTGGCCCTGTTCAGCTGCGACCGCCCGCTGACCCCGTTCTACGAGGCCGCCGGCTTCGCACCGCTGCCCGGCACCGTCCTGGTGGGCGGCACCCCGGCGGAGCCGCTGTGCACCGACGGGCCCGGCTTCGAGAAGGACGTACTGGCCGCCTTCTTCACGGACACCCCGGACCGTGACCGGGCGGCCTTCACCGGGGTCCGCGTCCCGCTGTACCCGGGGCTCATCGACCGGCTGTGGTGACGGGGCCGATGCGAACGGGCCGTGCCGGCCGCCTTCCGGCGGCGGGCACGGCCCGTTCGGTCGTTCGGGTCCCTCAGGCCTGCTTGGGCTCCGGGGCCGCGGGCTGCGGCTTCGGGGCGGCCGGGCGCTTCGAGTCGTAGAAGAACAGCGCCAGCACCGGCACCAGGTACAGCCCCCACACCGACAGCTGGATGAGCGTGGGGTCCGGCTGGAAGTTGAAGACGCCCTTGAGCAGGGTCCCGTACCAGCTGTCCGGCGGGATGGTGGCGCTGATGTCGAAGGCCTTGTCGTTCAGGCCGCCCAGGAAACGGGCCTCCTGCAGGTCATGGACCCCGTACGCGAGCACGCCCGCGGCCACGACCACCAGCATGGCGCCGGTCCACTTGAAGAACTTCGCCAGGTTGATCTTCAGGGCGCCCCGGTAGAAGAGCCAGCCCAGCACGATCGCCGTCGCGATGCCGAGCAGCACCCCGATCAGCGGGGCCGAGGACCCCTCGCCGCTCGCCCGGACGGACGCCCACACGAACAGCGCGGTCTCCAGGCCCTCGCGGCCCACGGCCAGGAAGGCCGTGGCGACCAGCGCGCCGGTGCCCATGGCGAGCGCCGTGTCCAGCTTGCCGTGCAGCTCGGCCTTCAGGTGCCGCGCGGTGCGCTTCATCCAGAAGACCATCCACGTCACCAGCCCCACCGAGATGATGGAGAGGCTGCCGCCGAGCAGCTCCTGCGCCTCGAAGGTCAGCTCCTGGGTGCCGAACTCGAGCATCGCGCCGAAGGTGAGCGAGAGCGCGCAGGCGATCCCGATGCCGAGCCACACGGGACGCAGGGCGTCCCGGCGCTCGGTCTTCACCAGGTACGCGACGAGGATGCAGACGACCAGGCTGGCCTCCAGCCCCTCGCGCAGGCCGATCAGATAGTTGCCGAACACGGCGGTGGTTCCTCTCCAGGCTCTACGAGCGGTACGACGACGGGGCTACGCGAACAGCGTCCGGCCCCACCAGTCGTCCTTGTCACGGACGCCCGGCGGGACGGCGAAGATCGCCGAGCTCACGTGCTGGATGTACTCGTTGAGGACGTCGGACTTCGCCAGCCGGCGCTGGATCGGGACGAAGCCCTTGCGCACGTCCCGCTGGTAGGCGAGGAAGAACAGGCCCGCGTCGAGGCGGCCCAGCCCGTCCGTGCCGTCGGTGAAGGAGTATCCGCGGCGCAGGATCGTCGCACCGTCGTTGGTGTCCGGGTGCGCGAGGCGGACGTGCGCCTCCGGCTTCATCGCCTTCAGGAACGGCTCGTCGCGCTCCTTCGACTTGCCGACCGGGGCGCCCTCGCCCTTGTCGCGGCCGAAGATGTCCTCCTGTTCCTGCAGGGGGGTGCGGTCCCAGATCTCGATGTTCATCCGGATGCGCCGGGCCACGAGGTACGAGCCGCCGGTCATCCACGCGCTGCCGTCGCCCGCGCCGACCCACACGTGCTTGTCCAGGGCCGCCTTGTCGGTGCCCGAGATGTTCCGGGTGCCGTCCTTGAAGCCCATCATGTTGCGCGGGGTCTGCTCTTCGGGCGTGGTCGACGAGGTCTTGCCGAAGCCCAGCTGAGACCAGCGGACCACGGTCTTGCCGAAGCCGATGCGGGCCAGCTGGCGGATCGCGTGCACGGCGACCTGCGGGTCGTCGGCGCAGGCCTGGACGCAGATGTCGCCGCCGGAGCGGGCCGGGTCGAGGTTGTCGCCGGGGAACAGCTCCAGGTCGACCAGCGCGTCGGGGCGCTTGCCCTCCAGCCCGAACCGGTCCTTGGCGAACAGGCCCGGTCCGAAACCGATGGTCAGGGTCAGGCGGGAGGCCTTCAGGCCCAGCGCCTCGCCCGTGTCGTCCGGCGGGGCCTCCGGGAGGCCGCCGAAGCCGCCCTCGCCGACCGGCAGACCGGCCGTCATGCGGCGGGCCGCCTCGGTCCAGTCCTTCAGGAGCTTGATCAGCTCTTCGCGGTCCTTCGTCTTCACGTCGAAGGCCGCGAAGTGCAGACGGTCCTGCACGGCGCTGGCGATTCCGGCCTGGTGATCGCCGTGGAACGGCACGGCCGCACCGGCCGCCGCCGCCGAGACCATGTCCGAACCCCCGCCGAACGCGGCCGCCGCACCGCCGGCCGCGGCCGCGCCCAGCGCGAGCCCGGCCCCGCCCCAGCCAAGGACGGCCCGCCGCGAGGGCGCGGTCGCGGACCCGCCCGATTCCTGCTGCTCCTGCTGCTCCTGCGGCTGCGCCGCCGACTCCGACTCGCTCATGGTGATCTCCCGCCTCCTTCGGCTCTGCCCGTGACTTACTTCGTGACCGCGGCGGCGAGCTTGGACAGCGGCTCACCGAGGGCGGAGACGGCGTCCGAGAGCTCCTTGCGCTCCGCGTCGCCGACCTTGTCGTAGGACGTGAAGTCGTAGGTGGCCTTGTCGGCGCGGTACTTGTCGAGCAGGACGGTCATCGCCGCGAACTGGGTCTCCAGCTGCTTGGTGAGCTCCGGGTCGGACTTCGAGACGACCGGCTTCAGGACCTCGAAGGCCTCCTGGGCACCCTCGACGTTCGCCTTGAAGTCGACCAGGTCGGTGTGGGAGTAGCGCTCCTCCTCGCCCGTCACCTTGCCGCTGGCGACCTCGTCGAGGAGCTCCTTGGCGCCGTTCGCGATCGAGCTGGGGGTGATCTCCGCCGTGCCGACCTTCTTCTGCCAGTCGGTCAGGTCCGCCATCAGGGTGTCGGCGAGCTTCTTGTCGTTGTCGTCGATCTTGTTGTCGGCCCACAGGGACTTCTCCAGGCGGTGCCAGCCCGTCCAGTCCTTCGCCGGGTCCTGGCCGGCCTCCAGGCCGTCCTCGCGGACGTCGACCTTGGGGTCGATGTCACCGAAGGACTCGGCGACCGGCTCGGTGCGCTCCCAGCCGATGCGGGAGGCGGCGTACAGCTTCTTCGCGGTCTCGATGTCGCCGGCCTTGACGGCGTCGGCGAAGGCCTGCGCCTTGGGGAGGGTCTCCTCGGCCTGCTTGACCACGTACGCGCGGTACGCGGCGACGGCGGCGTCCGCCTCGGGGCTGCGCTTCTCGGCGGCCGCACCCTTGCCGGTGGCCTTCACCTTCTGGGTGATGCCGTCGCCCTTCATGCCGGGCTTGCAGACGATCTCGTAGTCGCCCGCCTTGATCTCGGCGGTGATGGAGGCCTTGGTGCCGGGGCCGATGTTCTCGCGCTCGGTCACGATGCGGGCGTCCGGGAACAGGACGTAGACCTCGGTGACCTTGGAGCCCTTGTTCTCGACGTCGATGGTGACCTTGCCCGCCGGGAACTCCTTCTTCGACACGTCGCAGGCGGTGTCGGAGGCCGCCACCTTGATCACACCGTCGCCGCCCGCGTCGCTCTTCTGGGAGCAGCCGGTGACGGCGGTCAGGGCGGCCGCCACGGAGGCGGCGGCGATGACGGTGAGGCGGGCGGGGCGCATGAGGGCTCCTGGGCGTCGGACGAATCGGGCCGTCCCAAGGGGGAGAGGCCGGTGAGGCGGACCTAACTTAACCGAGGCTTACCTGACCCATACCCACTCGTCCAGTGATTCAGCTCTCACCTTTCGGCCACGGACACGGCACCGTTACGGCCACCCCATGCCCACCCCATGGGCGGGTCAAGCGGAAGTCAAGCCGTGGTGGCCGTTCCGTACTGCGGAATCCGCCGTTCCCCCGTACGGGAACCGCCGGAGGGGCCCGGTGCGCACCCGTCTCCGCCGGCGGCGCCGAAGCTCGGCCCCGCAGGGCGGACGGCGGCCGTGCTTGAATGCCCGCGTGAACGATCTCGACGTGTTGAAGGTCTTCTGTGCGGGCGACGGCCGCTTCGGCAACCTGCTCGGTGTCGTGCGCGACGGCCGGAGCTGCCCCGACGACGCGTCGCGGCAGGCCCTGGCCGCCGAACTCGGCTACAGCGAGACGGTCTTCGTCGACGACCCCGAGCGCGGGCTCGTCGACATCCGCACCCCCGGCACCCGGATGTCCTTCGCCGGGCACCCGCTGGTCGGGGTCGCGTGGCTGCTGGACATCGAGGAGCTCCAGCCGCCGGCCGGCTCCGTATGGGCCCGTGACGACGGGGAGTTCACCTGGATCACGGCCCGCCCCGAGTGGGTCGAGGGCAAGCGCACCGAGCAGTTCGCCTCCGTGGCCGAGGTGGACGCGCTGCCCGCCCCGCCGCCGGGCGAGGGCTGGCTGTACGCGTGGGCCTGGGAGGACGAGGCCGCGGGCCGGGTACGGGCCCGCGGCTTCCCCCGCCGTCCGGACGGGGTCATCACCGAGGACGAGGCCACGGGCTCGGCGGCGATCCTGCTGACCGCCGAACTGAACCGCGCCCTGAACATCACGCAGGGCGCGGGCTCCCAGATCCTCACGGCGCCCGGCCCGGACGGCACGGTCGAGATCGGCGGCCGCGTCCGCTTCGCGGTGCACCCCGGGGCGGCTACGCGCTGAGGGGGAACTCCTCGCCGAGCTCGCGGAAGACGGCGCCGTTGAAGTCGAAAGCGCGCTTGCACTCGTCGATGATGCGCTGCTTCTCCAGGTCGTCCGCGGCGATCGAGTCCAGCAGTTCGCGGTAGACGCGCTTGAAGGCGGCCGGGTTGGAGATGTCCGCGAAGACGTAGAAGCGGACGCCGTCGCCCTTGCGCTCGAAGCCCCAGGTGCGCTCCGCCTTGTCGCGGATGATCTGGCCGCCGGAGAGGTCGCCCAGGTAGCGCGTGTAGTGGTGGGCGACGTACCCGCCCGGCCACTCGGCCGCGCACCGGGCCACCCGGGCGGCGTAGGCCTCGGTCGCCGGCAGGGCCGACACCGCGCCGCGCCAGTCGGGGCCGAGCAGGTGCGCGAGGTCGCGTTCGATCTCGGCGACGCGCATCAGCTCCGGCCGGATGAACGGACCGGCGACCGGATCGTCCCTGAGGGATTCGGCCGCGTCCTCCAGCGCCCGGTACACGAACCACAGCTGCTCGGTGTAGCGGGTGTACGCGTCGACCCCGAGCCGTCCGCCCAGCAGGTCGCTCATGAAGGTCGAGGTCTCCGCTTCGGTGTGCTGCTGGTGCGAGGCGACGCGGATGGCCGTAGAGAAAGCGTCCAAGACCGACCTCCAGGAAGAGGAAACAGGCGTGACGGCATGACCGCCACGCCTGATCCTCCTGCTTAGGTTCGCCTAAGTCAACGGGTTCCCGACGTCTTGTCGGTAAAAAGCGGTGCCGCCACGGCGGGGCCGCTAGGGCAGGGCCTCTGCGGTGCGGCCGCTACGGCGGGGCCGCTAGGGCAGGGTGAGGATCTCCGCCCCGCTGTCCGTCACCACCAGCGTGTGCTCGAACTGCGCAGTCCGCTTGCGGTCCTTCGTGACGACGGTCCAGCCGTCGGCCCACATGTCGTACTCGTGGGTGCCCAGGGTCAGCATCGGCTCGATGGTGAAGGTCATCCCGGGCTCGATGACGGTGGTGGCGTGCGGGCTGTCGTAGTGCGGGATGATCAGGCCGGAGTGGAAGGACGAATTGATGCCGTGGCCGGTGAAGTCCCGGACCACGCCGTAGCCGAAGCGCTTCGCGTACGACTCGATGACCCGGCCGATGATGTTGATCTGGCGGCCCGGCTTGACGGCCTTGACGGCCCGGTTCAGCGCCTCGCGGGTCCGCTCCACCAGCAGCCGCGACTCCTCGTCCACCTCCCCGCACAGGTAGGTGGCGTTGTTGTCGCCGTGGACCCCGCCGATGTACGCGGTCACGTCGAGGTTCACGATGTCGCCGTCCCGCAGGACGGTGGAGTCGGGGATGCCGTGGCAGATGACCTCGTTGACCGAGGAGCACAGGGACTTCGGGAAGCCCCGGTAGCCGAGCGTCGACGGGTAGGCGCCGTGGTCGCACATGTATTCGTGCGCGACCCGGTCCAGCTCGTCGGTGGTCACCCCCGGGGCGATCAGCTTGGCGGCCTCTTCCATCGCCTGGGCGGCGATCCGGCCGGCGAGGCGCATCGCCTCGATGGTCTCGGCCGACTGCACCTCCGGTCCGGTGTACGGCGTGGGCATGGGCTTGCCCACGTACTCGGGCCGGCGGATGTTTCCGGGAACGGAACGGGCGGGAGAGAGCTCGCCTGGTACGAGCAGCGACTGGCCAGACATGCATGCGAGTGTATCCAGCGGGGATGGGGCAGCATGGCGGCAGAGATCCTTCTGGAGCGGTATCGAGAGGAGCCCGGGAGCGATGGCCCTGTTCAAGAAACGCCAGGTGGGCAAAGCGGGCGAGTGGTACTACTGCCTGGTCCACAAGAAGGTCGAAGAAGGCCCCGAATGCCCCGCCAAGGACCGCTTCGGTCCCTACGGGAGCCCCGAGGAGGCGTCCCACGCCATGGAGACGGCGGAGGAACGCAACCTCGAATGGCAGACCGACCCCAAGTGGAACGACAAGTCCCGCGAGGAAGACGAAGGCACGGCGAGCTGACGCCCGGCTACCAGCGGCTGGGCGGCGGCGCGGTCAGCTGATCGGCCAGCCGCGCCAGCCGGTCCCGGAAACGGCGCGGCCCGCGCTGCACCGGCAGGCTGTTCTCCCCGGCCGCCGCGCTGACCAGGTGCTGCACGGTGTCCAGGTCCAGCTCCGCGGCCCCGTCCGGCACCGACAGCGCGTCGTGCGCCAGCGTGCCCAGTTCCGGGTCGCCGCCGTCCAGTGACAGTACGGTCGCCCCCGCGCGCCGGGCGTCGTGCACCCGCTCCAGCAGCCCCTCGCCCGGCTCCTGCGGAGCCACCACCAGCAGCGTGTGCCCGCTCCGGGCCGCCTCGAGCCTGCTCAGCCCCACCGACAGGTGCGGCGGCTCCCCGGGCAGCACCCGGTGGCGTACGAGCGTGGGTGCCAGCTCCGGCAGGCCCGACCAGGCGGCCTCGTCCACCAGGTGCGCCGCCAGGTGCCAGGGCTCGTAGCTCTCGGTCCCCACCAGCAGCAGGTTCCCGCCGGCCGGCACGACGGAGCGCCGCAGCACCCCGGCGAAGCGCCGCGCGGCCCCCGGCCACTGCGTCCCGGCGAGCACCTCCCGCAGCAGCGCGACTCTCACGGCATCCATGGGCGGCATCCTGCCGCATGGACGGCGCGGATGTGACCGCTTCCCACCCCTTCCTCCCCCTTCCGGGCCCTTCGACTGTCAGCTACTCGGCAGTACCCTCGCCCCCATGACTTCCTCGACTTCCTCGACTTCCCCAGACAACACGCAGAAGCCGCCGGCCAAGGACCCCTGGGACCTCCCGGACGTCTCCGGCCTCGTCGTCGGCGTTCTCGGCGGTACCGGCGACCAGGGCCGCGGCCTCGCCTACCGGCTCGCCCGGGCCGGCCAGAAGGTGATCATCGGCTCCCGCGCCGCCGACCGCGCGCAGACCGCCGCCGAGGAACTGGGCCTCGGCGTGGAGGGAGCCGACAACGCCGAATGCGCACGCCGCAGCGACGTCGTCATCGTCGCCGTGCCGTGGGAGGGCCACGCCAAGACCCTCGAAGCGCTGCGCGAGGACCTCGTCGGCAAGCTCGTCGTGGACTGCGTCAACCCGCTCGGCTTCGACAAGCAGGGCGCGTACGCCCTCGAGGTCGAGGAGGGCAGCGCCGCCCAGCAGGCCGCCGCACTGCTCCCCGACTCCCGGGTCACCGCCGCGTTCCACCACCTCTCGGCGGTCCTCCTCCAGGACGAGTCCATCGAGGAGATCGACACCGACGTGATGGTCCTCGGCGAATCCCGCGCCGACACCGACCTCGTCCAGGCCCTCGCCGCCCGCATCCCGGGCATGCGCGGAGTCTTCGCGGGCCGCCTGCGCAACGCCCACCAGGTCGAATCCCTGGTGGCGAACCTGATCTCGACGAACCGCCGCTACAAGGCCCACGCGGGCCTGCGCATCACGGACGTCTGACCCACCCCCCGGCCGCCCCCTCACCCCCGGCGGCCGGGCCGGGCCTCGCCCGAGCCCAGGTGCGCCACCACGCCCTGGTAGAAGCGGTCCACGGCGTCGTCGACGCTGCGGATGAACCCGGACTCCGTGTTGCCGCGGCTGGCCCCCATCCCCTTGATCAGTGTCAGCCGGAACCCGGTGAGCCCGGCCCCGTCCTTCGGCAGCAGATCGCCCGGCTCGGGACGCAGCCGCTCCAGCGTGCCGCGCGGCCCGTTCCCCTCGGCGACGAGGCTCTGCACGTGCAGGTCCGCCGGTGCCTCGGCCAGGAGCCGCAGCAGCCGCTTGACGATGACCAGCGGGTACGAGCCCTCCGGCGCCGGGACGTCCACGGACGTGCGCACCTTTCCCGTGCGCAGGTCGGCGGTGACGGCGATGACGCTGCTGGTCCCCTCGATGCGCAGCTCGGCGGAGAGCCTGCCGTCCGCGCACAGCTGATCCGCCGCCGCGGTCCGGCGGGCCTGCGGATCGCTGCCTCGGCGGGCGCGCTGGACGGGCAGGGCCTTCTGTCCGAGTTCCCCGCCCAGGCGCAGGCAGACCTGGCGGACGAGCCGCTCCCAGCTCTCCACGACCTCGACGGCGCGGGCGTCGCCGAGCCCGAGGGTCTCGTCCTCGATGCCGTTGCGGACCGGCACCCAGGCGGGGCCCATGTTCTGGAAGCCGTGGCAGCCCGAGTTCTCGTGCTGGAGGTACTCCAGCAGCTCCTGGAGGAGCCAGGCGTGGGCGGCATTGCCCACGCCCTCGTGGCGGATCAGCATCTGCGCCTGGTGGGCGACCTCGGCCCACGACAGGTGCCAGAGGCCCACCTTGTGCTTGCGCCGCCCGTCGATCTTGATGTCGACCATCGCGGTTCCTTCGAGGGCCACGTCGTTGGAGAGGGTGATCACGGCCTCGTAGCCGCGGCGCGCGGCGATGTCCATGTACGCCTGCACCTGCTCGGCCTTGAGCGGGTTGCCGTTGGTCTTCGTCTCCACGAGTGCCGTCCACAGCTTCCCCGCGCGTTCCAGACGGATCACGCCGTCCGGCCGCTTCGGGGTGTCGCCGTGCGGCAGGGACACCTCGGTGAAGGTCTGCATCCGTCCGGCCGGCGCACCGAAGGCGGCGGTGAGGCGGCGGCCGAACTCGGGGACCTGGGCCATGACGGACAGCAGCACGGAGGTCGCCCGTACCTCCCGCTCCCTGTCGCTCTTGAGGGTCGGGACCGGGAAGAGCCGGGCTGTCCGCCAGCTGTCGTTCTCCGCAAGGGACTTCTTGGCCACCTTGGGCAGGGTGATCTTCTTCTTGGTCGTGCGAGGGGCTCGGCCACGGCTCTGGGCAGGCACGGCGGCGGGGGTCGTGGAGGTCGCGGGGGGCTCCGCCGGGGCGTCCGCCCCGCTCGCCGCGGCCGGCGGGGCCTCCGGCGCCACGGCCTCAGCGGCCCCTGCGGGCTCCGTGGCCTCCTCGGCCTTGCCGGCCTCCGCGACGGCGCCGGGCTCGTCGGTCTCCGCGAGTGCGCCGGGCTCTTCGGCCTCCTCCAGGACGGTGATGCCGAAGTCCGTGGCCAGACCGGCCAGACCGGTCTCGTACCCCTGCCCCACAGCGCGGAACTTCCACTCCTCGCCCCGCCGGTACAGCTCGCCGAAGATGAAGGCGGTCTCCACGCCCGCGTCCTCGATGGAGAACCCGACCAGCGGCTCGCCGGAGCGGTCCGCGACCGTCATCCGCAGGTCGTCGAGGTCGCCGAACGACGCGCCGCCGTACTGGCTGGCCGCCACCACGATGCGTGCGACGTCCTGCGGCACCGCCGTGAGGTCCACGCCGATCCGGTCCTCGTCGCCGTTCTCGGTCGGCGTCTTGCCCAGGAGCTGCACGCTCCCGTCGGCCGCGGCGGGGTTGTTGTAGAAGTAGAAGTCGTTCTCGCTGCGGACCTTGCCGTTCTCGTCCACCAGCAGCACCGACACGTCGGCGTCCCCGGCCCCGGTGGCACTGGTCCAGCCCAGACTCACGACGACCGAACCGGCGTCCTCGCTGAGGGCGGTCAGGCTGACGTTCGCGCCCTTGACGATCTCTTGCATGTGTTCCCCCCGGCTCAGCGTGTACCGGCGAACCTAAACGCCGGGCCACGGAGAAGATCGGGTAAAGGCGAAATTGGCCGGATGTGATTCCTCGCCCGATCCGCCCCCGTCTTTACGGGAGCACTGCGGGGCATGGGGGACACTGGGAGGGCTCGACCCCCTTCAGTGTTTCCGAGGAGTTCTCCCCATGCCCCGCCTTGCCGTCTTCGCCGTCGTCGTCTGCGTCCTCGCGACCGCCGCGGCCGTCGTCGCCTTCGTCCAGGGCAACTTCATCGGGATCGTGTGGGTGCTGCTCGCGGGCCTCACGTCCAACATGGCTTGGTACTACCAGCGCAAGGCGAAGGCCGAGAAGGCCGCGCGCAGCTCGTAGCCGCTACTGCGGGACCGTGCAGAGGCCGTTGGTGTCCTGCCAGAAGCGGTAGAGGTCGCGGCCGCAGTACGTCTCCAGGTCCGAGACGCCGAGGCCGGACAGCACGCCGCTCACCGCGTCGAAGAAGACGGCGTTGACCTCCGGGATCCACAGGAGCGCGAAGACGGCGATCAGGCCGAACGGCGCCAGCGGCTCCACCTGGCGGCGGACGCCGTACGAGAGCCACGGCTCGATGATCCCGTAGCCGTCCAGGCCCGGTACCGGCAGGAGGTTCAGGATCGCCGCCGAGACCTGGAGCAGGGCGAGGAACGCCAGCGCGAAGCGGAAGGGCCACGGGACGCCTTCGAGGGCGTCCAGCCAGAACGGGGCCGTGCACACGACGGCGAAGGCCACGTTGGCCAGCGGGCCCGCCGCCGAGATGAGGCTGTGCTTCCAGCGGCCCCGGATCCGTCCGCGCTCGATGTACACGGCGCCGCCGGGCAGGCCCAGGCCGCCCATGATCACGAACAGCACCGGCAGGATGATGCTCAGCAGCGCGTGCGTGTACTTGAGCGGGTTCAGCGTCAGGTAGCCCTTGGCCCCCACCGTCAGGTCGCCGCTGTGCAGGGCGGTGCGGGCGTGCGCGTACTCGTGCAGGCAGAGGGAGACGATCCACGCCGAGGTCACGAAGAGGAAGACGGCGAGACCGGTGCTCGTCGCGTACTGGGTCCACACCGCCCAGCCGGTGACCGCCATGACGGCGACGATGCCGAGGAACACGGAACTGATGCGCCGCTCGCCGCGGCTGCCCTGATGACCCATGCGGCGAAACCTATCCCGGGAGCGGAACGGAAATGGAGTCGGGGCCGGGGCCCGGTATGGGGACAATGGGCCGGTGCATTACGCGATCCTCGGCACCACCCAGGCCATCCGCGACGACGGGACCCCCGTCGCCGTCGGCGGCGCGCGCCTGCGGGCGCTGCTGACCGCGCTCGCGCTGCGGCCGGGGCGGGTGGTGCAGGCGCACCTCCTCGTCGACGAGGTGTGGGACGGCGACCCGCCGGCCGACGCCGTGGCCGCCCTGCAGGCCCTGGTCGCGCGGCTGCGACGGGCCCTCGGGCACGGGGCCGTGCGCTCCGCGGACGGCGGCTACCAACTGGCCGCCGAGCGCGAGGACGTCGACCTGTACCGCTTCGAGCGCCTCGCCCGGGGCGCGGACGCGGCGCTGGCCGCGGGGGACGCCGCCAAGGCCGCAGCCCTGTACGACGAGGCCCTCGCCCTGTGGCGCGGGTCCGCGCTCGCGGACCTGCCCGACCCGGCCGCCGAGGCCGCGCGCTGGGAGGCCGTACGGTCCGACGCGCGCCGGGGCCGGCTCGCCGCGGCCCTCGCCCTGGGCCGGGCCGAGCAGGCCCTGCCCGAGCTGACCGCCCTGTGCGCGCAGCAGCCGCTGGACGAACCGCTCCAGGCCCTGCGCATCCGCGCCCTGCGCGACGCGGGCCGCCCGGCGGAGGCGCTGGCCGCGTACGAGGCCGTGCGCAGGGAGCTCGCCGACCGCCTGGGCGCGGACCCGGGCCCGGCGCTCCGGGCCCTGCACGCGGAACTCCTGTCCCCGCCGCAGTCCTGGCCGGGGGTCCGTGGTGCGGACTCCGCCTGGTCCGGGGCGCGGCCCGGGACCCCCGGCGGCCCCACGGGCCAGCCCCCGTACCCCGGTCCCGGCGCGGCCGGGAATGCGGCCGGTGCGCATGCGGAGCCCGGTAGCGCCGGTGCCTTCGCCGGGCCCGGGGCGCACGCCCCGTACCCCGTCCCCGGCGCGGCCGGGCATCCGGACTCCGCCCGGTCCGGGCCGCAGCCCCCGGGTCCCGGCGGGCCGGGGCACGGCCCGCACGCCCCCGCCGCCCACCCGGACCGGGCGTCCGGCACCCCGGGCGCCGTCGGCCGGCCCGGGGCGCACGCCCCGCACCCCGGTCCCGGGCAGGACCGCCCCCACCCGCCCGCCGCCGGGGGCAACCTGCGGGCCCGGCTGACCACCTTCGTGGGCCGGGAGGACGACATCGGGGTCATCGGGGACGACCTCGCGCGGGCCCGGCTCGTCACCCTGCTCGGACCCGGCGGGGCCGGGAAGACCCGGCTGTCGCAGGAGGCCGCCGAGGCGCACGCCGTCCGGGGCCACTGGCCCGACGGGGTGTGGCTCGTGGAGCTGGCCCCGGTGGACGACCCGGACGACGTCGCCGAAGCCGCGCTCGCCGCGCTCGGGGCCCGCGAGACCAAGCTGCGCGGCGCCGCCACCGAGGAACTGCGGGTGCTGACCGACCGCCACGGCGACGACCCCCTCGACCGGCTCGCCGAGCACTGCGCGCGCCGCCGGCTCCTGCTGCTGCTCGACAACTGCGAGCACGTCGTCGACGCCGCCGCCCGGCTCGCGGAGGAGGTCCTGGCCCGCTGCCCCGGCGTGCAGATCCTCGCCACCAGCCGTGAACCCCTCGGAGTGCCGGGGGAGACCCTGCGGCCCGTCGAGCCGCTGCCCGACCCGGTCGCGCTGCGGCTGCTCGGCGACCGCGGCGCCGCCGCCCGCCCCGGGTTCCGCGCCGACGACGACCCGGCCGCCGCCGCGGAGATCTGCCGCCGCCTCGACGGTCTGCCGCTGGCCATCGAGCTCGCCGCGGCCCGGCTGCGACTGCTCACGCCGCGTCAGATCGCCGACCGGCTCGACGACCGTTTCCGGCTGCTGACCAGCGGCGCCCGTACCGTGCTGCCCCGCCAGCAGACCCTGCGGGCCGTCGTCGACTGGTCCTGGGAGCTGCTCGACGAGCCCGAGCGCGCGGTCCTGCGCCGGCTGTCCGTCTTCGCCGGCGGCTGCGACCTCGCCGCCGCCGAGGACGTCTGCGCGGACGCCTCGTACGAGGTCGCGGACGTGCTCGGCTCCCTCGTCGACAAGTCCCTCGTCGTGGCGGCCCCCGGACCGGACGGCTCCGCCATGCGCTACCGGCTGCTGGAGACCGTCGGCGAGTACGCCGCCGAGCAGCTCACCGCGGCCGGTACCGACCGTGCCGACACCGAGCGCCGCCACCTCGTCCACTACCGCGAACTGGCCCGCACCTCAGAGCCGCTGCTGCGCGGCCGGGGCCAGCGCGCGGCCGCAGACCGGCTGGCCTCCGAGTACGAGAACCTGCGCACCGCCCTGCGCCGAGCCGTCGCCGCCCGGGACGCCGACGAGGTGCTGTGCCTCGTCCACTCCCTCGGCTGGTACTGGCACATGCACGACCTGCGCGCCGAGTCCCGGCACTGGGCCGAGGCCGCCGCGGCCCTCGGACCCGACCCGTTCCTGCCGCCCTTCGTCCCCGCCGAGCCCGTGTACGAGCGGCTCGTGGACAGCCCGCCCCCGTACAGCGGCGAGCTGCTCGCCGAGGCCTGGCGCGCGGTCCACCTGGTCCGGCTGGCCGCCCGCGACCAGACCAACGAGAACTGGAACACACCGGAGGTGCGGGCCCTGGTCGAAGGGGTGATCGCCGTCTACCGGCCCGGACTCCCGCAGACCTGCCGGACCCCCGCATCCCTCTGGATCTACGCGGTCATGATCCTGGGGGATCCGGGGTTGCTCAAACGGGTCATCGACGAGACCGTCGAGGCCGCCCGCGCGCTCGGCTACGGCTGGGAGCTCGGCTCGGCCCTCCAGTTGCGCGCCAACGTCCTCGCCAACCGCGCCGACTGGGCCGGCGACGCCTCCCGCGACGCCGAGGAGAGCCTGGCCGTCTTCCGGGAACTCGGCGACGACTGGGGCTGCGCCGAGGCACTTTCCGCGCGGGCCGAGGCCCGCGAGAAACGCGGCCAGTACGACCTGGCCACCCAGGACTACCGGGCGGCGATCGAGCACGCCGAACGGCTCGGGGCCAAGGCGCAGGTGACGGTGCTGCGGGTGCGGATGGCCGGGAACCTCGCCGAGATGGGCCGGCTGGAGGAGGCCGAGACCATCCTCGGCGGGATCGTCGCCGCCGTGCAGGACTACGGCAACGAGGCCATGCCCGCCGCCCGGATGTTCCTCGCCGGAGTCCTCGGCCGCACCGGCCGCAGGGACGAGGCCCGCGCCCAGATCCAGACGCTGCGCGACGAGTTCGCCTTCGGCGCGTACGCCCTCTTCGACGGCTTCCTGCTCGGCACGATGGCCTGGCTGGACAACGAGGACGGCCGCCACGAGGAGGCGCTCGTCCGGCTGCGGCAGGCCTTGGCCGCGGTGCAGGACCCGCTCGCCGCGATGGTCGCCCCACAGATGAGGGCCGTCTACCTGATGACCGCGGGCCTCTCCCTGGCCTCCCTCGGCGGCCGGCGGCGCATGTACGACGCGGCCCGGCTGCTCGGCGCGTACCGGACGCACCTGCCGCCCGCGCACGTCCCCGTCACCACGGAACGCGCCGACGCCGCCCGTGCCGAGGAGCTGGCACGGGCGGCGCTGGGCGATGCCGCCTACGAGTCGGCGTACGCCGAGGGCGGCGGCCTCACCCTGGAGGAAGCCGCCGCCCTGGTCTGACCCGGCCCCGGGTCAGGGGCCCGTCCGGGACGCGATCCGAACGGACCGGCCGACCCGGATCAGGTCTTCTGGCGGAACTTGCGGACCGCGAGGGGCATGGTGACCGCCGTGATGGCGAGCGACCAGCCCAGCGTCATCCACACGGAGTTGCCCACGGGAGTGCCGTTGATCAGGGCGCGCGCCGCATCGGCGAGGTTGGACAGCGGGTTGTAGTCGGTGAAGGACTGCAGCCAGCCCGGCATGGTGGTCGGCGGGGCGAAGATCGAGCTGCCGAACTGCAGCGGCATCAGGACCAGCATCGCCATGCCCTGGACGGCCTGGGCCGTCTTCATCGTGAGACCGAGCAGGATGAAGATCCACATCAGCGAGGCGCCGAAGACGGCGGACAGGCCGATGGAGTAGAAGAGGTCCAGCACCGAGCCCTTGATCGACAGGCCCAGGATGAAGCCCACGGTCAGCAGGATCGCGATGGCGACCAGCATCCGGCCGACCTCGACGACGATCTTCGCGAGGAGCACGGACGACCGGGCGATCGGCATGGACCGGAAGCGGTCCATGACCCCCTTCTTGAAGTCGTCGTTGACGCCGGTGCCGACCGCCATCGAGATGTTCATGCCCATCATGGCCATCAGGCCCGGGATGACGTAGTTGACGTACGCCTCCTGGTTGCCCTTGCCGGAGATCGCACCGCCGAAGACGAACACGAAGAGCAGGGTGAAGATGATCGGCATGAGCACGGCGTCGAACATCGACTCCGGGTCCTGCTTGATCTGGAGCGCGTTGCGGCGCACGAGCGCGCCGATGTGGCGCAGGTTGGCCCGCAGGCCGATCCGGCCCTCTCCGGGCAGGGCGGCCGCACCGGCCGCCGGGGCGGTCGCGGCGTCGGCCGGCTTCGTCGTGGTTACGGTGCTCATGCCGCGACCTCCTCGGGGGTCTCGATGGTGGGCTTCTGGCCGGTGATCGACAGGAACACCTCGTCCAGACTGGGCAGGTACGTGCCGAGGTCGGCGATCGCGTACCCGCGGGCGGCCAGCAGGCCGACCACGGCGGTCAGCTGCTCGTCGCTCAGGATCGGGACCAGCAGCACGCCCTCGTCCGGGACGGCCTGCGTGCCCGCCACCCCGTCGAGACCGGCCTCGGCCAGCGAGCGGGCCATGCCCGGCAGGTCGGCCGCGTCCACGGGACGGATCTTCAGGGTGCGGCCGCCGACCCGGGCCTTCAGCTCGTCGACCTTGCCGTTGGCGATGACCTTGCCGCGGTCGATGACCGTCAGCTCGCTCGCGAGCTGCTCGGCCTCCTCCATGTACTGGGTGGTGAGCAGGACGGTGGCCCCCTCGGCGACCATCCGCTGCACCTCGTCCCACACCTCGTTGCGGGTGCGGGGGTCCAGACCGGTGGTCGGCTCGTCCAGGTACAGCACGGCCGGGCGGCCGATCATGGAGGCGGCCAGGTCGAGCCGGCGGCGCATGCCGCCGGAGTAGTGCATGGCCGCCTTCTTCGCGGCCTCGGTGAGCGAGAAGCGCTCCAGCAGCTCGTCGGCCCGCGACCGGGCGTCCTTGCGGGACAGGTCCAGCAGCCGGCCGATCATGTAGAGGTTCTCCCAGCCGGAGAGCTTCTCGTCGACCGAGGCGTACTGGCCGGTGAGGCCGATGGTGCGGCGCAGCTGCCGCGGCTGGCGGACCACGTCGTAGCCCGCGACCGTCGCCGTGCCGGCATCCGGGGTGATCAGGGTGGACAGGCAGCGGACCAGGGTGGTCTTGCCGGCGCCGTTCGGGCCGAGGACCCCGAGGACCGTGCCCTCGCGGACGTCCAGGTCGACCCCGTCGAGCGCCTTGGTGTCGCCGTAGTGCTTCACCAGCCCCCGCACTTCGACGGCGTTGGTGTTCTTGTCGTTTCGCGTCATGTCCACCATGGGACCAGGCGCCACTGACAAAGCACCGACAGCCGACCGACAGGCGGCCGACACGAAGACGACAGCCCGCCGACGTCACGTCGGCGGGCTGTCAATTCCTCACTTCACGACGGGCACGCCCGTCAGTGGAAGGCGTGCTCCGCCTGCGGGAACGTTCCGCCGACCACGTCCTCGGCGAAGGCCTTCGCCGCGTCGTTCATGGTCTGGCGGAGGTTCGCGTACTGCTTGACGAACTTCGGCATCTTCCCGCCGGTCAGGCCCATCATGTCGGTCCACACCAGCACCTGCGCGTCGCACTCCGCGCCCGCGCCGATCCCGACCGTCGGGATGTGCAGGGACCGGGTGACCTCCGCGGCCAGCTCGGCCGGAACCAGCTCCAGCACCACCGCGAACGCACCCGCGTCCTGCGCGGCCTTCGCGTCGCGCAGCAGCTGGTGCGCGGCCTCGTCGCCGCGGCCCTGCACCCGGTAGCCCATGGCGTTGACGGACTGCGGGGTCAGGCCCAGGTGGGACATGACGGGGATGCCGGCCTGCACGATCAGCTCGGTCTGGGCCAGCGAGCGCTCGCCGCCCTCCAGCTTCACCGCTCCCACTCCGGCCTCCTTGACGAGGCGGGTGGCGCTGCGCAGTGCCTGGACGGGGCCCTCCTGGTACGAACCGAACGGCATGTCGCCGACGACCAGCGACCGGCTCGTGCCGCGCACGACGGCGGCCGACAGCATGGTCATCTGGTCCATCGTCACCGGGACGGTGGTGTCGTAGCCGAGGTGGCAGTTGCCCATCGAGTCGCCGACGAGGATCACCGGGATCCCGGCCTCGTCGAAGACGGACGCGGTCATCGCGTCGTAGGCGGTGAGCATGGGCCACTTCTCGCCGCGTTCCTTGGCGAGGGTCAGGTCGCGGACGGTGATGCGCCGGGTGCCCGTGCCTCCGTACAGGGTCGGGGAGGCCGCGGCTGCGGGTTCGCGGGCAGGCGAAACGGCGTGCGTCATTGCAACTGCTCCTTGTGTCATCTCGAGGCGCCCTTACGGCGTCCCCGGACTCACCCACCATGGTGGCATCCGCGTGGCCAAACGCGGAAGTGCCGCGGGGAGCGCGCCGTGCGCGGAGTATGCAATGTGCGCGTTTCGTGACAAGCGGAAAGAAGCGGAACCCGTGCCGCACGGCCGTTCGTCCTCCGGGACGTACGGCCGCGTCAGGCGGTCGTGACGTAGGGCACGGAAGGCTCCGGTCATCGCCTAGGGTCAAGGGGCGGGGACGGAGCGCGAGCACGGCAGTGAGGGCAGTGGCATGGCACAGGCGTACAAGACGGAGTCGGGGAACGGCGGCTCGGAGCCCGAGCCCTCCGCGTCCCGCTTCCGGCGCCGGCTGGCCGAACTGCGCAGAGACCCCGGAATCTGGCGGCGCGGCTGGGTGCTCGCCGCGATCGCGGTGCTGATCTGCCTGGTCATGGTGTTCCACGCGGAGCTCCCCAACGACGTGGGCAACCTCGGCAGCCTCACCGAGACCTTCCTGCCCTGGCTGGGGCTGGCCGTCCCGCTGCTGCTGGTCGGGGCGGTCCTGCGCAAGTCCGCGACCGCGCTGATCGCGATACTGCTGACGGCCGCGGTCTGGGTGAACCTCTTCGGCGGCCTGGTCACCGACAAGTCGGGCCCCGGCGGCAACCTCGTCGTCGCCACGCACAACGTCGACGCCGACAACCCCGACCCGCGCGGCACCGCCGAGTCGATCGCGAAGTCCGGGGCCGACGTCCTGGCCCTGACCGAGCTCAAGGGCAGCGCCGTCCCCGTCTACGAGAAGGCCCTGGCGGGCACGTACAAGTACCACTCGGTCGAGGGCACCGTCGGGGTGTGGAGCAAGTACCCGCTGTCCGCCAGCCGTCCGGTGGACATCAAGCTGGGCTGGACCCGGGCCATGCGCGTCACCGTGGACACCGCGAACGGCAAGGTGGCCGTCTTCGTCGCCCACCTGCCCTCCGTCCGGGTCAAGCTGAACGCCGGCTTCACCGCCAACCAGCGCGACAACAGCGCGGACGCGCTGGGCGCGGCGCTCGCCGCGGAACCGCTGAAGAAGGCCATCCTGCTCGGCGACCTCAACGGCACCATGAACGACCGCGCGCTGTCCGAGGTCACCTCGCAGATGCGCTCCACGCAGGGTGCCGCGGGCGACGGCTTCGGCTTCAGCTGGCCCGCCCAGTTCCCGATGGCCCGGATCGACCAGATCATGGTCCGCGGGATCGAACCGGAGGCGTCCTGGACCCTGCCGCGCACGGGCAGCGACCACCTGCCGGTCGCGGCACGGGTGACGGTCGCCCCCTAGGCCGCGGGACGACCGGGTGAGCGGTGCCGCCGCAGGCACCGCCGCCGTCCCGGCGCGGGACGGCGGACGCCCGGCCGGCAGGAGTGAGGAGGGGGCTCGCCGCCGATGCGGCAGGGCCCCCTTCCCGTCCGGGCCGGGCGCAGCGGCTACGCCTGCTCGCGCCAGCCGTTCGTGATGGGCAGCCGGCGGTCCTTGCCGAAGCCCTTCGCGGAGATCTTCGTGCCCGGCGGGTACTGGCGGCGCTTGTACTCCGCCGTGTCCACCATCCGCAGGGTCCTGGCGACCAGCTCCCGGTCGAAGCCGGCCGCCACGATCGCCTCCATGCCCTGGTCGCGGTCCACGTACAGCGCCAGGATCGCGTCGAGCACCGGGTAGTCCGGCAGCGAGTCCGTGTCCACCTGGCCCGGGCGCAGTTCGGCGCTCGGCGGCTTCACGATCGAGTTCTCCGGGATCGGCGGGGTCTCGCCGCGCTCGGCGGCGGCCCGGTTGCGGTACTGCGCGAGGCGGAAGACGTCCGTCTTGTAGACGTCCTTGATCGGGCCGTACGCACCCACCGAGTCCCCGTACAGGGTGGAGTAGCCGACGGCCAGCTCCGACTTGTTGCCCGGGGCCAGCACGATGTGGCCCTCCTGGTTGGAGACCGCCATCAGCATCGTGCCGCGCAGCCGGGACTGGAGGTTCTCCTCCGCCAGACCGGTCAGGCCCAGCGCACCCATGTACGCGTCGAACATCGGCTCGATCGACACGGTCCGGAAGTTCAGGCCGGTCCGCTCGGCCAGCTCCGCGGCGTCGCCCTTGGAGTGCTCCGAGGAGTACTTCGAGGGCATCGAGATGCCGTACACGTTCTGCGCGCCGATCGCGTCGCAGGCGACGGCGGCGACCAGCGCGGAGTCGATGCCCCCGGAGAGCCCGATCAGGACGGAGCGGAAGCCGTTCTTCCTGACGTACGCGCGCAGGCCCACGACCAGCGCGTCGTAGATCTCCTCGTCGTCGTCGAGCCGGTCGGCGTAACCGCCGGTGACGACCGCCTCGGGCGCCTCCGCGGGCTCCTCGGAGAGGATCACCCGGTCGATCCGCAGCCCGTCGTCGACCACGCCCTCGGGGGCGTCGGCCCGCGCCGCGGGCAGGTCGAGGTCGATCAGCACACAGCCCTCGGAGAACTGCGGGGCGCGGGCGATGACCTCGCCGTCGGCCCCGACGACGATCGAGTCGCCGTCGAAGACCAGCTCGTCCTGGCCGCCGATCATGGCCAGGTAGGCGAGGGTGCAGCCGGCCTCCTGGGCGCGCTTGCGGACCAGTTCGAGCCGTGCGTCGTCCTTGTTGCGCTCGTACGGGGAGGCATTGATCGAGATCAGCAGCCCGGCCCCGGCGGAGCGGGTGGCCGGGACGCGGCCGCCCTCCTGCCAGAGGTCTTCGCAGATGGCCAGGGCCACGTCGACGCCGTGCACCCGGATCACCGGCTGGGTGTCGCCGGGCACGAAGTACCGGAACTCGTCGAACACGCCGTAGTTGGGGAGGTGGTGCTTGGCGAAGCGGAGGACGACCTCGCCGCGGTGCAGCACCGCGGCCGCGTTCTCCGGGGAACCGGCGGGGCGGCCGAGCCGGGGCGCGGTCCCCTCCGTACGGTCGAGGTAGCCGACGACGACCGGGAGCTCGCCGAAGCCCTCGTCCGCGAGCCGCCGCGCCAGATCGCGCAGGGCGGTGCGGGAGGCCTCGACGAAGGACTCGCGCAGGGCGAGGTCCTCGACGGGGTACCCGGTCAGCACCATCTCCGGGAACGCCACCAGGTGGGCGCCCTGCTCGGCGGAGTGCCGGGTCCAGTGGACGACCGAGTCGGCGTTGGCGGTGATGTTGCCGACGTGCGAGTCGATCTGATTCAGAGCGAGGCGAAGTTGAGGCACGGGGCCCAGTCTAATCGTCTTTCTGACGCGATGTCCTGGGTCCCGTGTGTCTTCGCGGCTCAGCCGACCGGGCCGGCGTACTTCACGGAGGTGAGGCCGATGCCCGGGGAGATGTCCGCGGTGATGTTCTTGGTGCCCTTGGGCAGCTCGAACGCCACGACGCCGCCGGCGGACTGGCCGGGCATGATGGCGCCCTTGATCAGCTTGGGCACGCCGCCGCTGCCGTCGTAGACCGTCTCCGCGGTCATGCCCTGCTCGTCGCGCACGTTGGGCATGGCGAAGAGGACCTCGTACGGCTCCGTCGAGCCGTTGGTGATGGTGAGCGTGATCTGGATCGCGTTCTCGGAGCGTTCGCGGGCGACGACGCCCTTCGGCTCGTACTCCTTCGGCGCCGAGAGGCTCACCTTCAGGCCGTTGTCGTAGGTGAAGGTCTCGCCGAAGGGCAGCGGGCTGGTCAGGCCGGGGACCTGGGAGGGCTTGGACGGCTGCGGGGTCGTCGACGGCGGCCTGCCGGGGGAGAGCCCGTCGAGGTCCCGGCGCTGCTGGCGCTGTTCCGCGCGGCGGTCGGCGGCCTTCTCGAAGACGAGGCCGGTGAGGAAGAGGCCGCCGACCGAGGCGATCAGGGCGACCACGCCGAGGACGGTGCCGACGATGGACAGCGTCTTCTGCGGGGCGCCCTTGACGGCGCGGACGATGGCGCCGATGCCCAGGCCGACGGCGACCAGGCCGAGGAGGAAGCCGGCCCAGAAGAGGAGGGGGACGAGGCCGATGAGGATGCCGAGGCCGCCGACGATCGCGGCGGAGACGGCCAGGCCGTTGCTGGTGGCGGGGGCGGGCTGCGGGTACGCCGGGTAGCCGGGCACGCCGTAGCCGGCACCGGGCTGGGCCCACGGGTTGCCGGGGAAGGCACCGGGCGCCGTGGGCGCCGTGGGCGCCGTGGGGGCGCCGAAGCCGGGGCCGGGGGGAGCGGGGGGCACGGGCATGGGCGGGGCGAACGCCGATGCGGCGGGGGCCGGGGCGGCGGGGAAGGCGGCCGGGGTCTGCTCCGGCGACGGGGGCGCGGCGGGGTTCTCGGCCGACGAGGGGCCTGCGGCCGAGGTCACCTCCGGCGACGGGGTCGTGGCCGGGGTCTTGGCCAGCGAGGGGCCTGCGGCCGGTGTCGCCTCGGGCGGGGTAGCGGCCGGAGTCTTCTCCGGCGAGGGCCCTGCGGCCGGGGTTTCCTCCGAGAGGGGCGCGGCCGGGGACGGGCCCGCGGTCGGGGGTTCCTCCGGGTGGGGGGAGGCCGGGGGCTTCTGCAGCGACAGGGCCGCAGTCCGGGGCTCCTCGGACAGGGCCGCGGCCGGGGTCGCCTCCGGCGGGGCCGTGGTCGGGGGGGTCTCGGGGGTCTTTTCGGGTGACGGTCCCGGCGCCGGGGCCGGCTCCGGTATGGGCGTCCCGGCCGGCTCGGTCGGCGTGTCGGACGGGTTCGGCGGGGTGCTCATACGGGCGGAGGCGTCCTTTTGCTCGTGTCGCGTGCAGTCGTGATCACCACAAGCCTGCCACGACCCCGGTGGCACCCCGCCACCATTTCCCGGCGCGCGGAACTCAGCGCTCGTAGCCGAGGACCGTCATCATCCCGGACTCCGAGTGGTACACGTTGTGGCAGTGCAGCATCCACAGCCCGGGATTGTCGGCGTCGAAGTCCACCGTCAGCCTCCCGCCCGACAGGATGATCGAGGTGTCCTTGCGGGCGCCCGCGTCGCCGCCCAGGGCGAAGGTGTGCCCGTGCAGGTGCACCGGGTGCCACATCGGCGTCTGGTTCCTGAACTCCAGCCGCACCCGCTCGCCCGCCTTCACCGGATGCCGCTGGTCGGGGGTGAACGGGGTCCCGTCGAAGGCCCAGTTGAAGCGGGTCATCGAGCCGGTCAGCCGGAGCGGGATCGTACGGTCCGGTGTGCGCACGGGCAGCGCCGCCGACGCGGTGGCCCTGAGCCGGTCCGCCAGCAGCGGGGCGGTGGCCAGCTCGGCCGGTCGCGTCGCGGCGGTGGGGGCCGTCCCGGACCCGGTGCGCAGCACGGCGAGCGCCGATGCCGACCCGCCCTTGCCCTCGGCCAGTGCGGTGAGCGGGAACACCCCGTCCTGCGCGGTGACCAGGACGTCGTACCGCTCGCCCATGCCCAGCAGGAGGCAGCCGGTCTTCGCGGGCTCCACCGGGTAGCCGTCGGTGTGGGTGACCGTCAGTTCGTGGCCGCCGAGGGCGATGCGGAACGGGGTGTCCCCGCCCGCGTTGACGATGCGCAGCCGGATCCGGTCCCCGGGCCGGGCGGTGAACTCGGACGGGGCGTCCGCCGCCCTGCCGTTGATCAGGTAGTACGGGTAGTCGACGTTGCCCACGTCCTTGCCGAGGACGTCGCTCTCCCCGAGCATCCGCACCCGCGAGGGCCCGGTGCCGGCGCCCCGCGAGGCGGACTGCGTGGCGGCGGGCGCGGCGGGCGTCGTGCCGGCGGGCGTCGTGCCGTGGCCCGTGTGGCCGCCCGCGGACTGGCCGTTCGCGCCGCGGAGTTCGGCGAGCACGGCGTCCGGGGTGGAGCCGTCCACCCCGTCGAGCCAGTCGTCCAGGACCACCACCCATTCCTTGTCGTACGAGAGGGGCTCGTCCGGGTCCTCGACGATCAGCGGCGCGTACAGCCCGCGGTCCTGCTGGACCCCGGTGTGCGGGTGGAACAGGTACGTCCCCGGGGTCGGCACGGCGAACCTGTACGTGAAGGAGCCGCCCGGCGCGATGTCCCGCTGGGTCAGCCCGGGAACCCCGTCCATGTCGTTGCGCATCGCCAGGCCGTGGCAGTGCAGGGAGGTGGCCTCGGGGAGGTTGTTGGCCAGGGTCAGGGAGAGGGTGCCGCCGGCGGTGGCCCGTACCTCCTTGCCGGGGACCTGGTCGCCGTACGTCCAGGAGCGGAAGACGTGTCCGCCGCCGAGGTCCACGGAGGTGGCGGTGGCGGTGATCCTCACCTCGGTCAGCGGCCCGGTGGCCTTGCGGGCGGCCTCGACGGCCTGCACCTCGGGGCCGGCCGGGTCGACGTAGTCGGCGGGGGCGGCGGCCCCGGCGGGGCCGCGGTTCGCACCGTCGCTCCCGGCGTCCCGGTCGGCGGCGGTACGGGCGCAGGCGGAGAGCAGCCCGGAGCCGGCGAGGGCGGCGGAGGCGGCGGAGGCGCCGAGAACGGCGCGGCGGGAGGGGAAAGAGCGCACGGAAGTACCTCGTTGGTGTCGTGAGGGGGAGGGGCGGACGCGTCGGCCGCCGCCCCGGGCGTGCGGGCGTGCGCGGGCATGCCGGGGCGGCGGCGGGGCCCGGCCCTAGGCGTGCGGGCAGGCCGGCCGGTCGAGGAGTGCTCGGGGTCCGCGGGGCGACGGCGGGTCGGGTCCTGCGTCGGACCGGTCCGGCACGCGGGCCGCACCCCCGAGCGGCGCGGTGTCGCGGGAGCCGGCCGGTCCGGCGTCGAGGAACAGCACGACGGGCCCGGTGGGCACGGCGGGGCACCCGGATCCGGAGTCGTCGGTCGGGGCGCCGTCGGGCTCGCCGTCCGTGGGCGGGCCGGGCGGCCCGGGTGGGCCGGACGGGCCCGCCGAGGCAACGGAGTGGGCGGCGGGTGCGTCCTCCGAGGCATGGGACTCAGTCGGATGGCCCAGGGCGTTCATGGTCACGATGCCCAGCAGGAGCGCGGCGAGCAGCAGCGGCCGGGGCCACGGGGCAGCTCGCTGGGCTCTGCTCGTCATGCCGGGAACCCTACCCCGGGTGGGTATCCGATCCACGGATCGACCCCCGGATCTGCATAGGATTAGTCACACTATGTCCACCAATGGCCCCCCTCCGCGCCGCCGGCCCGGCCCGCCGACCGGCCCTGCCCCCGCCCCCGCGCCGGGTCCCGCGCCGGGCGCCCCGTCCCGTACGTCCGGGCGGGTCTGGCCGCCGGCCCTGCTGGTGGCCGTGCTGATCGGGCTCGGCGCCGCCGCCTACACCGCGTGGGTCCTCGAAGTCGTCCTCTCCACCGGCCTCAACCCCATCGAGACGTACGTGAGCGAGCTGGCCGCCCAGGACCAGCCGCTCGGCGGCCTCTTCAGGGCCACCGACTTCTGCGCCGGCCTGCTCGCCTTCGCGGGCGGGCTGCTGGCCCTGCTGCGGCTGCTGCGCGGCATCGAGTCCCGCCGCCCGTGGGCCGTCGCCGGGTGGGCCGGGGTCACCCTCTTCGGGGCGGCCACCGCAGCCGACGCCTGGCTGCCGCTGAGCTGCACGCCCACCGCGGACCCGGTGTGCGCGGCCCGGGAGACCGCCGGGCTCGTCCCCGCCACCCATCAGGCCCACGCCGTCAGCAGCAGCCTCGCGATGACCGGGGCCCTCGTCGGGATCGTGGCCCTCACCGTGGGGGCCCGGCGCTACGGACGGCTCGCCCCGCTGGCCCGCTACGGCCCGGTCCTCGTCGTCCTGGAACTCCTCGCCACCGCGTGGACCCTGACCGCCATCGCACTGTTCACGGCCGGCCGCGGGACCTGGGCCCTGGGCGCCGGGCAGCGGCTCCAGGTGCTGTTCGTGGCGCTCTGGCTGGGCCTGCTCGCCTGCTCCGTGTACCGGGAGCGCCGCACATGAGCGGCGCTCCGGGACGCTTCGTGCGGGTGGACGGGGTACCGCTGCACGTGGTGGTCGAGGGCCGGGGGCCGGTGTGCGTGCTCAGCGCCGGGCTGGCCATGGCCTGGTTCGACTGGGACGAGGTCGCCGCGCTGCTCGTCGCCGCCGGCCGCACAGTCGTCCGCTTCGACCGCCCCGGCCACGGCCTCAGCGCCCCGGCCGCCGAGCCGCCGACCGCCGCCGGCGAGGCCCGCCGCATCGCGGGCCTCCTGCACGCGCTGAGCCCGGACGGCACCGCCGCCGGAGTCACCGTCGTCGGGCATTCCATCGCCGGATTCCACGCCGAGGCCTTCGCCCGGCTGTACCCCGAGCGCACCGCCGCCCTGGTGCTGGTCGACTCCAGCGTCGAGGAGGCCCCGCGCGCCCTGCTGCCCGCGGGCGTGCGCACCGGCGCCGCCCTGGCCCTCGGCCGGTTCCTGACCGCCGCGGGGCTGCCCGCCGCGCTGGGCCCGCTCGCCCGGCGGGCCGTCGTACGGGCCTCGCGGACCGGCGGGGGCGATCCCGCCGCACGTGACCTCGTACGCCGCTGCTACCGCACCGGCCGCGTCTGCCGGGGGGTGCTGCTGGAGAACTCCCGCTACACCGACGCCGCCGCCGAGGTCCTGGCCCTGCGCGCGACGCACCCGCTGACCGCGCCCACGACCGTCCTCGCGGGCCACGACGGCAGTACGGGCCGCGGCGCCCTGCGCTGGCTCGCCCGCCAGGCGGAGCTCGCCGACCGGCTCGGCGCCCGCTTCGAGGCCGTCGAACCCGCCGGACACCTGGTCATGCTGGACCGCCCGGACCAGGTGGCCCGGGCGGTCGTCGGGGGTGTCGCCAGAGGTGGAGCCCCGGCGCGGCCGCCGGGGCTCCGTACGGTCACCCGCAGGGATCAGCCCCGGGCGTAGACCTTCTCCGCCCAGCCGGCTATCTGCTCGTCCGACAGGTGCTTGGCCAGGTCGGCCTCGCTGATCATGCCGACCAGCTTCTTGTTCCTGATCACGGGGAGCCGGCGGATCTGGTGGCTCTGCATCTCCTCCAGCACCTCGGAGACGTCCGCGTTCGCATCGATCCAGCGCGGTGTGCCCTGTGCCATCTCACCGGCGGTGACCCTCGAGGGGTCGTGCCCCTTGGCCACGCAGCCGACCACGATGTCTCGGTCGGTCAGGATGCCGCAGAGCCGTTCCGTCTTGTCGCTGATGGGCAGTGCGCCCACGTTGAGGCGGGCCATCAGCTGAGCGGCCCGGTCCAGGGTCTCGGTGGCGGGGATCCACTGGGCCCCGGCGTGCATGATCTCTCCGGCGGTCGTCATCGCGTAAACCTCCCAAGCGCCGTGTGCGGCACGGGCGCGGGTGCCCCGCCGCGGCGTCCCCATCGTCATTCGGCCGTTCGGCCCACGCGACCCGGCACGGGGAGCGCACGCCCGTACGGGTGACAGGACGCCTCCCACCACCGTACGGGCGCGCCCCGTCACCCGCGCGGCGCGGCCCCGCGCTTCGCCAGCATGTCCGCCATGAGGGTGAGCTCCGCCTGCTGCGCGTCCACCATGCCCTGGGCCAGCTCGCGCTCGACCGGGGTCGTGCACAGCTTCGCGCAGCCCTGGGCCATCGCGACGCCGCCCTTGTGGTGGTCGGTCATCAGCTGGAGGTAGAGCACCTCGGCGTCCCGGCCCTGGGCGGCGCCCAGCTGCGCGAGCTCCTCCTTGGTGGCCATCCCCGGCATGAGCGCCCCGCCCGGCTGCACGGCCCCGTGCCCGGAGTGCCCGTCGCCGTGCCCACCGTGCCCGTCGCCGCCCATCCAGGACATCGGGGGCTCGTCGGCCAGCACCTTCGGCAGCCCCCACAGGTCCAGCCAGCCGAGGAGCATGCCCCGCTGGTTGGCCTGGGTGTTGGCGATGTCGTACGCGAGGGTGCGCACCGGCTCGTCCTGGGTGCGGTCGCGCACCACGAAGGACATCTCCACCGCCTGCTGGTGATGCACCGCCATGTCCCGGGCGAAGCCCGCGTCGGGCGAGCGCAGCCCGGGCACGGCGGCGGCCGGCGCCGCCGGGCGGTCGTCGCCGTTCGCGGCGGCGGCCATCGTGGCCACCGCCGCGAACAGCAGCGCCAGCAGCACGGCCGTGCCCGAAACCCAGTACGTGCGGGGGATCCGGGCCCTGCCGCCGGTCGTGTCCGTCACTTGGTCAGGCCGTTCGTGCAGGCGGCGCCCGGCTCGGGGGTCTGCTCGCCCTGCACGTACTTGGTGAAGAACTGCGCCACCCGGGGGTCGTCCGCGTTCTCCACCGTCAGCTGCTTGCCCCACGCGCTGAGCATGATCGCCCCGGCCTGCTCCTTGACCGGGCTCATCAGCGAGTACGGGGTCTTCTCCACCCGCGCGGTGAGCTTGTCGAGGTCGGCCTGGGCGGCCTTCTCGTTGTACGTCACCCAGACGGCGCCGTGCTCCATGGAGTGCACGGCGTTCACGTCGGGGACGGCGGCCTTGTAGACGTCGCCGTTGCAGTTCATCCAGCGGGGGTGGTGGTCGCCGCCGACCGGCGGGTTCATCTCGTACTTCACCGGGGTCTCGACGTGGGTGCGGCCCAGCTTCTTCGCGTCCCAGACCTGCTCGCCCTCGACGGGCTTCTTGCGGATCTCCTGCTGCTCCTTGAGGAGCTTCTCCGCGGCCTGTGCCTTGCGCTTCTCGGTCTGCTTCTGGTCGATCAGCACCCAGGCGCCGAAGCCGACGAGTCCGGCGACGATGACGGTGGAGACGGTGATCGCGATGGCCTTGTTGCGCCGCTCGCGCGCCTTCTCGGCACGGCGCATCTCGGCTATCCGCGCCTGGCGGGAGTTCGGGTCGGTGCTCTGGTTGGTCCTGCTGGCCATGTGCCCTGGTTCCTTTGGCTGAGGGGGGTGGATGGAGCGCGAAAAACCGGACCCGTCAGGTCCGCAGCACCTGGAGCACATGGAGGTCGGGGGAGCGCGCGAGCGGCTCGGCCGGCCGCACCCACTCCGCCCCGACGCCCCGGGCGGGGGCCTGCGGCCCGCCGCCGGCCGGCACCGCGGCGGGCGGCGGCGCGGGCAGCACGCCCGGCACCGCATGCGAGAGGGGCGAGCAGCCGGGCAGGTCGTACGGGGACTCGCAGACGGCGTGCGGCCGCGCCTCGGCCACGTGCTCGGCCCCGGGCCGCGAGCAGAGGAACAGGACCCCCACCAGCACGGCGACCACGACTCCGACCAGCACCGCGACCAGCGCGCCGGACATCGCCCGGAACGCCGCCGAAGGAGCCGCCGGACCCACGGCACGCCGAAGCGGCGGACGTCCACGACGCCCCCGCTGCGTGTACTGCCGGCCCCCCATGGGCGCAGATGGTAATGCTCATGTCGGGCCGGAGGTCAGTGCGGGGGTGTCACGACCTTTCGGGGGTGCGTAATGTGGCGGAAACCACCACTGGCGATACTGGGCCGGCCCGACTGTGTCCCGCTCCTCGAGGAAGTGGTGCACAGGCCGTCTGAACTGCGAGGATGAAGGCATGGACAAGCAGCAGGAATTCGTCCTCCGGACGCTTGAGGAGCGCGACATCCGCTTCGTGCGCCTGTGGTTCACCGATGTACTGGGCTTCCTCAAGTCCGTCGCGGTCGCCCCCGCCGAGCTGGAGCAGGCCTTCGACGAGGGCATCGGCTTCGACGGCTCCGCCATCGAGGGCTTCGCGCGGGTCTACGAGTCCGACATGATCGCCAAGCCGGACCCCAGCACCTTCCAGATACTGCCGTGGCGCGCCGAGGCCCCCGGGACCGCCCGGATGTTCTGCGACATCCTGATGCCGGACGGCTCCCCGTCCTTCGCGGACCCGCGCTTCGTGCTCAAGCGCATCCTGGCCAAGACCTCCGACCTGGGCTTCACCTTCTACACCCACCCGGAGATCGAGTTCTTCCTGCTCAAGGACAAGCCCCTGGACGGCACCCGCCCGGTGCCGGCGGACAACTCCGGCTACTTCGACCACACGCCGCAGAACGTCGGCATGGACTTCCGCCGCCAGGCCATCACGATGCTCGAATCGATGGGCATCTCGGTGGAGTTCAGCCACCACGAGGGCGCCCCCGGCCAGCAGGAGATCGACCTCCGCTACGCCGACGCGCTCTCGACGGCCGACAACATCATGACCTTCCGCCTGGTGATGAAGCAGGTCGCCCTCGAACAGGGCGTCCAGGCCACCTTCATGCCGAAGCCGTTCTCGGAGTACCCGGGCTCCGGCATGCACACCCACCTCTCCCTCTTCGAGGGCGACCGCAACGCCTTCTACGAGTCGGGCGCCGAGTACCAGCTCTCGAAGGTCGGCCGCTCCTTCATCGCGGGCCTGCTCCGCCACGCGGCGGAGACGGCGGCGGTCACCAACCAGTGGGTCAACTCCTACAAGCGCATCTGGGGCGGCTCCTCCCGCACCGCCGGCTCCGGCGGCGAGGCCCCCTCGTACATCTGCTGGGGCCACAACAACCGCTCGGCCCTGATCCGCGTCCCGATGTACAAGCCGGGCAAGACGGGCTCCTCCCGCGTCGAGGTCCGCTCGATCGACTCGGGTGCCAACCCGTACCTCACGTACGCCGTCCTCCTGGCGGCGGGCCTCAAGGGCATCGAGGAGGGCTACGAACTCCCGGCGGGCGCCGACGACGACGTCTGGGCCCTCTCCGACGCGGAACGCCGCGCGATGGGCATCGAACCCCTCCCGCAGAACCTCGGCGAGGCCATCTCCCTGATGGAACGCAGCGAACTGGTCGCCGAAACCCTCGGCGAGCACGTCTTCGACTTCTTCCTGCGCAACAAGAAGCAGGAGTGGGAGGAGTACCGCTCGGAGGTCACGGCCTTCGAGCTCCGCAAGAACCTGCCGGTGCTGTAACCCCGGCTCAGAGCCCCTTCGGGTGGCACACGAAACTCCGGGCCGGTGGTCGTCGACCACCGGCCCGGAGTCGTTTCACCGGCCCTGGGCCGCCCGTGGGCCGTCCGGCGCGTGGCCGGGGCGGTCCCGGCGTGGTGTCGCGCGGGGGCGGTTCAGCGGACCGCGCGGTGCCAGGTGGGGGTGGTCGGGGTTCTGGGGGTGGTCGTGATGTGGAGGTTCGCGTCCAGGCCCAGGACCGCCGTCGTCGCGCCCGAGAGTTCCAGGACCGCGCCCGGAGCGCCCGCGTAGAGCATGGCGGACTCCGTCCACGCCGGCGGGCCGCCGAGGCCCGTGGTGCCGATCGTGCCGGTGTCCGCGCGGCCCGAGATGAGGCGGCCCGCGACGCCGACCGCGCCGTAGCCGGCCCGGCCGCCCGCCTCCGTGACGCTGGAGACCTGGGGCTTGCCGGGGGTCGCCGTGACCAGGGCCGTGCGGACGACCCCCGAGTCCGGGCGGCGGAAGTACAGGCGGACGCCCGCGCCGTCCGGGGCCGCCGTCAGCGGGACCGTCGTCGCGGGCAGGCCCGTCTCGAAGGGGCCGACCAGCGGGGCGGCCGGGGTGGGCTGGGTCCAGGCCAGCACCGACTTCGTGGTGGTGGCGTACACGTGGCGCCGCCCGGCGGAGTCGACCGCCGTCACCGGGTCGCTCTGCAGGTCCTCGCCGCCCAGGCGGTGCCACTCGGAGAAGCCGCCGTCCGGCCGCTGGGTCGCGGAGCGCAGGGTGCGGCGGGAGTCGCGGACGTAGACGGTGACGCGCCCGTTCGCGTCGACGGTGGCCGAGGGGGAGCTGATCGAGGAGGTGCCGTCCTCGTCGGCCCGCTCGGGGGTACCGAGCGACTGCCAGGGCCCGAACGGGCCGTCGGGCGCGGACTGGACGGCGTACACGACCTCGCGCCGGTACTCGACGGGCGCAGGCCCCAGCGTCGTGCGGGTGGCCAGGACCGCGACGCGCCCGTCGGGGAGGCGGGTGGCGGTGGCGCCCGGGTCCATGCCCGTGCCGGGGAGGAGTACGGGGCCCGTCCAGGCGCCGGCCGGGGTCCGCGTCCAGTACGCGGTCTGCCCGTCGAGGGTGGCGAACGCCCAGAGCCGGCCGGGCGTGCCCTCCGTCACCCAGGAGGTGAGGTCGCCGCGGCTGTAGCGCAGCGACTGCGCCCAGTTCTTGCCGGTCGGATTGCCCGCGACCTTGCGGTCGCCGCAGCCGGAGGGGCTGCCGCAGTAGTTCTCGCCGTCCTGCCAGGCGTAGGTCTTCAGGAACGCGGTCTTCGAGTCGGCGGTCTGCGGGTCCAGCGCGTGCGGGAGGGTGCCGTTGTGGTAGCCGAGGTAGTTCTGCACGGAGAAGCGCGGACGGTCCTTGACCCGCTCGGCATAGGCGGACGCGGCGGCCTGCACGAAGCGGGCGCCGTACATGTGGTCCTGGTGGTCGGTGTACCGGCCGTTGTCCCCGTACCGGCCGGGCGTCGGGTCCTGCATCCGTATCGTCGTCGGCCTGTACTTCTCCAGGACCCCGGATATCGCCTGTATCAGCTGGTCCTTGGTGTACGTGAACTGCTGCTTGACCGGGGTTCCGGAGGTCAGCTGGGAGGCCAGCGCCGGTATCCGCCCGTTCCACAGGCCGCGCAGGCTCTCGGGGGTGTCCCCGCCGGTGCTGCGGGCCTCGCGCAGCTGCAGCCACACCAGGTTGACCTGCGGCTTCGCTATGAGGACGTCGAGCTCGGCCTGCCCGCCACCGGCCGTGGGCACGACCGTACGGCGCCATGCGCTGGTGCGGTCCCCGGTGGCCATCTGCGCGTACGCGGAGCGTATGCCGTTCTGCCGGGCCTCCGCGTAGTGGGCGCGGTCGGCGGGCTGGTCCGGGTCCTTGGCGGCGCCGCCGTTGGCCCGGTTGACGCCGTCGGCCTCGCCGGAGGTCAGGTAGGCGGTGGTGACCGGGGTGCCGGAGAGCAGCGAGCGGACGAGGTCGGGGTTCATGAAGAAGAGGTCGTCGTCGGGGTGGGCGACGATCTGGACGACCGATCCGGCGGTGACGCTCGCGGGCAGCACGACGGCGGAACCCTTGTCCTGGGTGGCCTCGGCCGGCGTCTGCTGGGCGGCGGTCACGGCGAACACGCCGGTGGTGCCCGCGGTGAGCACCGCGAGCGCGGCCGCGAAACGGCGACGGGTGATGGGCATCGGTCACGCCTTGGGGGGTCAGGTCCGGGCGGAAGAACCGCTGATCAGTCAGAGAGAGTCCAAATCGGGGGACTTGGTTCACCGATTCCGGGAATGACTGCCACTTTCCGAAGACGACCGGACGCGATTGCCCCTTGTGTAAGCTTTCGCACCCCTATGTGACCTCAATGCGGACGCCGTTGTTCCATCCTGCGGGTCAATTGGTGTGGTTGATATGCGTTGTTGATCGGGTTTTCGTGACGGAATCGCCCGGAGTCAGGGTTCTGTCGCCATCGGGTGATTCCTACGGAGCCGTGTTGCGCGGACCCACCGGCTGCCACGGCGCCAGCCGCGCGTCCGGGGCGTCCGCCGACGAGGTCACGTACAGCCGCGCGTCGAGCCCCACCACCGCCAGGCTCACCATGTTCCTGCCGGTCATCGTCGAGGACGGCGCGCCCACGAACATCAGCGGCGACCGCTCCCACGGCCGGCCCCACCCGACGTCCGAGCCCAGCTGTCCGCCCGCCGAGCGGCCCGCCAGCACGTTCCCGCTCGCCGTGACCGCCCCGAAGCCCTGGAGCCCGCCGAGGTCGGTGAGGTTGTTCACCTTCAGCCCGCCGTCCCCGGTGACGAGCGCCGTGCGGACGTTGCCCGACCCGGGCTTGCGGAACCACAGCCGCACCCCGCCCTCGCGGCCCGCCGCCGTCAGCGGGAGCGTGGTGTCCGGCAGGCCGGTGGCCGTGGCCGGGCCCAGCGGGGCGCCCGGCTTGGGCTGCGCCCAGCCCAGCACCGTCTTGGAGGTCGTGGCGAACACCATGCGCCGCCCGGCGCCGTCGGTCGCGGTGGCCGGGGTGCCGTGCAGGTCGGCGCCGCCGTACCTCTCCCACGGGCCCCAGCTGCCGTCCGCCCGCTGCACCCTGCCGCGCAGGGTGCCCGCGCCGTCGCGGACGTACGCGGCCGGCCGCCCGGTGCCGTCGACCGAGACGGCGGGGGCGCTGATGTCGGAGGTCCACGTCTCGTCGGCGGTCTCCGGTGTGCCCAGCGACTGCCACTCCCCGAACTCCTCGGAGCCCGGCGCGCGTTGGACGGCGTACACGACCTCGCGCCGGTAGTCGGCCGGCTTCGTGCCGAAGGAGGTGCGGGTGCCGAAGGCGGATATCCGGCCGTCCTGGAGGGTGACGGTGGACATGCCCGGGTCCATGCCGGTGCCGGGCAGCAGGGTCGGGCCGGTCCAGGGGCCGACGAGGCCGGCGCGGTGCCAGACCGCGACCTGCCCGTCGAGCACCTTGAAGGCCCACAGTCCGTGGTCCTGGTCGGAGGTCAGCCAGGAAGTGCTGTTGCCGCGGGCGTAGTTGACGGTCTCCGTCCACCGGTTGCCCGCCGGCCGGTCGGCGACCTTGAGGTCGCCGCAGCCGGCGGTGCTGCCGCAGTGGTTCTGCCGGTCGAGCCAGGCGTACGTGCCCAGGATGTCCAGCTTCTCCTTCGCCTCGCCGGGGTCCAGGGCGCTGGGGAGGGAGCCGTTGAAGTAGCCGATGTAGTTCTGCACGGCGAAGTGCGGGCGGTCCTTGACGTCCTTCGCGTACGCGGCGGTGGCGAGCTGCACGAAGCGGGTGCCGTAGAAGTGGTCCTGGTGGTCCGTGTACCGCTTGGTGTCGGGGAAGCGGCCGGGGGTCGGGTCCTGGGCGCGGACGGTCGTCGGCTTGTACTGCTCGAGCACGCCGACGAGGGTCTGGACGACCTGCTCCTTCGTGTACGTGAACCGCTGCTTGACCGGGGTGCCGGAGGCGAGCATCGACTCCAGGCGGGGGACCGTGCCGTCCCACAGGCCGTGGAGGCTGTCGGCGACGGGGTCGTAGACGCTGCCCGCCTCGCGCAACTGCAGCCAGACGAGGTTGACGTGGGGCTTGGCGACGAGGACGTCGACCTCGGCGTGGGCGCCGCCCCTGGTCGGCACGACGGTGCGCTTCCAGGCGCTGGTGCGGTCGCCGGTCGCCATCTGGGCGTAGGCGGCGCGGATGCCGTTCTGGCGGGCCTCGGCGTAGGCGGGCTTGTCGGGGCGGGTGCTCTTCTCCTTGGCGGCGCCGGCGTTGATGCCGTCGGCTTCGCCGGAGGTGAGGTAGACCGAGGTCACGGGGTGGCCGGCGGTTATGGAATAGCGCAGGTCCGGGTTCATGAAATAGAGGTCGTCGTCGGGGTGGGCGACGATCTGGAGCACCCGCCCGGGATCGGGCGCGTCGGCCGGCGCCGCGGGGGCGACGGCCCTGCCGTCGGACGGGGTGGGGTGGTCGAGCCGGTCGAGGGCGTCGTTGCCGCGGAGCACGAGCATGCTGCCGGCGAGGGTGGCGGCGACGAACACGACGACCTTGACGAGGCCGGCCCAGCGGTGCCGGTGGGGGCGCTCGCCCCCGACGGGCCCGCGGCCTGCGTGCCCGCGGGCGTCCCTGCCGCCGCGCCCGCTGCGGTTCCCGCCACTGCGGACGTGAGCATGATCACTGGCGTGCGACGCCGCGGGCTCGCCCCCGCGACGGGCGGCCCGGCGCCCGCGGGGCGCCGCCGTCGTCCTGCCCTTCGCCCGCCGCCCGCGAGGGGGTTCGGCACCGGCGCGGCCCGCCGACGCCTCGGAGTGCCGGGAACCGGCCACCGCCCCTGCGTCGTATTCGGAGTACGGGCCGGCAGCCGGACGCTCGTGCACAGGGCTCCTCCTGGCCTGGTGGCGGGGAGCGGGCCCCAAGTGGAACTAAACATTCAGATAATCAGATAAGTCGCCCCATGATACGTCCGCGATCTTCCCGTGCCCCGAACGCCGCTCCGGCTAGGCTCGCCCCAGGCAGACGGCGGCAGGCAGCGGCAGCGGCAGCGGCGGCAGCGACGACCCAGGAGGCGGCGGGATGACAGTCCCGGGACGCAGGAGCAGCACCTTCATCCAGCTGCTGCGCAGCGGTTTCACCGACCCCCAGAGCGCCGCCCGGCTGCTGGAGGACGACGCGCTGGCATCCGTACGCTCCGATCCGGTGCTCCTCGACGCACTGGGAGCGACCGCCGACCCCGACCTCGCGCTCCTCGGACTCGTCCGGCTCGCCGAGGCGCAGACCCCCGACGAGCGGCCCCTGCTCCTCGACACCCTCGTCGCCGCGAAACCCCTGCGCGACCGGCTCCTCGGCGTCCTCGGCGCCTCCGAGGCGCTCGGCGACCACCTCGCCCGCCACCCCCGCGACTGGCAGGCCCTGGTCACGTACGAGGCCGCCGACCTGCACCCCGGGCTCGCCGACTTCGAGCGCGGGCTGGCCGACGCCCACGACCCCGTCGGCCTGCGCGTGGCCTACCGCCGCTGCCTGCTCTCCATCGCCGCCCGCGACGTCTGCGGCACCATCGACGTCGCCGAGACCGCCGCCGAGCTCGCCGACCTCGCCACCGCCACCCTCCGCGCGGCCCTGCGCATCGCGAGCGCCGCCGCACCCGAGGACGCCGCCCAGTGCCGGCTGGCCGTCATCGCGATGGGCAAGTGCGGCGGCAACGAACTCAATTACGTCTCCGACGTGGACGTGATCTTCGTCGGAGAGGCCGTCAACGGCACCGATGAGCACAAGGCCCTCCAGGCCGCCACCCGCCTCGCCTCCCACCTCATGAGGATCTGCTCGGAGACCACCGTCGAGGGCACCATCTGGCCCGTCGACGCCAACCTCCGCCCCGAGGGCCGCAACGGCCCCCTCGTCCGTACCCTCTCCTCCCACCTGGCCTACTACCAGCGCTGGGCCAAGACCTGGGAGTTCCAGGCCCTCCTCAAGGCCCGCGCCGTCGCCGGCGACCCCGACCTGGGTGCCGAGTACGTCGACGCCATAAGCCCCCTGGTCTGGCAGGCCGCCGAACGCGAGAACTTCGTCGCCGACGTCCAGAAGATGCGCCGCCGCGTCGTCGACAACATCCCCGCCGCCCAGGTCGACCGCGAGCTCAAACTCGGCCCCGGCGGCCTGCGCGACGTCGAGTTCGCCGTCCAGCTCCTCCAGCTCGTCCACGGCCGCCACGACGCCACCCTGCACTCCGGCACCACCCTCGACGCCCTCCACGCCCTCGCCGCCGGCGGCTACGTCGGCCGCGCCGACGCCGCCCAGCTGCACGACGCGTACCGCTTCCTTCGCGCCATGGAGCACCGCATCCAGCTCTACCGGCTGCGCCGCACCCACCTCGTCCCCGAGGACGAGAACGACCTGCGCCGCCTCGGCCGCTCGCTCGGCCTGCGCACCGAACCCGTCGCCGAACTCAACAAGGCCTGGAAGCGGCACGCCTCCGTGGTCCGCCGCCTGCACGAGAAGCTCTTCTACCGGCCGCTGCTCGACGCCGTCGCCCAGCTCACCCCCGGCGAGACCAGGCTCTCCCCGCTCGCCGCCGGCCAGCGCCTCGAAGCCCTCGGGTACGCGGATCCGGCCGCCGCCCTGCGCCACCTCGAAGCCCTCGCCTCCGGCGTCACCCGCAAGGCCGCCATCCAGCGCACCCTCCTGCCCGTGCTCCTCGGCTGGTTCGCCGACTCCGCCGACCCGGACGCCGGCCTGCTCGGCTTCCGCAAGGTCTCCGACGCCCTCGGCAAGACCCCCTGGTACCTGCGCCTCCTGCGCGACGAGGGCGCGGCCGCCGAGAACCTCGCCCGGGTCCTGTCCGCCGGACGCCTCGCCCCCGACCTGCTGATGCGCGCCCCCGAGGCCGTCGCCCTGCTCGGCGACCCCGAAGGCCTGCAACCCCGTACCCGCGAGGCCCTGGAGCAGGAGGTCATGGCCGCCGTGGGCCGCGCCGACAGCGCCGAGGCCGCCGTCACCGCCGTGCGCGGGGTCCGCCGCCGCGAGCTCTTCCGCACCACCGCCGCCGACATCATCGGCTCGTACGGTACGGAGGACAGCCCGGCCGAGGAGGACCACGGAGCCCTCGTCGACCGGGTCGGCGGAGCCGTCTCCGACCTCACCGCGGCCACCATCGCCGGGGCCCTGCGCGCCGCCGTCCAGGACCAGTGGGGCGACACCCTGCCCACCCGCTTCGCCGTCATCGGCGTCGGCCGCTTCGGCGGGCACGAACTGGGCTACGGCTCCGACGCCGACGTCCTCTTCGTCCACGAACCGCGCGAGGGCGTCGACGAGCAGGAAGCGGCGAAGGCCGCCCAGAGCGTCATCGCCGAAATGCGCCGCCTGCTCCAGCTCCCCACCGCGGACCCGCCACTGCTCATCGACGCCGACCTGCGCCCGGAGGGCCGCTCCGGCCCCCTGGTCCGCACCCTGTCCTCGTACGCCGCCTACTACCGCCGCTGGTCCCTGACCTGGGAGAGCCAGGCCCTGCTCCGGGCCGAACCGGTCGCCGGCGACGCCGACCTGGGCGCCCGCTTCATCGACCTCATCGACCCGCTGCGCTACCCGATGGAGGGGCTCGGCGAGGACGCCGTACGCGAGATCCGCCGCCTCAAGGCCCGCATGGAATCGGAACGCCTGCCGCGCGGAGCCGACCCCACCCTCCACACCAAACTCGGCCGCGGCGGCCTCAGCGACGTCGAGTGGACCGTCCAGCTCCTCCAGATGCGGCACGCCTGGTCCGAACCGGGCCTGCGCACCACCCGCACCCGCCGGGCCCTGGCCGCCGCCCACGCGGCCGGCCTGATCCCGACCGAGGAGGCCCAGATCCTCGACGAGGCCTGGGTCCTGGCCACCCGGGTCCGCAACGCGGTGATGCTGGTCCGCGGCCGCGCGGGGGACACCTTCCCCTCGGAAGCCCGTGAACTGTCGGCGGTCGGCCGCTACCTCGGCTACGCGGAGGGCACGGTCGGCGAAATGCTGGACGACTACCGCCGCATCACCCGCCGGGCCCGCGCGGTGGTGGACGACCTCTTCTACGGGGCGTAGCACAGGTCACGCGCCTGAGGGCGCTCCGACACGCGCCACCCTGTGTAGCCTCCACGGGTGAAACCGATCGAACGCACAGCCGACGGACGTCGTGCGTCGGCCGCTGCGCAGAGCGGCCCCGCCGCGACCGCGTCGCGGCTCGGCTGGCTGGACGCCCTGCGGGGCATCGCTGCCCTGTCCGTCGCGATGCACCACCTGAAGCTGCCGCTCCGCTGGGTGCCCCACGGCACCCAGGTGCCGTACTACCTGGATCCGGGCGTCTTCGGCGTCCTGCTGTTCTTCCTGGTCAGCGGCTACATCATCCCGGCCTCGCTGGAGCGGCGCGGCGACGTGCGGGGGTTCTGGATCGGCCGTGCCTTCCGGATCTACCCGGTCGTCATCGTCACCTTCGTCGCCGCCCTGCTGATCCTGCCCCGCAAGTACGGGGTGGTGGCGGGCTGGGCGTTCGACCATCCGCTGCTCTCGGTCGCGGCGAACGGGCTCATGCTGCAGGACCTCATGGGCGTCCCCAACGCCCTCGGCGTGCTGTGGACCCTCACGTACGAGATGGTCTTCTACTACTTCGTCACGGCACTCTTCGTGCTCGGCTGGCACCGCAGGAGCGCGCCCATCGCCGTCGGCTTCGCGGCGGTGGCGCTGGTGCTGGGCGGCTGGATCGCCCTCGGCACGCTCTCCGTCGACCTGTCGGCCACCCGGCACCTGGTCCTCGCCTGCGCGACCGTCGTGGTGATGGCGATGGCCTGCATCATGACCGGCAGGCAGGCCCTCATCAAGGGCGGCGGGCTGCTCCTCGGAGCCCTCGGCCTGGTGCTGATCATCCTCAACAGCCGCTCCGCGGCGTTCGAGACCATGATGATCTTCGCGACGATGTTCTCCGGCACCGTGCTGTACCGGCTGGAGCACGGCCAGATCGAACGCACCCAGGCTCTCCTGTCCTGCGGCTTCGTCGTCGTCTGCGGCTTCCTCACCGGCTACATGTACAACCACGGCTGGGCGCACGCGCAGACCTGGACCGACTCCTGGATGGCGTGGTCGTTCGCCTACCTCGCCGCGTGGGCGGTCTTCGCCGCGGGCATGCTGCTCCGCAAGCGCCGCTTCCCACGCTGGCTCAGCTGGTTCGGCGCGATCAGCTATTCGCTCTACCTGCTGCACAACCCCGTGATCCACGCGATGAACTGGATGCTGGCGGGACACGGCCCCGTCCAGAGCTGGACGGGCCGGGCCCTGCTGCTGACGGCGTTCACGGCCGCACTGACGGCTCTGAGCTGGCTCGGCTACCGCCTGGTGGAGCTGCCCTTCCAGAACCTGGGCCGCCGCGTACTGAAGGCGGTGGCGCGCCGGGCCCCGCTGGAGGCGCCCGCACCGGCCGAGGACCGGACCGCTACGCCATTGGCCGCAGTGCCTGCCCAGGCGTCACGGGTGAGTGAAAACGAGCCGGTCCTTTCCGGACGGGACTGATCCGCAGACGGGTGGGGCGGGCCCTCGCCGCCGACCCCTGTGCGGCGGCGAGGGCCCGAGTCCCGGCTGTGGGTCCGGCTACGGGATGGGCTTGTCGTAGTACTTGTCGCTGTCCGAGTCGTAGATCTCTTTGCCCTGGGCGTCGTAGCCCTTGATCTGGGGGGCCCGGGTGACGCGCTGTTCCAGGGTTCCGGTGGCGGCGAACCAGCCGTGGTCGAGGGCGGCTTCAGCGGTGGCGTCGCCGTAGGTGACCGTGACGCGGGCGACGCGGGAGTCGACCGTGCCGATGCTGCCCCAGCGGTAGGGGAGCTTCCAGGGGCCCTCCGTGCTCAGGCGCTGGAGGTAGAGCTTGCCGCCGTTCATGTCCGGGACGACGGGCCGGTCCCCGGGAGTGCCGTCCTTGCCGACGGAGGTGTTCAGGCCGCTCGCCTTGTCGTCCTTGATGGTGCAGATGAGGCGGATGGGCACCGGGGTGTCCTTGACCGCGACGATGAAGCGGCCGTCGCCGGGGCTGTTGTCGTTGCCGGTGCTGCGGTGTGCGAGCAGGATCCGGTAGTCGGCGGCCTTGCCCAGGTCCTGCCGCGGCGCCCCCTGCGGACTGGGGTGCTCCGCGTCCATGGCGAGGCACTGCTCCAGCCCGGTGGCCGCGTCCTGGAGGGTGATGCCGTCGGCGAGCTGGCCGGGGGTGGCGGGCGCGGCCGGACCGGCGGGCGGCGCGGGGGACGCGGGCGGTGTGGCCGGCGCAGGGCCGCTGTCCGCCACCGCCGCCCGGTCCGACGGGCCGCTGCCGGTGAGGGCGAGGGCCGTGGCCGGTACGAGGGCCAGCACGAACAGGGCCGCCCCGGCGACGGCCAGCCGGCGCCGGCGCTGCTCCGCGCGGCCCTGCCGGACGATCTCCGGATACGGGACGGTGCCGGGGCGCACGGCTTCCGCGTCCAGGGCCATCCGGTCCCGCAGGTTCAGTTCGAAGTCACCGTGGCCGTTCACAGGACCGCCCTCTCCTTCGTCGTGGTGTGTGTGGCGAACTGGTCCAGGCCGGGGCAGGCGCGCAGTTTCGCCAGGGCCTTGGAGGCCTGGCTCTTGACGGTGCCGGGAGAGCACCCCAGGGCGTCGGCGGTCTCGGCCTCGGAGAGGTCCTCCCAGTACCGCATCACCACGACCGCCCGCTGCCGCGCGGGCAGCCCCGCCAGGGCGTCCATCAGCACGCTGCGCTCGTCGGCCCAGGCCACGGCGTTGTCGCGCACCGACGTGTCCGGCACGCTGTCCGTGAGCCGCTCCGCGACCCGGCGCTTGCGGAACCTGTCGCTGTTGCAGCTGACCAGCATCCGGCGCACGTACGCCTCCGGACTGTCCATGCGCGACACCCGCCGCCACGACCGGTACGCCTTCGCGAGCGCGGTCTGCGTCACGTCCTCCGCGTCGTGCGGATCACCGGTCAGCAAGTACGCGGTGCGCACGAGGTGAGTCCAGCGTGCGGCCACGAACGACTGGAAATGAGCTTCTTGCTCGGCGTGCATCGCCACCCCCTTCGCCCTCTTGACCACCTCCTGCTCGGATTCGGTTGCCCGGAGGGGCGGAGAGATCCGGGTGTCTCGCGGAACCTCTGCGTCAGTCTGCGTGTAGCAGGCACAATTCCTGCTGACCGCTGGACAGCCTCCGCACCACCCTCACCCCATGGAGCAGTTGGTGTCGTCGCAGGAAATCGAGATAACGATCACCGCGCAGCAGGCCCGCTTCGGCGTGATCCTCCAACACACCTTGCCGACGGGCCCGGCCCGCCTCCGCATCCCGCCCTGCCGGGACGGCGAGCTGGTCCGGGTCAGGGTCGGGAGTGAGGAGCTGCCACTGCGGATCCGGGTAGCCGGGGCACGGGCGGCAGAAGCGGCCGGGGCGCGGGCGCAGCAGCCGCCGACCGTGGCCACGCCCGTGGTGAGCGGCCCGGCGGCGTCCGGGCCGCCCGCCGTGCCTCCCGGGCAGACGCCCAAGTCCGGGGCGCGCGGGTGCCTGGTGGCACTGGGGGCGGCAGCGGCCCTGCTCGTCGGCTACGCCCTGCTGAACAGCGCCTTCGGGGGCGTGGACGGGGGCGACGGGAAGGCGGCCTCCGGTACCCGGACGCCCTCGTACTCGCCCTCGTATTCGCCCTCGTATTCGCCTTCGTACGCTCCCTCGTATGCGGCGAGTCCCGACCCCACCTACCCCGCCACCCCCACGTACCGGGAGACCGAACCGGCCGCCCCCGCCTCCCCGACCGACGCCGCCCCCAGCCCCTTCGACCGGGGAACCTGCCTCAACGGGGAACTGCCGGACTCGACGACGGCCCAGCGCGTCAGCGGCGTGGAGGAGGTCTCCTGCTCGGCGTCCGACGCGCACTACCGGGTGATCGAGAGCATCCCGATGACCTCGGACCTGAACCGCTGCAACGACAACCCGAAGACGGAGTACGCGTTCTCCTACCGCTACACCCTGAACGGCAGCGTCATCAACCAGTACGTCTACTGCCTCGTCGGGATCGGCTCGTACGCCCGGTGACTACTGCGCGGACTCCGGCCGGTACGTGCACACGTGCACGCCGGTGCCGCTGACGACGGTCGAGACGAGCTCGAACGCGCGGAGCAGACCGTCGGCCGGGTAGATCGTCTTGCCGCCGCCGAGGAGCACCGGCACGATCATCAGCCGGAGTTCGTCGACCAGCCCCTCGGCCAGCAGGGTCCGGGTGAGGGACGCGCTCCCCATGACCACCAGGTCGCGCCCGTCGGAGTCGCGGAGCTTCCTGATCTGCTCCAGCGCCTGGTCGCCGGGGACGAGCGTGGTGTTGTTCCACGTCAGCTCGTCCTCGCGGAGGGTGCTGGACACGACGTACTTGGTGACGCCGTTCATGTGGTCGGCGAACGGGTCGCCGGCCCGGTCGGGCCATGCCGCCGCCATGCCCTGCCAGGTGCGGCGGCCGAACAGCAGGGCGTCGGTCTCGGCCGACCACTCGGCCAGGGTGCCGCCCATCACCTCCGGGTCGAAGAACGGGTGGGACCAGCCGCCGTGGGCGAACCCGCCGTCCTGGTCCTCCTCCGGGTGGCCGGGAGCCTGCACGACGCCGTCCAGGCTGATGAATTCACCGATCGCCACACGCATGGATGTCTCGCTTCCTGACCTGTCGAGCTCGTTCGCGACATGGGAAAAGCTATGTTGCGTTCAGCGGTTGGGCAATCAAACTGCCGCCCAATGGGGCAGTCAATGCAGGTAGATTGGTTGGGATTGTTGCAATGGGCTTGCCGTTGAATGCAAAGCCGGAGAGACGGGCTTTGCAATGACCCTGATGTGAACGCATGCTGTCAGCCTGAAACCGGAGCGTTGCAGGAGGTGCACCCCCGTGCCCGGAGGCAGGCTTACTCAGGAGGACCGGCGGCAGATCGCCGCCGGACTGGCAGAAGACCTCTCGTACAACGAGATCGCCAAGCGGCTCGGCCGGCCGGCGTCGACGGTCACCCGCGAGGTGATGCGCAACGGCGGCCCCAACGACTACCGGGCCGACCGGGCGCAGCACGCGACCGCGCGACGGGCCCGCAGGCGCAGGCAGCTGACGGCCTCCCACGCGGTGCAGGCCGCCGCGCCGTCCGATCCGTACGGGCGCGACCCGGAGACCCTGCGCGACTTCGAGCAGCGGTTCAGGGAACTGCTCGTCGACACAGGGCTGCCGCGGATGACGGCCGGCGTGCTCGGCTGCCTCTACACCACGGACACCGGCAGCCTCACGGCCGGCGAACTGGCCGAGCGGCTGCGCGTCAGCCCGGCGTCGGTCTCCAAGGCCGTCGGCTACCTCGCGGCGCAGGGCCTGATCAGGCGCGAACGCGACGCCGGAGGCCGGCGCGACCGGTACGTCATCGACGAGGAGATCTGGTTCCACTCGCTGGAGGAGAGCTCCCGCCTGAACTCCGCACTCGCCGCCGTGGCGCGGGAGGGCGCGGGCCTCCTCGGAGCCGACACCCCGGCGGGCGGGCGGCTCGACTGCATGGGCCGGTTCCTCGGCCATGTCGGGGAGGACATGGGGAGGGCGGCGCAGCACTGGCGGCAGGTGTTCGCCGCGCGGCGGTCCACTGACCCGGTGTGAGTCCGTGGACCGCCCTTGCCCGTTCCGGTGGGCCTACTCGGCGTCGTCCTCGGCCCGGGTGTGGGCGACCAGGGCGTTGGCATGGCCGTGGCCCAGGCCGTGCTCGGACTTGAGCCAGCCGACGAGCTCCATGTGCCTGGTCAACGGGGAGGAGCGGATGAGCTCCTTCCATTCCGAGATCGGACGGCCGTACTTCTTCTCGATGGAGGGGAAGTACGCGGCGCCCTGCAGTGAGTCCGACATGTCGTCCGTGTCTTTCGTTCGGTGTGCGTGGGTGCGTGCGTGCGTATGCGTATGCGTGTGGGTGCCGGTACGGCTACCGGTGCGTCAGCCGGGCGGTCACCGCGGCGAGTCCGACGAGGCCGAGGGCCGCTCCCGCCGTGAAGGACAGTACGGAGGCGGCCGACCCGGCGAAGCCGGCGAGGACGGCCACCGGGAGCGCGCGGCAGGCGATCGCCCAGCCCCGCTGCCGCCCGGCGGCGAAGCGGCGGGCCAGGACGAGGAAGGCGGCGCACAGCGCGAGGTAGCCGATCACGCCGCCGACCATGTGGACCGCGCCGTGCGCGCTCAGCGAGGGGGTCGCGGAGTCGGGCGTGCCGACCGGGAAGCCGGCTCCGGGGTCGGCCGGGAACACCGCGCTGACCAGGAACGAGGCCCGAACACCCCGACCAGCCAGGGCGCCGCACGATGGCCGGGGCCCGCGGTGAGCGAGCGCCGCATCCCGATGGCGCCGGTGATCAGCAGGGTGCCTGCGACGAGGAAGTCGGCGATCTGGATCCAGCCCGGGTCGCCGAGGCTCAGCTGGCTGATGGCGTTGCGCGTGAAGTCGAAGCCCTCCCGCGCGAGGCCGTGGGTGATCCCCACGGCCAGGAACAACGGGCCCGCCACCGCCGCGCACGCGAGCAGCCCCCGCGCCGCGGTGCCGGTGCCGGTGGCGGCCGCGGAGGTGGCGGCCGCGGAGGCGGAGGGGCTGATCGTGTGGGTCATGGCATGCCTTCCTCGGTCGCCGCTCCCGCCCGGTGGCCGGGCGTGCGGCGCTGGAGTCTCGTCGCATGTATGACCGGACGGTCCCGCCGAACTCATCGACCCGTGGAAGTGACGTGGGTCACGTAGCAGGGGGTGTCGCCGTGAGCGGTGGTGCGGCGGCGGGCCCGAGGTGCGGCGCAGTGGAGGCCGGTCCGACCGGTAGGCCGCGGGCCGGCGTCTCAGAGGCCGTTGCCGCAGGCGGCGGTGCCGCAGCTGCTCTCCGTTCCGCAGCTGCCCGTGCTGTCGCAGGTGCTGCTGTCGGAGCTGCCCCAGTCGAGCTGGCGGGCGGCGGCGCGGTCCCTGCCGGACGCGGCGACGAAGGCCGCGACGCCCGCCGCGACGCCGACGACGGTCAACGCGACTGTCTTCTTCTGCTGCAGGGTCATGCCGACCTCCAGGGCGGGTTCGGGGTACCCAGCACCCTGCCCCGCCCCGGAGGTCCCGACACGTCCTACTCGCCGCGCAGCGCCGCGAAGACGGCCCGGGTCGGCGTGCCGTCCCGGTCCCGCCACACGGCCGTGACATGGGTGGCCGCCGGGGCCGCCGGGGCGTGCGGGTTCAGGACGCGGGTGACGGAGAGGGCCGGGCCGTCCTCGCCCGGGGCCACCAGGACCGTCAGGTCCGGGGTGTCGCTCGCGCTCTGCGCCTGGGCGACCGCCCCGCCCCGCAGCAGCGCCCGGAGTTGGGCCCGCAGGACCGGGTCCCGGGTGCCGTCGTAGATCCAGCGGGTGCCCAGCACGCCGTGCTCCGAGGTGCCTACCAGGGCCGCTTCGCCGCCGGGCAGCGGGGCGCCGCGGTAGGTCAGGGGGACGTGGTACGTGACCGGGGCGGCCGGGTCCGCCGTGTCGGTGACCACCATGAAGTCGATGCCGACCTCGCCCTCCGGGTCGTCGAGCCGGAAGCCGCCCGCCTTCGCCAACTCGGGTGCCCGGCCCGGCCGTCCCGCGTACCAGGGCTGCAACGGCAGCCAGGAGGCCAGGAGTTCCAGCTTGCCGGGGTTCATGGTGGTGCGGTGGACGACAGCCATGCGGACGGGCCTCCAGGGGAACCGGAAAGATCGTTCCCCGCACCCTACGACTCCGCGGCGCCGCCCTGCAGGGTGCGCGCGTACGAGAGGAACGCCGCCAGGCCGACTTCGAAGGCCGCGTCCGCCCGCCGCCCCGGGCCCACCGCCGCCAGGGCCCCGGCCAGCAGCGGGGTCTGCGCCGTCGGCTCCCACATGGCCTCGGGGGCCGCGAGGTCCAGCGCCGAGCCCAGGACCAGGTTCTCCAGGGCGGTCAGCAGCGGCATCACGTCCGGCTCGGCGAAGCCGGCGCCCCGCAGCAGGGCCACCGCGTGCTCGTACTGGGCGAGCACCCTCGGGGCCCGCACCGGGTTGGTCATCAGCAGCGGGATGGCCCGGGGGTAGGCGGCGAAGGCGGCCCGGTAGGAGCGTGCCCACCCCTCCAGGGCGTGATCCCAAGGGGACAGGGCCAGGGCGTCGTCGGCGATCCGGTCGCACACCAGCTCCCGTATCAGCTCGATCACCCCCGCCCGGCCGTCCACGTGGTGGTAGACCGAGCCGGTCTGCACGCCGAGCGCCCGCGCGATCTGCGGAACGCTGAACTCGCCCTGTTCCGAGACGAGTTGCAGGGCCGTCGTGGCGATCCGCTGCCGGTCGAGCAAGGGGGTGCGCGGCCGTGCCATCGGTTTTCTCCCACCGTGAGGTCGTCAGGTCTTCCCGTACTCCGGAAACGGAGGCTACATTGCCGAAAACCGAAAGCCTTTAGGTTTCTGCCTCCCCAGCAGAAGGGCCCCGCCTTGCCCGAAAGCACCTCCCCGCCCGAGCTCCGCAGCGCCGCGCTCGGCACCGCCGACATCTCCTTCTTCGTCGTCTCCGCCGCAGCCCCCCTCACCGTCATGGCCGGCGTGGCCCCCGTCGCTATCCTCCTCGGCGGCATCGGCGCCCCCGCCGGGTACCTCCTCGCCGGGATCACCCTCGCCGTCTTCGCCGTCGGCTTCACCACCATGAGCCGCCACGTCCGCAGCGGCGGCGCCTTCTACGCGTACATCACCCGCGGCCTCGGCCAGCACGCCGGCATCGGCGCCGCCCTGCTCGCGCTGATCGGCTACAACGGCATGGAGATCGGCGTCTACGGCCTCCTCGGCACGACCACCGCCGACACCGGCCGCGCCCTGTTCGGCCTCGACGTCCCCTGGCTGCCCGTGTCCCTCGCCGGGCTCGCCCTCATCTGGTACGGCGGCTTCCGCTCCATCGACTTCGGCGCGAAGCTGCTCGGGATCCTGCTCGTCGCCGAGACCGGGTACTCGTCCGGCTCCCTCGCACCTGGCGCGGTCCGCGCCGCTTGGCGCGATGCTCGCCACTCTCTGCTACCGTATGAACACCCGGCAGCGACAACCAAGTTGCCGGAGTACGGCAGGTCACCGACCTGCCCGGCGGTCGGGAGGATCGTCGCAGGACGGACGCAAGTGCTGTCACACCTGCCGGGGCAACCCAGGTGGGAATCTCCCCTCTTATGGGTGGGAGAGAACTCCAAGCCTTCATCGTCTGGACAGCATCAGACTCTTGGCGTCGTGGGGGTCCTGCGGTCGACCGCAGACCCCAGCGGCCTTCTTCACCGCGATCACCACCTACGTCGGCGCCTGGGCGGCGGACCTGATGCACGTCTTCATCGTCACCAGCGTCATCGCCTCCCTCCTCGCCTTCCACAACGCCATCAACCGCTACGCCCTCGCCCTCGCCGAGGAGGGCGTCCTGCCCGCCGCCCTCGGCCGCGTCCACCCCCGCCACCGCTCCCCGTACCGGGCGGGCATCGCGCAGACCGTCCTCGGCGCGGTGGTCGTCCTCGGTTTCGCGCTCGCCGGCGCCGACCCGTACCAGCAGCTCCTGCTCTGGGTGAACACCCCCGGCATGATCGCCCTCATGGCGCTGATGCTGCTCGCGGCCGTCGCCGTACCCGTCTACTTCCGCCGCACCGCGCACACCGAGGGGCCCTGGCGGACCGTGGTCGCGCCCGTCGCCGCCGCGGTCCTGCTCGCCGTGGCCATCTTCCTGGTCGTCTCCAAGGTGGAGCTCTTCACCGCGGCCTCCGCCACCGTCGACACCGTCCTCGTCGCCCTCGTCCCCGCCGTGTTCCTCCTCGGCCTGGCCCTCGCCCAGCGGCTGAAGACCCGCCGCCCCGAGGTCTACGCCCGCTTCGCCGAAGAACCCCCCACCACCGAAGGAGCAGAGCAGTGCCCGCTGCCGACACCGTCCTCACCGGAGCCCGCGTCCGCACCCTCGACCCCGCCCGCCCCGAAGCCGGTGCCGTAGCCGTCCTCGGCGGCGAGATCGTGGCCGTCGGCGAGGACTCCGACGTACGGGACTGGCGCGGCCCCGGCACCGAGGTGATCGACCTCGGCGGCGCCACCCTCACCCCAGGCCTCACCGACGCCCACAGCCACCCCGTCTGGGGCCTCGAGATGGCCACCGGCACCGACCTGTCCTCCGTACGGGACCTCGACCAGCTCCGCGCCGCCCTGCGCGGCGCCGAACGCAACAAGGGCTGGGTCGTCGGCCACGGCCTCGACCACAACGCCTTCGGCGGCCGCCCCGTCGACCGGGCCCTCGTCGAGGACGCCCTGGACGGCGCCCCCGCCTTCCTGCGGCTCTACGACGGCCACTCCGCGCTCGCCTCCGGCGCGGCCCTCGCCGCCGCGGGCATCACCGGGCCCCGCGCCTTCGCCCAGCGTTCCGAGATCGTCTGCGACGCCGGGGGCCGCCCCACCGGCCACCTCGTCGAGCACGCCGCGATGGAACTGGTCAGCCGCCTGGTGCCCAAGCCCTCCAGCGCGCAGCGCCGCGCCGGACTGGTCGGACTGCTCGGCGACATGGCCGCCACCGGCCTCACCGCCGCCCACGTCATGGACCTCGGCGACGGAGACGTCCCGGCACTCCTGTCGACCGTCGAGTACGAGGGCCACCTGCCGCTGCGCCTGAAACTGGCCCCCTGGTGCATGCCGGGCGCCGACGACGACGCACTCGACGAGCTGATCTCGCTCCAGCGCCTCCAGGGCCGCAACTGGCAGGTCGGCGGCGTGAAGTTCTTCATGGACGGCACCGTCGAGGGAGGCACCGCCTGGCTGGAGCACGCCGACTGCCACGGCCAGGGCACCGACGCCTTCTGGCCCGACCCCGAGGCCTACGCCCGCGCGGTACGGGTCCTGGACGCCGCCGGAGTTCGTACGGCCACCCACGCCATCGGCGACGCGGCGGTCCGGCACGTCCTGGACACCGTGGAGGGCATCGGCGCCCGGGCCCGGATGCGGCACCGGATCGAGCACATCGAGACCGTCCCCGACGACCAGCTGAACCGCTTCGCGGAGCTCGGGGTCATCGCCTCGATGCAGCCGCCGCACGCCGGGTACACCCGGGCCGACCACACAGACGAGTGGTCGAAGCGGCTGGGGGAGGAGCGGGCCGCACGGGCCTGGCGCTGCCGGGACCTGCGCGACGCGGGAGCCGTCCTCGCGCTGGGCTCGGACTGGCCGATCGCCGACTTCGACGCCCGCCAGGTGCTGGCCACCGCCCGCAGCCCGCTCGGCGCGGCCTCGGCGGGCCGGGCCCTGACCGGACTGATGGCCCTCGAGGGCATGACCTCGCACGCGGCGCTCGCGGCGGGGGAGGAGGAGGTGGCGGGCCGGATCGCGGCCGGCTTCCGGGCCGACCTGACGGCGTTCTGGCCGGACCCGGTCACCGCCGACCCGCAGGAGCTGGCGGAGACGCCGATCCGGCTCACGATGTCCGGCGGGCGCATCACCCACCGCTGAGCGTCAGCGGGCGCTTCCGAAGTCCTGGGTCCAGTAGGAGTTCGGCTGGGCCAGGCCGATGCCGATCTCCTTGAAGGAGCAGTTCAGGATGTTCGCCCGGTGGCCGGGGCTGTTCATCCAGCCCTCCATGACCTTCTCGGGGGTGCTGTAGCCGTAGGCGACGTTCTCCCCGTACGAGCTCCAGGCGTATCCGGCGCGGGTGATGCGCGCGCCCGGGTCGGATCCGTCGGAGCCGGTGTGGGACATGTTGGAGTGGGCGGCCATGTCCGCGCTGTGAGCCTGTGCCGCCTGCGTGAGCTTGGAGTTGAGGGTGAGGGCCGGGCATCCGGCGGCGGCGCGCTCCTGGTTGACGAGCGCGAGGACCTGGCCGGTGGCGCCGGAAGGAGCCGGGGCCGAGGTCTTCGGGGGCGCGGGGGCGGGTGCCGGCTGCCGGGTCACGGTGGGCGGCTTCGTCGGATCCGGCTTCGGCTTCGGGGCCGCGGGCGGGGTCGTCTGTACGACGGGCTGCGACGCGGACGCCGTGGGGCTGGGCGAGGCGGAGGCGCTCGGCGAGCTGCTCGGGAGCGGAAGGTCCACGGGCGCGGCGGAACCGGGGGTGGCCGAGGGCGTCGCGTACTGCCACGAGCCCCCGTCGTGCTGGCTCCCGGCCCGGGTCCGGCCGGAGTCCTGCATGTCCCAGCACGCATAGGCGACGGTGGGAACACCCACGATTCCCAGTACGCCGACGGCTATGACCGCTTTCCTGAAGGGCTTCTTCTTCCGATGCTTCTGCATGCCGTGACCTCACTCGTGGGGCTGGAGGAGCCGCCATTCTTAAAAGGCCGCCAACGGCCTGGCAAGTTTCCGTTCCCGCACCACCCGGAGCATGCGAATCGCGGCTTGAAACGAGCCGGTGATCGTGCATGGTCACGATCTGATCACTGCCCCAACCGCCTGATGGATTCTCAGAAATACCCGTGACCAGGCAGGTCGGGGGAGAGCCCGCCGGTACCGCAGATTCCGTTCCCGCAGGAGAGGGGAATGTCAATTCCAAACGGGACAAACGATGAAATGTCGATGGCGTGGAACCGTTCGCGGGGGCGCCGCGTCGACGTGTGCGCCGTGACGCATGTCACGCAGGGATGCGGAACCGTCAGTGCATCGCGGGCAAGGTCATCGAGCCGCTTCCACGACTCGTGAAGGGGCCGAACCGGTCAGCGCGAGGTCCCGACGCTGTAGACCCAGACGGGGAATGGGTCGCTCTCCGGCTCGCTGTCGGCCAGAAACCCCTCGACGACCGGACGGAGATCGTCGCAGGCGGCGTAATTCCCACGGAACGGCAATGCATCGGGGGCCACGGAACCAGTCGAGCACCGCAGCTGCCCGGCCTGCTCGTCGTGCCATACGTAGAAAGTGGCCACCCCGGCAAACCCCAGTTCGCGAACACGGCCCCGGATGGCGGCGGCAGTCCGCTCGAAGGCGGCCACCACCTCGGAAACGGACAGCGACTCCCTGTCGCCTTCCGCCGCGCTCAGCCACCAGGTGTTGGTGTCCAACTCCATCTGCCGGTCAGCCGGCTCGAGCACCAGGGGTTCGTCCGCCACTTCGGCGATCCACGTCAACAGCATCACAGCAGTATCGACGGCCTCGACCCGCACACCCGTTGTCGGCGGTGGCCGCTACCGTCACCCCGGAATCGATCAAGAAGGCCGGACGGGGTGTGGCAGGGGTGGACATGGAAGCCGAAGGCGTCGGCGTCGTCGATGTCGTGGAGGTGCTGTACTGCGAGGGCTGGGATCCGGAGGCGAGGGCGGCCGTCGCCCCCCTCGCGGAGGCCGAGGCCCGTCGGCGGGACGGGAACGGCGAACCGTACGCGGTCTTGCTGTCCCACCAGGGGCGGCCGAAGGCCCTGTTCCAGGTGGACTGGCGGCACGCGTACCTCGGGCTGTTCCTCTTCGACGCCCACGGGCGGCGCACCGTCGCATACGAGTACCGGCAGCTGGAGCCGGGCCGGCTGCACCTGAACCGCTTCCGGCAGTGGGGACACAGCAACGACACCGAGCCCGAGTTCCCGAAGCCCGGTGTGCGGTTCGAGCTGACGGTCCGCCCGGACGGCAGGGGCCGCCGCACTCTGGACACCGGAGCTTCGCTGCAGATGGGCACCGACGTCCCGGCCGAGCACCGCACGGTGGCCAAGTCCGAGTTCGGCGCCTGGACGGCGTACATCGACCTGCGGGCGCTGGGGCCGGGCAGTCCGTCCGTCGTGGTGTCGGAGCCGTCGAGTGCGGATGCTCCTGCGCCCGGGGACGGGGACGGAGCCGGAGCCGGGGCCCTGTGGTCGGCCCCGATGCCCTTGCGGCCGGAGGGCCTCGAGGAGCTCTTCACCCCCGGCGTCCGCCTGGCCTGTGGCGAGGACCGCACCGCGCTGATCGGGGAACCCGCCCCGGCGGGCCTGCTCCACCTGCCCACGGGTTCGCTGGCCGCGAGGGACCCGGGCGTCCGGATCTGGGGCGAGGACGACCTGGGGTTCACCGTCACGGTGCCGCCCGGCGACTACCCCGTCCTCGTCTCCACGATGCGCTGGGAGCAGGAGGACTGGGACGGCGAGACCCCGGCCGCGATGGTGCGGATCCTCGACGAGCCGACCGTCGGCTGGGAGCTCGCACTGATGGAGGGGCAGGACGGCCGTCTCCTGGGCGAGGGGCAGTTCTACGGGTTCGGCGTCGACACGGGCACGGCCTGCTTCATGGACGCCTCCGGCCGTGACGCGCTGCCGGAGCTCTACGAAGGGGCGGAGCCGGCGTTCGAGGAAGGCGTCCACTCGTGCACGGTGGCCGATCCGGCGAGCGGTACCAACCTGATCGCCTTCCCGAGCGGCTTCGGGGACGGGAGCTACCCCGTGTGGATCGGCCGCGCTGCCTCGGGAGCCGTCACCTGCTTCGTGGCCGACATGCTCGTCCTCCACGGAGCCGAGCCCCTGCCGCCGACGGTCCGGACGCCCGCCCCCTACTCCCCGCCGTTCCAGGGCCTGATCGACGACCGGCGGGAGGCCCCGTTCACGGACCCCGGCGCCACCAGCGAGTTCATCGCGGGACTGATCGGCGAACTCGTCCGCTTCCGCCGCGAACGGGACGCGGTCCGATAAGCCCGGGGACGGGGGCCTGTCCGGCGGTTCTCGCCGGACAGGCCCCCGTCCCGACGGGGGAGCTCAGCGCTTGAGCGTGAAGGTGAAGTCGCCGGAGAGCCTGCCGCTCAGCCGGACCGCCGAAACGAGCTTCCCCTCCTCGATCAGCCTCTCGACCTCGGCCCGCGGCAGGCCGAAACCGTCGGCGATCAGCCGCACCGGCCGGACGGGAATCCGCGCCGCGAAGCGGACCGACACGTCGGCCACCTCACGGTCCAGATGATCCGATCCGCCCGTGTCGAGGCGCCAGGCCCCGTCCCAGTCGAGGGCGATGCGATTGCGGCGCTGCACGACCGGATCCCGGAGCAGCTCGGCAGCCAGGCCGGGGTCGTTGGCGTGCATCCGGTCCAGCAGCTCGGGACGTACGGAGCGCACGTTCGTGCGCTCGAAGACCGTGAGCTTCGCCGTGTCCCCGCACCCCGTGCAGAGCACGAGGAGCCAGGCGTCGAGGAGCTTGTGGTTCGCGTTGACGCGGAACTTTCCGTTCGCGCGGAATCGCTCGGACGCGCCGCACGTGTGGCAGCGGCGGAGGACGAGCGGCAGGCAGGTGGGTATGACAACCCAGTTGTTGAGCACAGAAGTACACCGGTTTCAGTGAGAAATCCGCAGCAAGAAGCAGCACGGCGCACAGGTGCGACGCGCGACCAATCAGCACTTGGGGTTTCACACGGTGTACAACGGCACGTCCTTGCCCAGACGACTCGGTCCCGCAGCACGGTAGGGCGTGCAGCGGCACCGTTCCACTGGTTTTCGCGGGCTCCGATTTCGATCGGCTACCGCCGGGCCGGGACGTCCTTCAGGCGACGGCGGTCTCGGAGGCGCAGTCGGCGCAGTGGGCCGGGGTGGTGGAGCGGATGCCGCGCCCGCAGTCCTCGCACGCACGGAGCGGGAGGATCGCGCGGTCCGGCCGCACCGCGCCCCCGGCCGGGGAGTCCGGCAGGCGGGGCGGTACGAGTTCCCGCAGGCGGTGGGCGAGCAGCGCCGCCGGGGAGTGGATCGGCGTCAGCGGCAGCGAGTTCGTGAGCGCGGCAGCCACCGCGCTCGGGACGAGCCCCCGCTCCAGCCACACGGCCGCGGCGGGCGCCAGCCGCACCGTGTCCCGCTCGGACAGCACCAGCCGCGGATCGCGCAGCCGCAGCCGGGCCAGCAACTCCCGTGCTTCGAGCTCTGCCTGCGGTACGGGGGCGTCGGGGTCCGGGTCCGGGGCCGGTTCGGGCTCCGGGTCCGGAGTCGGGACCGGCTCGGACGCCCGGGCCGCCGGAACGCGCAGCGCGCGGGCAGCCTCCGCGAACCTCGCGGGCGGGTTGTTGTACGAGACCGTGCAGGTCACGACACGCCCGGATGGGAGCCGCTCCCGAAACCGCGCCAGGTAGCCGTGCTCCTCCAGCTCGCGCAGGGCGGCGGCGATGCGGACCTCGCCCTCCGGGAAGCGGGCGGCGAGGGCCTTGATGGTCACGTTGGCGCCCGGCGGCAGCGACTGGATGTGCGCGGCCAGCCCGATCGCCGTCAGGCTCAGCCGGCGGTGCTGGGCGAGATGGTTGCCGATCTTGACGTACGCGCGGTGATGGGCGTGGTTGATGTGTCGGATGCCCGACGGGACGCGCGAGGGCGCGCTAAGCTCCTGGTCAGCCATGGAAGGGTGTTGTCCTTCTCGATGGTCAGGCCCTCGGCGGGATTGCAGTCCCGCGCGGGGGCCGAACGCGTTTTAAGGTGTGTTGAGAGTCAGACTGCCCGGCGAATTGTCATATGCGCCAGCCCGGTTGGGGTGATTCACCCGACCGGGTGAGAGGGGAGGGGGAGGTGTGGAGAGGTCATTTCCCCCGGTTATTTAGTCCTTATGCGTCGTGCATGACCGGGCCTCGGCCCACCGGGTCGTGGAAACCTCGATCCGGTGAAATCGGACTCCCCAAAGCCATTTCCGCCCATACGGTTTTCAGCGGCGCGGGCCCGTGGTCGGTGCCCCAGCACATCGCCAAGGCGGACACCAAGCGCCAGCCCCCGCCCCGACTCGGCCTCGTCCTCCGGCACTTCGGCCAGTGCGGGCGGTCCGGCCTCCCGCCGGGTGTCCGACACCTCGATACGGAGCGTAGGCCCGGGCGCGAGGACCAGCGCCAGCCGGAAGTCCAGCCCGCGCACCCTCCCGTGCGTCACCGCATTCGCGGCGAGTTCGGCGACGACCTGTGCGGCGTCTTCGAACGGAAGCCGATGTTCTGCGAGTTGGGCCACCGCGAGCGCACGGGCGGCGCGTGCTCCGCGCGGGGTGGAGGGGAGCGTGGCGACGAGGCAGATTTCCTGATTCACGTGACTCAGCGTGGCCATCCGTGCGTAACCTGAACAGAGTTGAGGGTGCTGTGTACGACGGTTGTCCAAGCGGGTCCCGCGGTGTCCTCCCGGTCCATACGGAGGTGGCATGAACAATGACGGCGCCGACGAGTCGAGCTGGGAACTCGACCCGGACGACGAATCCGGGGCGGTCATCGCCACGGTGGGACGCCAGCTGAAAATGTGGCGTGAGGCGGCCGACCTCGACCGTTCCAAGTTCGGAGAACGGATGGGTTACGGTCCGAACCTGATCTACAAGATCGAGCGCGGCGCGCGGATTCCGCGTCCGGAGTTCCTGGAAAAGGCGGACGAGATCCTGGAGGCGGGTGGGAAAATCGCCGCCATGAAGGCGGATATCCAGCGGGCGCGGTATCCGAAGAAGGTCCGGGATCTGGCCAAGCTTGAGGCCGACTCGGTTGAGCTGGGGGCCTACGGGAACCACAACCTGCACGGGTTGCTGCAGACCGAGGAGTACGCGCGGGCGCTGTACGAGATGCGGAGGCCCGCCTACTCGCGGGACGAGGTGGAGCGGTACGTGGCGGCCCGAATGGCTCGCCAGGAGATCTTCCACCGGCAGCCGTCACCGGCGCTGAGTTTCGTGCTGGAGCAGGTCACACTGGAGCGGACGCTCGGCGGGCGGGACATACTCCGCAGGCAGTTGGAGCACCTGCTGGACGTGGGCAGACTGCGCAACGTCGAGATTCAGGTGATGCCGACGGACGCCGAAGACCATGCAGGCATGGGGGGCCACCTTCAGGTGCTGAAACTGCGGGACGGATCGGCGGTTGGTTACGTCGAAGCGCAGCTGCCGAGCCGCTTGATCACCAGTGTCAATGAGATCCAACTCCTCGAACTCCGGTATGGGATCATCCGTTCACAGGCTCTCAGCCCACGGCAGTCGAGAGTCTTCATCGAGAAAGTGCTGGGAGAGACATGAGCATCAAGCCCTCGGTCGGCGGCCCTTCCGCACTGGAGTGGGTGAAGAGCAGCTACAGCGCCAGTGACAGCAACGAGTGCGTCGAGGTCGCCTGGACCAAGAGCAGCTACAGCACCAACGACGGCCCCGACTGCGTGGAAGTCGCCCGGACGGCCGGGTCGGTCCTCGTCCGCGACTCCAAGCGTCCCGAGGCCGCCCGCCTGGCCCTCACCCCCGCCGCCTGGACCGGCTTCGTCGCCCACGCAGCGTTCGCGCACTGACACGACCGGGCACCGGCGAGCTCACGGCCGGGCCTGCTCGCGTACGTAGGCCTCCGTGAGGAGGTCGCAGGTGCACCAGTCGCCGCTGCACGGGTTCGCGTGCTCCGAGCCGTACGGGCCGAGTCCGGCCATGAGGTCGAGGATCTCGGCGCGCTCGGTGGAGGTGAGGGCGGGGGTGTCTGTCAGCCGCTGCCAGTCCGCCGGTACGTCGTCCAGGTCGGCCACGTGCCGGCCGCCGACGAAGAGGGTGAGGAGCGGATGCTCGGGGAAGTCGTTGAGACGCAGGACCCACCACCGTCCCTCGACCCGTGCCGCGTGGGGGAAGACTCCCGAGCCGGTGGAGTGCCAGGGGACTCCCGGCGGGAGCCGGAGCGGGGATGCGTTCGACATGCGGACCGTCCTCCCCGCGCCTACCGCCGCACCACGCGCGCGCAGGCGACGGCCAGGGCCTCGACCCGTCCGCCCGGCTCGGCGCGGGTGGCGCTGCGTACCAGGTGCAGCACGTCTTCGTGGCCAGGAGAGGGCTTCCGGTCCCGCCCGTACGTCGTCCACACGGCTGTGTGATCCATGGGCCGGATCCTCGCAGCCTCAGGCCCGGGTGCGGAAGCGGTTCAGGAGTTCCGAGGCCGGGTGCGGGCCCGCGTGCTCGGGGTGGCGGGGCAGACGGTGCGGGAGCGAGCCGTACCAGGCCCGCGAGACGAGGTAGCCGAAGGTGAGGCAGAGCATGCCGCCCACCGCGTCGAGCCAGAAGTGGTTGGCGGTGGCCACGATGACGACGAGCGTCGCCGCCGGGTAGAGCAGGCCCAGGATCCGGGCCCAGGGGGCCGAGGCGACCGCGAAGATCGTCAGCCCGCACCAGAGCGACCACCCTATGTGCATCGAGGGCATGGCGGCGTACTGGTTCGACATCTGCTTGAGGTTGCCGGAGGCCATCGAGCCCCAGGTGTGGTGGACCACGACCGTGTCGACGAAGTCCTGCCCGCTCATCAGCCGCGGCGGCGCGAGCGGGAAGAAGTAGTAGCCGAGCAGCGCCACGCCCGTGGTGGCGAAGAGGATCAGGCGCGTGGCCGCGTAACGCCCCGGATGGAAGCGGTAGATCCACACCAGTACGCCGATGGTCACGATGAAGTGGAGCGTGGCGTAGTAGTAGTTCATGCCGACGATCAGCCACGTCACCGAATCGACGGCGTGGTTGACGGACTTCTCCACGGCGATGCCGAGATCGTGCTCGACGCGCCAGATCCAGTCGGCGTTCGCGAGGGCGGCCGCCTTCTGCTCGGGCACCGCGTTGCGGATCAGCGAGTACGTCCAGTAGCTGACCGCGATGAGCAGGACCTCGAACCAGATCCGCGGCCGGCGCGGTGACCGCAGCCGGGTGAGCAGGGCGCGGTCGGACCCCGGGCGGGTCTCACTCTCGGTCACGTTGGGTGACGAGACATCCGTCCGGGTTTCCAGTGTCTTCACGCTCGCTTCACCCATGGGATAGGAGTCTGCCAGATGCGCTCTCGCCTCCGATCATCCCTCGGGACGGTCTTGGCCGCAGCCTCTCCGCCCTAGGGACGACCCCGCCCCCGGGCCTGTCCCGGACCGGAGGCCGTGGAGCCGCGCACCACAAGCTCCGGGAGGAAGACGAATTCGCTGTGCGGGGCCGGCGTACCGCCGATCTCCTCCAGCAGCGTCCGGACCGCGGCCTGCCCCATGGCCTGCACGGGCTGCCGGATGGTGGTCAGCGGCGGGTCGGTGAACGCTATGAGGGGGGAGTCGTCGAAGCCGACCACCGACACGTCCTGCGGGACCCGCAGGCCCTGTTGCCGGGCGGCCCGGATCGCGCCGAGCGCCATCATGTCGCTCGCGCACACGACCGCCGTGCAGCCCCGCGAGATCAGCGCGGAGGCGGCGGCCTGGCCGCCCTCCAGGGTGTAGAGGGAGTGCTGGATCAGCTCCTCCACCTCGGCCTCGTCGAGCCCGAGCCGCTCCTTCATCCCGAGCCGGAAGCCCTCGATCTTGCGGAGCACCGGCACGAACCGCTTCGGTCCCACCGCCAGCCCGATCCGGGTGTGGCCGAGCGCGGTCAGGTGGGTGACGGCGAGCTGCATCGCGGCCCGGTCGTCGGGGGAGACGAAGGGCGCCTGCACCTTGTCGGAGAAGCCGTTGATGAGGACGTACGGGACGCCCTGCCCGCGGAGTTGGTCGTAGCGGCCCATGTCGGCAGTGGTGTCGGCGTGCAGACCGGAGACGAAGATGATCCCGGAGACCCCGCGGTCGACCAGCATCTCGGTCAGCTCGTCCTCGGTGGATCCGCCGGGCGTCTGCGTGGCCAGGACCGGGGTGTACCCCTGCCGGGTCAGGGCCTGGCCGATGACCTGGGCGAGCGCCGGGAAGATGGGGTTGTCCAGTTCGGGGGTTATCAGCCCGACGAGCCCCGCGCTGCGCTGGCGCAGCTTCACGGGCCGCTCGTAGCCGAGCACGTCGAGCGCGGCCAGCACGGACTCACGGGTGCCCGCGGCCACACCGGGCTTGCCGTTGAGCACGCGGCTGACTGTGGCTTCGCTGACCCCCGCCTGGGCTGCGATGTCGGCTAGCCGTGCGGTCACGGGATTGGACTGTACCGGCTCCCACCTCACAAAGCCCACCACGTGCACGAATCCAGGGGAAGACGGACCGTGCGGCCGTCCGTCTCGACCGGGGCGCTGGACAGTACGGGCCGTCCGGGCGCCGGCAGTTCCACGGGCTCCGGGCGGGTGTTGAGGGTGCACGCGAAGCCGGGCCGGGTGAAGAGGAGCACGCCCTCCGGCGCGGGCAGCCAGGTCAGCGGGCCGGCCTCCGGTGCGCCGAGGCCCGGCAGGGCGCGGCGCAGTTCCAGGGCCGCGCGGTAGAGCTCCAGGGTGGAGTGCGGGTCGCCGGTCTGGGCGGCCACGCCCAGGCCGCCCCAGCCGGCGGGCTGCGGCAGCCATGCGCCGCCGGGCCCGAACCCGTACGGAGGTTCCGTACCGGCCCACGGCAGCGGCACCCGGCAGCCGTCGCGCAGCCCGTCCTGTCCGGCGGCTTCCGCCTCCGGCGAGGTCCCCGAGCGTCGCCCGGGTGCCCGCGGGGTGCCGTCGGGCTCCGGGCGGAGCCCGGTTCCGGCGTGGGCCCCGCCCTCCGGGCCCGACCCCGGTTCCTGCCGACGGCGCCCGCGGCGGAAGGCCGGGTCCCGGCGGGCCTCGTCCGGGAGGTCCGTGACCTCGGGCAGGCCGAGCTCCTCGCCCTGGTAGACGTACGCCGATCCGGGCAGGGCCAGCATCAGCAGGGCGGCGGCCCGGGCCCGGTCGAGGCTGCCGTAGCGGGTGCGGTGGCGTACGACGTCGTGGTTGGACAGCACCCAGGTGGTCGGGGCGCCGACCGAGGAGGTGGCGGCCAGGGACTCGTCGATGACGGTGCGCATCGCGGCCGGGTCCCACGGGCAGTTCAGGAAGCGGAAGTTGAAGGCCTGGTGCAGCTCGTCGGGGCGGACGTAGAGGGCGAGCCGCTCGGAGGTGGGGGCCCAGGCCTCGGCGACCCCGATGCGCCCGCCCCCGTAGGAGTCGAGGAGGCGGCGCCAGGAGCGGTGGATCTCGTGGACCCCGTCCTGGTCGAAGAAGGGGAGCGGCTCGGTGCCGATGAGGGTGGCCTGGGCGCCGCGGCCGATGTCGGGCATGCCCGGGGCCTTGACCATGCCGTGGGCGACGTCGACGCGGAAGCCGTCGATGCCGAGGTCGAGCCAGAACCGCAGGACGGAGTCGAACTCCTCCGCGACCTCGGGGTGCTCCCAGTTCAGGTCGGGCTGCTCGGGGGCGAAGAGGTGCAGGTACCACTCGCCGTCCGGCAGCCGGGTCCAGGCGGGGCCGCCGAAGACGGACTCCCAGTCGTTGGGCGGGAGCTCGCCGGAGGCTCCCCGGCCCGGGCGGAAGTGGTAGCGGGCGCGGGCACCGTCCCCCGGCCCGGCGCGCAGGGCCTCCCGGAACCAGGGGTGCTCGGCGGAGGTGTGGTTCGGGACCACGTCCACGATCACCCGCAGCCCGAGCGCGTGCGCGGCCGCGATGAGCGCGTCGGCGTCGGAGAGGTCCCCGAAGAGCGGGTCGACGGCCCGGTAGTCGGCGACGTCGTAGCCGCCGTCCGCCTGCGGGGAGACGTAGAAGGGGGTCAGCCACACCGCGTCGACCCCGAGGCGGGCCAGGTGCGGGAGGCGCTCGCGGACCCCGCGCAGGTCCCCGATGCCGTCCCCGTCGCTGTCGGCGAAGGAGCGTACGTAGACCTGGTAGATGACGGCATCGCGCCACCAGCCGCCGTCGGCGGCCGTATCCGCGGTCGCCTTGCTGGAAGCACTTGCAAGCCGGGAGGCGGTCAGCTCATGGGTCATATCGGGGTCAACGCGAGTACACGCCCCGTGGTTGCGGGCCCGGAGGCTCGAAGGTGACTCGAACTAACAGCAAGCAGAGGCAACCGTACGGACACACGGATGTAACGATCAGCTCGTCTTGCAGAAAATTGCCGCAAGCTCTTTCGGACGGCTTTCAGGCTTGTTACGTTCCCTGCAACTCGGGACCGCACGGGCGCGGCCGGGATCCATCGAAGGAGTTCATATGCGGCGTGGCATAGCGGCCACCGCGCTGGTCGCGACCCTGGCGCTCGCGGCTACGGCTTGCGGCGGCGACACCAAGGGCGACGGTGGCGAGACCAAGGCCGGCGGAGAGCTGTCCGGCACGGTCACCTGGTGGGACACCTCGAACGAGGCCGAGAAGGCCAGCTTCCAGAAGATCGCCGAGGCGTTCACCGCGAAGCACCCGAAGGTCACCGTCAAGTACGTCAACGTCCCCTACGGCGACGCGCAGAACAAGATCAAGAACGCCTTCAGCAGCGGTTCCGACGCCCCCGACGTGATCCGCGCCGACGTCGGCTGGGTCGCCGACTTCGCCTCCCTCAGCTACCTCGACGAGGTCCCGGCCGACACCGCCAAGAAGGTCGACGCCGAGTTCCTGAAGCAGGCCGCGGCCAGCGGCAAGTTCGAGGGCAAGACCTACGCCGTGCCGCAGGTCATCGACACCCTCGGCCTCTTCTACAACAAGAAGATGCTCGCCGACGCCGGCGTCCAGCCCCCCACCACCCTGGAGGAGCTGAAGACCGCCGCCGCCGCGATCAAGGGCAAGACCGGCAAGGCCGGCCTCTACCTGCGCGGCGACGACTCCTACTGGTTCCTCCCGCTGATCTACGGCGAGGGCGGCGACCTCGTCGACGCCAAGAACAAGACCGTCACGGTCGACAACGCGGCGGGCGTCAAGGCCTTCAAGACCGCCCGCGACCTCGTCACCTCGGGAGCGGCGCTCACCAACGCCACCGACGGCTGGACGAACATGCAGACCGCCTTCAAGACCGGGGAGGTGGCGATGATGATCAACGGTCCGTGGGCCGTCGCCGACACCTACGCCGGCGACCAGTTCAAGGACAAGGCCAACCTCGGCATCGCCGCCGTCCCGGCCGGCTCCGTCAAGGCCGGCGCCCCGCAGGGCGGCCACGACCTCGCCGTCTACGCCGGTTCCAAGAACCGCGAGGCCGCGCACGCCTTCGTCGAGTACATGACCTCGCAGGACGTGCAGGTGCAGTCCGCCAAGGAGCTCAGCCTGCTCCCCACCCGCACCGCCGCCTACGACCAGCCGGACGTGAAGGCCAGCGAGATGGTCGCCTTCTTCAAGCCGGCCGTGGACAAGGCCGTCGAGCGCGCCTGGATCCCGGAGAACGGCTCCCTCTTCGAGCCGCTGAAGGTCGAATACACCAAGGCGATCACCGGGGCGTCCAGCCCGGAGGACGCGGCCAAGGCGGCCGGCGTCGAGTTCCGCAAGATCCTCAAGGGTTGGAAGTAGTAGATACAGATGGCTGCTCACACCAGCCAGTCGGTGGCGAAGGCCGCGGGCGACGAGATCGGGAACACCGACGTCGCCCGCGGCCGGAGCCGCAGGACTGACAGCAGGAACACAGGTGGTCTGGGGCGCGCCCTCGCCACCCACTGGTACGCCTGGGCCATGGTCGCCCCGGTGGTGCTCGTCCTCGGCGTGATCATCGGCTGGCCGCTGGTCAATGGCATCTACCTGTCGCTGACCAACGCCAACGAGCGCAACGTCTCCCGCACCATCGGCGTCCGCCACATCGAGGCCTCGTACGAGTTCGTCGGCCTCGACAACTACACGGCCGTCCTCAGCGACCCGGTGTTCCTGCAGCGGCTGGTGTGGACCGTGCTGTGGACCGTCGGCTGCGTGTCGATCACCTTCGCGCTCGGCCTGGTGCTGGCCAACATGCTCAACCGGGAGTTCCGCGGCCGCGCCGCCTACCGGATGGCGCTGATTCTGCCCTGGGCCGTCCCCGGCTTCGTCTCCGTCTTCGCCTGGCGGTTCCTCTTCAACCGCGACAACGGCATCCTCAACAAGGTCCTCGACGGCGGCGGCATCGCCGCGATCCCGTGGCTCGACGACCCGACCTGGGCCAAGTTCTCGGTCATCGCCGTCAACGTCTGGCTCGGCGTCCCCTTCATGATGGTCGCCCTCCTCGGCGGACTGCAGTCCATCCCCGGCGAACTCTACGAAGCCGCCGAGATGGACGGGGCCTCCGCCTGGCAGCGGTTCCGGCACATCACCCTGCCCGGGCTGCGCGCGGTGAGCATGACGGTGATCCTGCTCTCCACCATCTGGACCTTCAACATGTTCCCGGTGATCTTCCTGCTCACCCGGGGCGGACCGGGCGACTCCACCGAGATCCTGGTGACCCAGGCCTTCCGCGAGGCCTTCATCACGAGCCCCCGCGACTTCGCCGTCTCCGCGACCTGGGGCGTGCTGATCCTCCTGCTGCTCATGATCTTCGCGCTGGTCTACCGGCGCTCGCTGCGCAAGCAGGGAGAGGTGTGGTGACCGTGACCACGAAGTCCACCGCCGGGACCGCGGCCCCGGCCGCCCAGACGTCTTCGGCTGCGAAGCCCGGCCCGACGAACCCCGCCACCGCCCGGGGCCGGGGCCGCCGGTCCCCCCTCGCCTCCGTCGGCCTGCACGCGACCCTCGTCGTCGCCTCCGTCATCGCCGTCTTCCCGGTGCTGTGGATCCTGCTGACCTCCCTCAAGCCCGCCAAGCACGCGATCAGCACGGACTTCGTCAAGGAACCCACGCTCGCCAACTACCGGTACCTGCTGGAGTCGAGCCACTTCCTGAGCTGGTTCGGCAACTCGGTCCTCGTCGCCGGCGTCACCACCGTCCTCGGCGTGTTCATCGCCGCCACCACCGGATACGCGGTCAGCCGCTTCAAGTTCCCCGGCATGAAGCCCCTGATGTGGACCCTGCTCATCACGCAGATGTTCCCGATGGCGATCCTCATCGTCCCGCTCTACAACCTGATGGGCGACCTCGGGCTGCTCAACCAGCCCCTCGGGCTGATCATCACCTACCTCACCATCGCCGTGCCGTTCTGCGCCTGGATGATGAAGGGCTTCTTCGACACCATCCCGGTCGAGATCGACGAATCCGGCCGCGTCGACGGACTCAACCCCTTCGGCACCTTCTGGCGGCTCATCCTGCCGCTCGCCAAGCCCGGCCTCGCCGTCACCGGCTTCTACGCCTTCATCACCGCCTGGGGCGAAGTCGCCTACGCCTCCGCCTTCATGGTCGGCGACGAAAACCTCACCCTGGCCGGCGGACTGCAGACCTTCGTCACGCAGTACACCTCCAACTGGGGCGCCATGAGCGCGGCCTCCGTACTCATCGCGATCCCCGCAGCGATCTTCTTCGTCTTCGCCCAGCGTCACCTCGTCGCCGGGATGACGGCAGGCGCCACCAAGGGCTGACCACCCTGCCTGCCCCGTCGTACCGGCCCGATCTCTTCAAGGACACCATGACCCAGCACCTCGCCGACGCGCTCCCCACCTCCACCGGCACCCAGCCCGGCTGGTGGAGAGAAGCGGTGATCTACCAGGTCTATCCGCGCAGCTTCGCCGACTCCAACGGGGACGGCATGGGGGACCTCGAAGGCATCCGCAGCCGACTGCCCTACCTCAAGGACCTGGGCGTCGACGCCGTCTGGCTCAGCCCCTTCTACGCCTCCCCGCAGGCCGACGCCGGCTACGACGTCGCCGACTACCGGGCCATCGACCCCATGTTCGGCACCCTGCACGACGCCGACGCCGTGATCCGCGAAGCCCACGCACTGGGCCTGCGCATCATCGTCGACCTCGTCCCCAACCACTGCTCCGACCAGCACGAATGGTTCAAGCAGGCCCTGCGCGAAGGACCCGGGACGCCGCTGCGCGAGCGCTTCCACTTCCGCCCGGGCCGCGGGGCGGACGGCAGCGAACCCCCGAACGACTGGGAGTCCATCTTCGGCGGCCCGGCCTGGACGCGGGCCGCCGACGGCGAGTGGTACCTGCACCTCTTCGCCCCCGAACAGCCCGACTTCAACTGGGAACACCCCGCCGTCCAGGACGAGTTCCGCTCCATCCTGCGCTTCTGGCTGGACCTCGGCGCCGACGGCTTCCGCATCGACGTCGCCCACGGCCTGGTCAAGGCCCCCGGCCTGCCCGACCTCGGCCGCGGCGAGCAGCTCAAGCTCCTCGGCAACCAGGTGCTGCCCTTCTTCGACCAGGACGGCGTCCACGAGATCTACCGCTCCTGGCGCCTCGTCCTCGACGAGTACGCCGGCGACCGCATCGGCGTCGCCGAGGCCTGGACGCCCAGCGCGGACCGCACCGCCATGTACCTGCGCCCCGACGAGCTCCACCAGGCCTTCAACTTCCACTACCTGAACACCGGCTGGGACGCCGAGGCGCTGCGCGCCACCATCGACGAGTCCCTCGACGCGATGCGCCCGGTCGGCGCCCCGACCACCTGGGTGCTCTCCAACCACGACGTCGTACGCCACCGCACCCGCTTCGGCAGCCTCGACCGCGCCCGCGCAGCCGCCCTGCTGATGCTGGCCCTGCCCGGATCGGCGTACGTCTACCAGGGCGAGGAACTCGGCCTGCCCGAGGTCACGGACCTCCCGGACGAGGTGCGCCAGGACCCCTCCTTCTTCAAGGCCAACGGCCAGGACGGGCTCCGCGACGGCTGCCGCGTACCGATCCCGTGGTCGGGCGACCAGGCCCCGTACGGCTTCGGCACCGGCGGCAGCTGGCTGCCCCAGCCCGCCGAATGGGCAGGACTGAGCGTGGCCGCCCAGACCGGCGACCCGGACTCCACCCTGGAGCTGTACCGCGCCGCCCTGCGCCTGCGGCGCGAGCACCCGGAACTGGGCGCGGGCGAGGGCGTGGAGTGGCTGGAGGCCCCGCAGGGGGTGCTGGCCTTCCGCCGCGGCGGCTTCGTGTGCACGGCCAACACCACGGACGCGGCCGTCCGCATGCCGGCGGCGCCCGGTGCCCGGGTGCTGCTGGCCAGCACCGACGTGGCGGACGCGGACGTGCTGCCCGCCGACAGCACGGTGTGGTGGCAGGTGTGACGTCCCCGCTGCGGCTGACGGACATCGCCTCGCAGGCCCAGGTCAGCGAGGCGACCGTCAGCCGCGTGCTCAACGGCAAAGCGGGCGTCGCGGCCGGCACCCGCCACAAGGTGCTGGCCGCGCTCGACCTGCTGGGCTACGAGCGTCCCGTACGGCTCAAACGGCGCAGCAACGGGCTGGTCGGGCTGCTGATCCCGGAGCTCACCAACCCGATCTTCCCGGCGTTCGCGCAGGTCATCGAGCAGGCGCTGGCCGGGCACGGCTACACGCCGGTGCTGTGCACGCAGACACCGGGCGGGGCGACCGAGGACGAGCTGGTCGAACAGCTGGAGGAGCGCGGGGTCACGGGCATCGTGTTCCTGTCGGGCCTCCACGCGGACTCCGCCGCGGACCCGTCCCGCTACCAGCGGCTCGCGGCCCGCGGCGTCCCCTTCGTCCTGATCAACGGCTTCAACGAAGCCGTCAACGCCCCCTTCATCTCCCCGGACGACCGGGCGGCGGCCGAGATGGCCGTACGGCACCTGGAAGACCTGGGCCACCGGCGGATCGGCCTCGCGATAGGGCCCACCCGGTACGTGCCGTCGGCGCGCAAGGAGCAGGGCTTCCTGGCCGCTGTTCCCGGTGCCGCCGCCGAAGGCCTCGTCCAGCGCACGCTGTTCACGGTCGAGGGCGGCCACGCCGCGGGCATGGCCCTGCTCGAACGGGGCTGCACCGGCATCGTCTGCGGCAGCGACCCGATGGCCCTCGGCGTCATCCGCGCGGCCCGCGCGCGGGGGCTGCGGGTGCCGGAGGACGTATCGGTGGTCGGCTTCGACGACTCCCCGCTGATCGCCTTCACGGACCCCCCGCTCACCACGGTCCGCCAGCCCGTCCGCGCCATGGCGACGGCCGCGGTGGGCGCCCTCCTGGAAGCGGTGTCGGGCACCCCGGTCCAGCGCACGGAGTACGTCTTCCAGCCGGAACTGGTGGTACGGGGGTCCACGGGGCAGGCGCCTTAGGGGGAGGGGGGTACGGGTTCCCGCGCGAGCGGGACTTCACCCCCCCTTGAGCCCCCTCCCGGAGCCGCGTTTGCCCACCCGCCCCCGGGTGCGGGTGGGGGGACGCCGGCGCCTGCACGGGAGGGGGTTTTGCCTGTTCGGGCCCCGCTCGGGGGAGTTCTCGCGAGCCGCCTCCCCGGGTGGGCGGGGCCGCGGGAAGGCGGGACTTGCACCGGGCGGAATCAGAGAGGCCTTGGGGGGTTCCCGGCTGTCCCATCGTCCTTCCGGTTCGGGCCGGTCCCTCAAGAGCGCTCCTTCGTCGCGTCGCTTCGCGATCGCCTTCGGCGACCCTTGACCGACCGTCTCGCCCCGGAAAGACAAAGGACAGCCGGGAACCCCCCAAAAGGACGGGCCGGTCCGAGGACAAAACACGGCTGTGTCGACGATGCCCGACCCCGCTCCGGTGCGGCGCGCCCGGCCCCGGCCCCTCCAGAGCTCGGCCCGAGCCGGGCAGGCGGCCACCCTCCGCCAAACCTCGGCCACAAGGCCCTCGGGCCCTGCCAGGCGCCTCAAATCGCTACGCGCTCCTCGACGACGGCGTCTGCGACCCGTCTGGGGCTGGGCAGACGCGCCAGATCGGTATGCGCTTCTCCTTCTCGGCGTCCGACGGCCGTCTCGGGCCGATACCTGCACCGGATGGTGACCAGGGAAGTGCGGGAACCGTACGGGCGGGGTTGTTTAGCGTCTGCGGGCCTTCTGCGGCTGGTAACCGGCCGGTTCGACGTTGTCGACTGCCGTGGTGAACTCGCGGCCAGAGGCGCCACGGATGTACGCGAGCTTCATCCAGTGTTCGTGCGCAACGGAGTCTGAGACGTTCTCGTTGATCACGGCCATCAACTCGCCTTCGGTGCCGGAAGCGATGTCACGGACACGGCGGCGCAGCAGTCGATGGGGCACGTACTCGTACCGTTCAGTCATCCGACGGCTCCTCGATGGAGGCGATGAAACGCTGCCAGCCGACGTGGGCACGGTCGATGAGTTCCTGGCTGGGCCCGGGCTGCAGGTGCGACCAGGGGTCGTCAGGGGCTTCGCAAGCATCGAGAGTCATGGCGGGGGCCTCCGATTCCGGGCAGTGGACCGGCCACCGGTTTGGTGGCACGTCGACAGGATCTGGTGACAGTGCGTACGGGCTCGATATCCGGACGGCAATCTCACGGTGGGATGACTTCCCATCTCGCAGGCGGATGACGGGAGTGATCGACCGTGACCACACCGCTCGTGCCGTCCCTGCCTGACTGGGCGTGGGAGCGGGCAGATGTACGCCAGGCTCTTCGCGCGCGCGATGTCGGTGCGGTATTCCGGTACGTGCAGCAGTACAGCGGTGCCAGCCAGGCACGCATTGCTGCGGCGGTCGGCATGACCCAGGCCCGGGTGAACGAGATCATCAACCGGCGTCGTGAGGTGTCCCGCCTCGATGTGCACGAGCGGATCGCTGACGGTTTGAACATGCCGGACGGTGCTCGGCACCTTCTCGGACTGGCGGCCAGTCGTGAGCACCCTTCCGGAGGGGCGGCGTTCGACCTGGCGGCGTTCCCAGAGGTGGTACGGGTGTACTCGGCGCAGGCCGTCGCGCAGGAGGAGATTCAGCAGCAGGTGCGGCGCGCGAAGGAGTTGGACGTCCTCGCGGTGCGCGGCCTCGGCTTGATCGGTCTCAAAGATTCGATGCTGCGTGCTCACCTCAGAGGGCTCAGGGTGAGGGTGCTCCTGCTCGACCCGGAAGCGCCGGTGTACGGCATGCTGCCCACGTGGCGGTTGATCCGGGCTGACTCCACCCTGTTCGTCGGAGCTTTCGATGCAGGTTGGGAAGGACACGAGTCCGCCACTTACAAGGTGATGGAGACTCCGCACGGGCCGCTGTTCAGGGGGTTTCGGCGCATGTTCGACGCAGTCGCCCGAGGTGCCCAACGTACGGTTTGAGAGGGGATGTGCAGATGATCGAAGCGGAGCTGAAGGCGTATGTACACGCGCCGGAAGAGACGCTGCGGCGGCTGGACGAGCGCGCCGAGGGCCGGGCAGAGGTGTACCAGGACACCTACTACGACACTCCGGACGGCGCGTTGGAGGCTCGGGACGAGGAGCTTCGGGTTCGGACCGTGCACGGTTCGGACGAAACTCGCACGATCCTCACGTACAAGGGCGCCCGAGTGGACGAGGAGTCCGGGTCGAAGCCCGAGTACGAGACCCGAGTTGAGGACGCCGAGGCGGTGCACGCGACGTTGCGGGGCCTCGGCTATGAGCCGGCCATCGCCTTCGAGAAGAGGTGCCGGAACTACGCCTTCGAGGCGCAGGGCCGTCAGATGCTCGCGACACTGGTCCGCGTTCCCGAGGTGGACGGCACGTTCCTGGAGCTCGAGACCCTGGTGGACGAGCGTGAGTTGGCCGGGGCGCTGGACGACGTGCGCCAGGTTCTCACAGAGCTCGGCATCGGCGCCCAGGATCTGACGCGTGAGCAGTACACCGCCGCAGTCAAAGCCCGTCGTCTGAGCGGAACCGCAGGTCGGTGACCGTGTTCCTTTGCTCGCGTGGAAGTCACATACCGCGTTCCGGGCCTTACACCTCGGGGGTCCGCTTGTCCGGTGCTGTGGGGAGGTACTCCAGGAGGACGGGGCCGGGGTAGAGGGCAGCACTGCCCCAACCGGCCATCTCTTCGCCGATCAGGTAGCGGTACAGCCATTCGGTGAAGTTCACGGGGTGGCCGACCCAATCGCCCTCCGAGCCCTGGACCACCACCCCGTCGGGGAACCCGTGGACCTCGGGCGCCAGGAAGACGGCGGCCCCCTGGTCAGTTCCGGCAAGGGGTATGAGTCCTGTTCCAGGCGAAGCCAGGCATCAGGATCGTCGTAGCGGTTCCCCGCCGGGCCGAGCATGTCGAATACGGCTTGCAGGTAGTCGGTCACGGCTGCTCACTGGTGCTGGTCGGGGCGTGTCCAGGGCAGCATCCACCACGTGGCGTCGGTCGACCCCTCTCCGAGGTATCGGCCCGGGACGGTCGGTGGACGCTGAGAAATGAGGAGCGCGTAGCGATCTGTCGCGTCCAGATGAGCCCAAGACGGGAGCCGGACGCCGTCGTTGAGGAGCGCGTAGCGATTTGCTGCGCCTGTCGGGGGCTGAGGGTCTTGTCGCCGAGGTTGGGGGATGAGTGGCCGCCTGCCCGGTCCGGATGGTGGCCTGGGAGGGCCCGAGGCCGGGCCCGGCCCCTGCGGAGCGGGGTCGGACATCGCTGATCGACCCGGTTTTCTGTCTTCCGCCCGGCCCGTTCTTTTGGGGGTTTCCCGGCAGTCCTTGTCTTTCCGGGGCGGGACGGTCTGTCAAGGGTCGCCGTAGGCGATCGCGAAGCGACGCGACGACGAAGGAGGAGCGCCCTTGACAGGCCGGCCCGACACGGAAGGACCATGGGACTGACGGGAAAGCCCCAAGCCCTCTCTGATTCCGGCCGACGCAGACCCGGCCATCGCCCCGACCCCGCCGCACAGGACGGCCCGGTGCTTCCCGACGCGGCGGGGGCGGGTGGGCAAACGCGGGCCCGCGGGCGGGGCTCGAGGGGGAGAAGTCCCGCCCGCGTAGGATTCGTACCCCTAAGCCCCCGCCCCTTCCTGCACGCCTCGTTTGACGTTGCAGGGATATCGGCGGCCGTAGGGGCGCCGCCGCAGCGCGCCGGTCGTGCCCGGGGGACCCACTCCTTGAGCCCAGTTCGGCAGCATTTCGGCAGGAATTGAAAGCCGATTACCGGCGCCGCCCCGGACGTGCGGGACGCGGGGGCGGCCGACGGCGGAGCCCGGGGTCGTCGGGCGGGGCGGCCGCGGCCCGGACCGGGACGGCGTCGCGGGGGTGTGCCGAGGGGTGAACTCGCCGCGGCGGGGCCGTAGTCCAGGGGGCTGTCCAGCAGGACACACCTCGGAAACAATTCTGCAATCTCTTGCGCAAACTCTTGCAGTGCCCCTACCTGGCACCTACGGTCGCTCCAATCCCCACCTCTCCCGCCAGGAGGCCCTCGCATGCCTGCCAGAGCCGTCAGAGCTGCAACCCTTTTCAGTGCCACCTCCGCTCTCGCCGCCACAGCCCTCGCCGCCGCCGTGCTGACGGCCGTCGCCCCACCGGCGACCGCCACGCCCCCCGGTGAGAAGGACGTGACCGCCGTCCTCTTCGAGTGGCGCTTCGACTCCGTGGCCAAGGCCTGCACCGACTCCCTCGGACCCGCCGGATACGGCTACGTGCAGGTGTCGCCGCCCCAGGAGCACGTGCAGGGGTCGCAGTGGTGGACCTCGTACCAGCCCGTCAGCTACAAGATCGCCGGTCGGCTCGGTGACCGGACCGCCTTCAAGAACATGGTCGACACCTGCCACGCCGCCGGGGTGAAGGTCGTCGCCGACTCGGTGATCAACCACATGGCCGGCCCGGCGGACGCCGGCGCCACCTTCACCGGAACCGGCGGCTCCACCTATACGAAGTACAACTATCCGGGCACCTACTCCGGCTCCGACATGGACGACTGCCGGGCGACGATCTCCAACTACCAGGACAAGGCGAACGTCCAGAACTGCGAGCTCGTGCAGCTCGCCGACCTCGACACCGGCGAGGAGTACGTGCGGGGCCGGATCGCCGGGTATCTGAACGATCTGCTGTCGCTGGGGGTGGACGGCTTGCGGATCGACGCCGCGAAGCACATGCCCGCCGCCGACCTGGCGAACATCAAGTCCCGGCTGGCGAATCCGTCGGTGTACTGGAAGCAGGAGGCGATCCACGGCGCCGGTGAGGCCGTGTCGCCCTCCGAGTACCTCGGCAACGGCGACGTGCAGGAGTTCCGGTACGCCCGCGACCTCAAGCGCGTCTTCCAGAACGAGAACCTCGCCTACCTGAAGAACTTCGGCGAGGCATGGGGCTACATGCCGAGCGCGCAGTCCGGCGTCTTCGTCGACAACCACGACACCGAGCGCGGCGGCGACACCCTCACCTACAAGGACGGCTCCGCCTACACCCTCGCCAGCGTGTTCATGCTGGCCTGGCCCTACGGATCCCCCGACGTCCACTCCGGCTACGAGTGGACCGACAAGGACGCCGGTCCGCCGAACGGCGGCACGGTCAACGCCTGTTACACCGACGGGTGGAAGTGCCAGCACGCCTGGCGGGAGATCTCCTCCATGGTCGCCTTCCGCAACACCGCCCGCGGGCAGGCCGTCACCGACTGGTGGGACAACGGCGGCGACCAGATCGCCTTCGGGCGCGGCTCCAAGGCGTACGTGGCGATCAACCACGAGGCGAGCGCGCTGACCCGGACCTTCCAGACCTCCCTCCCGGCCGGCGACTACTGCGACGTGCAGAGCGGGCGCGCGGTCACCGTGGACTCCGGCGGCCGGTTCGCCGCCACCCTCGGGGCGGGGACCGCCGTCGCCCTGCACGTGGGCGCCCGCACCTGCTCCGGTGCCCCGGCCACGGTGGCGGCCGGCGCCGCCTTCGCCGTCAACGCCACCACCGTCCTCGGTCAGAACGTCTACGTCGTCGGCGACCGCGCCGAGCTCGGTGCCTGGAACACCGGCAGCGCGCTGAAGCTCGACCCGGCCGCCTACCCCGTCTGGAAGCTCGACGTCACGCTCCCGGCCGGCACGTCCTTCGCGTACAAGTACGTCCGCAAGGACGCCTCCGGCAACGTCACCTGGGAGAGCGGCGCGAACCGCACCGCCACCGTCCCCGCGAGCGGCAAGGTCACGCTGAACGACACCTGGCGCAGCTGAACCGCCCGCCCCACAGACCAGGGCCGCCCGGCACCATCCTCCCCGCCACCGCCGGGCGGCCCTCATCCATGCGATGCCATGCGCTGTCCATGCGCTGTCCGTGCGATACGTACACAAGGAGATCCGCCTTGATACGCCCTGCCGCAGGAGCCCTCGCCGCCGCCCTGGCCGTGACCCTCCTGCCCGCGCTCCCGGCCGCGGCCGCCACAGCCCTGCCCCCCGCCCCGCCCCCGGACGCGAAACTCGCCGCCGAACCGGCCCGGCACGACCTGACCCGGGAGCAGTTCTACTTCGTCCTCCCGGACCGGTTCGCGAACGGCGACCCGCGCAACGACCGCGGCGGACTGACCGGCAGCCGGCTGGAGACCGGACTGGACCCGACGGACAAGGGCTTCTACCAGGGCGGCGACCTCAAGGGGCTCACCGACCGGCTCGACTACATCAAGGGGCTCGGCACCACCGCCATCTGGATGGCGCCGATCTTCAAGAACCAGCCGGTGCAGGGCAAGGGGAACGACGTCTCGGCCGGCTACCACGGCTACTGGATCACCGACTTCACCCAGGTCGACCCGCACTTCGGGACCAACGCCGATCTGGAGCGGCTGATCGAGAAGGCGCACGGGAAGGGGATGAAGGTCTTCTTCGACGTCATCACCAACCACACCGCCGACGTCGTCGACTACCGGGAGGCCTCGTACTCGTACCTGTCGAAGGGTGCCTTCCCGTACCTGACGAAGGACGGGGTGCCGTTCGACGATTCCGACTACGCCGACGGGAAGGGGAAGTTCCCCAAGGTCGACGGGGAGTCCTTCCCGCGGACCCCGTTCGTGCCCGAGGCCAAGAAGAACCTCAAGGCGCCCGCCTGGCTCAACGACCCGACGATGTACCACAACCGCGGCGACTCCACCTTCGCCGGGGAGTCCTCCGAGCAGGGCGACTTCTTCGGCCTCGACGACCTGTGGACCGAGCGTCCCGAGGTCGTCAGCGGGATGGAGAAGATCTACGAGAAGTGGGTCGACGACTTCGACATCGACGGCTTCCGGATCGACACCGTCAAGCACGTCGACACCGGGTTCTGGACCCAGTGGGCGACCGCCCTCGACAAGTACGCGGCCAAGCGCGGCCGGGACGACTTCTTCATGTTCGGCGAGGTCTACTCCGCCGACACCGCCGTCACCTCCCCGTACGTGACGCGCGGACGGCTCGACGCCACCCTCGACTTCCCGCTCCAGGACGCGATCCGCGCGTACGCCTCCCAGGGCGCGGGCGCCGCGCGGCTGGCCGCCGTGCTCGGGGACGACTACCGGTACACCACCGACAAGGCCAACGCCTACGAGCAGGTGACCTTCCTCGGCAACCACGACATGGGCCGCTTCGGGACCTTCCTGAAGCAGGACCGGCCGGCGGCGGGGGAGCAGGAACTGCTCGACCGCTACCGGCTCGCCAACGAGCTGATGTTCTTCTCCCGGGGCAACCCGGTGATCTACTCCGGTGACGAGCAGGGCTTCACGGGCGCCGGAGGCGACAAGGACGCCCGGCAGCCGCTGTTCGCGACGAAGGTCGCCGACTACCTCGACGACGACCAACTCGGAACGGCGCGCACGCACGCGAGCGATGCCTACGATCAAGGCCACCCGCTCTACAAGCAGATCAGTGCTCTCTCGAAGCTGGTGAAGGACCACCCCGCCCTGCGCGACGGCATCCAGAGCGAGCGCCTCGCCGACGGATCGGTCTACGCCTTCGCCCGGACCGACGCGCGCACCCGCACCGAGTACCTCGTCGCCGCCAACAACGGGCCCGAGGCCAGGACCGTCGAGATCGGCGCCCCGGCCGGTGCCCAGTACCGCGCCCTGTACGGCGGCGCCGGCACCTCCGCGGTCTGGGCCTCCGCCGCCGGCCGGCTCACCGTCTCCGTCCCCGCCTTCGGATCCGTGGTGCTCCAGGGCGCCACCCCCCTCCCCGCCCCCGCCGCCAAGCCCGCCCTCACCCTCAAGGCCCCGGCCCCCGGCGCCACCGGAACCGTCGAGCTCTCCGCCGACGTGACCGGCGACGGCCCCGGCGCCCTCGCCCGGGTCGTCTTCGCGGCCCAGACCGGCAACGGCAGGTGGCAGGTCCTCGGCTCCGCGGACCACGCCCCCTACAAGGTCACCCAGTCCGTCGACGCCACGACGCCCGCCGGTACCGCCCTGCGCTACAAGGCCGTCGCCGTCGACTCCGCCGGCCGCACCGCGAGCGCGCTCGCCGAGTCGGTCACCGGCCAGGCCCCGCCCGCCCCGGTGCCCACCGCCACCCAGCGCGATTACGCCGTCGTCCACTACAACCGGCCCGACGGCGACTACACGAACTGGCGGCTCTACGCCTGGGGCGACATCGCCGACGGCGAGCAGACCCCCTGGCCCGCCGGCCACGGCTTCACCGGCCGCGACGCCTACGGGGCCTTCGCCTACGTGCGCCTCAAGCCCGGCGCCTCCTCCGTCGGCTACCTCGTCATCGACAAGGACGGCAACAAGGACGTCTCCGCCGACCGCACCATCGACGTCACGAAGACCGGCGAGATCTGGCTGGAGCAGGGCAAGGAACCCGCCCGCACCGACCGGCCCGCCTACCCGCCCCAGGACACCGCCAAGGCCGTCCTGCACTACCAGCGCCCCGACGGCGCCTACGACGGCTGGGGCCTGCACGTCTGGGCGGGCGCGGCGAACCCCACCGACTGGTCCAAGCCGCTGATGCCCGTCCGCACCGACTCCTACGGCGCGGTGTACGAGGTGCCGCTCGGGGCCGGTGCGACCTCCCTGAGCTACATCCTCCACAAGGGCGACGAGAAGGACCTCCCCTCCGACCAGTCCCTGGACCTGAAGGCCAACGGCCACGAGGTCTGGATGCTCGGCGGCAAGGAGAAGTACCTCCTCCCGCAGCCCGCGGGCTCCTCCGCCGCCCTGGACCTCACCAAGGCCCAGGCCGTGTGGATCGACCGCGACACCCTCGCCTGGAACGCCCCCGCCTCCGCGGCCTCCGTGCAGCTCCTCGCCTCCCGCGAAGGCGCGGTCAAGGCCGCGAACGGAACCCTGCAGGAGGGCGGCGCCCAGTGGCTGCGCCTCACGAAGGCCGAGCTCACCGCCGCGCAGAAGCAGAAGTTCCCGCACCTGGCCTCGTACGCCGCCTTCACCGTCGACCCCCGCGACCGGGACCGCGTGCGCGACGCCCTGCGCGGGCAGCTCGTCGCGAGCGCCCGCGCCGCGAACGGGGCCGCCCTGGCCGCGACCGGCGTGCAGCTCGCCGGGGTACTGGACGACCTGTACGCCAACACGGCCCCCCTCGGGCCGGTCTTCAAGGACGGGCGCCCCACCCTCTCCGTGTGGGCCCCCACCGCCCGCCAGGTCTCCCTGGAACTCGACGGCGGCTCCCGTACCGTCGCCATGCACCGCGACGACGCCACCGGCGTCTGGTCCGTGCGCGGCGACCGCGACTGGACCGGCAAGCGCTACCGCTACGCCGTCACCGTGTGGGCCCCCAGCACCGGCCAGGTCGTCCGCAACCTGGTCACCGACCCCTACTCCACCGCCCTCACCGCGGACTCCACCCACAGCCTGGTCGTCGACCTCGCCGACCCGAAGCTCGCCCCGCCCGGCTGGAAGCAGCTGCGCAAGCCAGCACCCGTCCCCTTCTCCTCCGCGCAGATCCAGGAGCTCCACATCCGCGACTTCTCCGTCGCGGACCGCACCACCGGCCACCCCGGCCAGTACCTGGCCTTCACCGACAGCGGCTCGGCGGGCATGCGGCACCTGCGCGACCTGGCCGGCGCCGGGACCTCGTACGTCCACCTCCTGCCGGCCTTCGACATCGGGACCATCCCCGAGAAGGCCGCCGACCGCACCGAACCGGCCTGCGACCTCAAGGTGTACGCGCCCGACTCCGACCAGCAGCAGGCCTGCGTGGCCGCCGCGGCCGCCAAGGACGCCTACAACTGGGGCTACGACCCGCTGCACTACACGGTCCCCGAGGGCTCCTACGCGAGCGACCCGAACGGCACGGCCCGCACCGTCGAGTTCCGCCGCATGGTGCAGTCCCTGAACGGGGCCGGGCTGCGCACCGTCATGGACGTCGTCTACAACCACACCGTGGCCGCGGGACAGTCCGACAAGTCGGTCCTCGACCGCATCGTCCCCGGCTACTACCAGCGCCTGCTGGCCGACGGCAGCGTCGCCAACTCCACCTGCTGCGCCAACACCGCCCCCGAGAACGCCATGATGGGCCGCCTCGTCGTCGACTCCGTCGTCACCTGGGCGAAGGAGTACAAGGTCGACGGCTTCCGCTTCGACCTCATGGGCCACCACCCGAAGGCCAACATCCTCGCCGTCCGGGAAGCCCTCGACGCCCTCACCCCCGCCAAGGACGGGGTCGACGGCAAGAAGATCGTCCTCTACGGGGAGGGCTGGAACTTCGGCGAGGTCGCCGACGACGCCCGCTTCGTGCAGGCCACGCAGAAGAACATGGCCGGCACCGGCATCGCCACCTTCTCCGACCGGGCGCGCGACGCGGTCCGCGGCGGCGGCCCCTTCGACGAGGACCCGCGCGTGCAGGGCTTCGCCTCGGGCCTGTTCACCGACCCGAACGCGTCCCCCGCCAACGGCACCCCCGCCGAGCAGAAGGCCCGGCTCCTGCACGACCAGGACCTGATCAAGGTGGGGCTGTCCGGCAACCTCGCCCCGTACGCCTTCACCGACACCACCGGCCGCCGGATCAAGGGCTCCGAGCTGGACTACAACGGCGCCCCGGCCGGCTATGCGGCCGCCCCCGGCGACGCCCTCGCCTACGCGGACGCCCACGACAACGAGTCCCTGTACGACGCCCTCGCCTACAAGCTGCCCACCGGCACCAGCACCGCCGACCGGGCCCGCATGCAGGTCCTCGCCATGGCGACGGCCGCCCTCTCCCAGGGCCCGGCCCTCTCCCAGGCGGGCACGGACCTGCTCCGCTCCAAGTCCCTGGACCGCAACTCCTACGACAGCGGCGACTGGTTCAACGCCGTCCACTGGGACTGCCGCGACGGCAACGGCTTCGGCCGCGGGCTGCCCCCGGCCGCCGACAACGCCTCGAAGTGGGTCCACGCCAAGCCGCTCCTCACGGCACCGGCACCGGGCTGCCCGGACATCACCGCCGCCTCGGCGGCCTACCGGGACCTGCTGAGGATCCGTACGACGGAACCCGCCTTCGCCCTCACCACGGCGGAGGCCGTCCAGAGCCGGCTCGCCTTCCCGCTGTCCGGCAAGGACGAGACCCCGGGCGTGATCACCATGGCCCTCGGGGACCTCGTGGTGGTGTTCAACGCCACCCCCGCCGCGCAGCCCCAGCGCGTCCCCGGCCTCGCGGGGACCGCCTACACCCTGCACCCCGTCCAGGCCGCCGGCTCCGACGCCACGGCCAAGCGGTCCGCGTACGACACGAAGACAGGAGAGTTCACCGTCCCCGCCCGCACCGTCGCGGTCTTCACACGGCGGTGAGCCGGTCCAGCCGCTTCTCCAGCAGGATCACCCCGTAGACCCTGCCGTCCTTCCCCTCCTTGTGGGGGAACTCCCCGACCACCCGGTAGCCCGCGCCCTGGTAGTACGCGAGCAGCCGGGGGTTGGTGGAGACGCAGTCCAGCCGCGCCCGCTCCCGTCCGGTCCCCGCGATCCGCCGCTCGGCGTGTTCGAGCATGCGGCGCCCGGATCCGGCGGGCGCGGCCTCGCGTTCCACCATCAGCCGGTGCACGTAGCCCGCCACGGGCGGCTGCACGCCCCAGGCCTCCTCGTCGGACCACCACAGCTCGTACGCGCCGATCACCCGCCCGTCGGAGTCCCCGGCGAGCCACACCTCCCCGTCGCGCATCCGCGCGCGGAAGTGGTCGGCGTCCTTGTCGCCGGGCTTCCACTGGTCGATCCCGTTGGCCCGCATCCACCGCGCCGCCCGGTCGTACAGGGCAACCAGGGTGCCGGCGTCCTTCTCCACGGCCTGCCGGAACAAGATCCCGTCGTCAATGATCACGCGGGCATTATCGGTGGAAAGGGAGGGGACTCCACAAGATCATCACGGGGCGGGTGTGCCCGGAACCAGCAGCGCCAGGCGCCCGACCAGCTCCCCGAAGGGCCCGTCGGCCGGTTCGTCCGCCAGGATCCGTACGAGGATCCCCGCCATCTCCGCGTCGTACGCGGCGCTCACCGCGGCCAGCGCGGCGAAATCGTGCACCAGCTGCAACTCCAGCTCGGCGCGCGGGATACGGCGCCCGTCCAGCCAGATCAGCGCGGTGGACTCGGCGAGCGACACCCAGGACCGCACGACGAGTTCGAGGCGGGCCGGCGGATCCTCGACCCCGATGCCCAGATGGGTCAGGATCTGCTCGTACGCGGCCTGCCGGACCTCGTCGATCATGGCGTTGGTGCGGCTGCTCCCGGCCGCGGGACCGCCCCGCATCAGCGCCGAGAAACCCGGCCCGTGCTCGTCGACGAAGGCGAAGAACCGCCCCATCACCCGCAGCAGCCGGGCCCCGAGCGGCCCCTCCCGGGGCTCGTCGAAGCGCGCCGCCAGGTCGTCGGCGGCCCGGCGCAGCGCGGCCTCGTACAGGCTCAGCTTGCCGGGGAAATAGTGGTAGACGAGCGGCCGGGATATCCCCGCGGCCGCCGCGATCTCGTCTATGGACACGTCGTCGGGCGAGCGGAGGCTGAACAGCTCCAGGGCAACCCCGATCAGCTGCTGCCGCCGCTCCTCGACACCCATCCTGCGCCGCACGCCGGTTGTCATGCGGGACACCCTACTTCGGACCGGTCAGAGGTCCAGGACGAGGCGGTCCCCCTCGGCGCGCGAAACGCAGAGCAGCATCGAGTCCTCGCGCTCGCCGTCGGTGAGGAGCTCGTCGCGGTGCTCCACCTCGCCCGCCAGCACCCGGTGTTGGCAGGTGCCGCAGAACCCCTGCTCGCAGGAGTAGGGGGTGGCGGGCAGCTCCCGGCGGACCGCGGCCAGGGCCGACTCGTCCGCGCCGACCTCGATCTCGCGCCCCGAGCGGTGCAGTTCGACCGTGAAGGCCTTCGCGGGACCGGGCGCCGCCGCCGGGGCGAAGCGCTCCAGGTGCACCGCCGCCGGCTCCGGGGCCGCCGCCGTGACGGCCGCCATCAGGGGCTCGGGGCCGCAGCAGTAGACGAGCGTGCCGGGCCGGATGCCGGCGAGCACCGACAGGTCGGGCAGGCCCGTCTCGTCCTGCGGGGCGAGCGTGACCCGGTCCCCGTACGCCGCCAGTTCGGCCAGGAACGGCATCGAGGCGCGCGAGCGGCCCCCGTAGAGCAGGGTCCAGTCGGCGCCCGCTGCGGTGGCCGCCCGGAGCATCGGGAGGATCGGGGTGATCCCGATGCCGCCCGCGACGAACGCGTACGAGGCCGCCGGGACCAGCTCGAACCGGTTGCGCGGCGGGCGCAGTTCCAGCTCGGCGCCCTCCACCAGCTGGGCGTGCGCCTCGCGGGAGCCGCCCCGGCCGTCCTCGACGAGCCGGATCGCGATCGTGTACCGGCCCGGGTCCGCCGGGTCCCCGCACAGGGAGTACTGGCGCACCAGCCCCGACGGCAGGGTGACGTCCACGTGGGCGCCGGGGGCCCAGGCTGGCAGCTCGGGCGACTCCAGGGTGAGGCGCAGCACGCCCGCGGCCGGTTCGCTGCGGGCGACGATCAGCGCGCGCAGTGCCCGGCGCGGGGAGTAGCCGGAGACGGGGGTCTCCAGGGCGGGCAGCGGCCAGAGCGGGGACTTCCCGATCCGCCGGTGCAGCGCGCGCTTGGCGGCCCAGGCGGCGCCGGCGACGGCGGTGACGGCGAGGGCGCGCCTCATGCGGTCACCCCGGCGGGCGCGGCCTGCGGGGCGCGGCCGCCGTTGGCTCCGGGGGAGGAGGCGAGGTAGGCCACCGCCTGCGCCGTCGAGCCTTCCTGCGAGGGGTGGTACGTACGCGAGAGGTACTTCGGGATCGACTTCAGCATGGCGCCCGTGGAGGGCAGCACGCCCTGCTGGCCGGCCCGGAAGAACTGGCCGAAGGAGGCCTTGCCGTCGGCCAGGTGGGGGTCGTTCTCCATGAAGAAGCGCACCCCGCGCTGCCACAGGAAGACCAGCGCCGAGAAGGCGGTGGCCCAGGTTCGGGCCCGGCGACGGTAGTTGCCGTCGACGTGCATGAAGAGGTCGAAGGCCACCGAGCGGTGCTCGACCTCCTCCGCCCCGTGCCAGCGCAGCAGGTCGAGCATCATCGGGTCGGCGCCCCGCCGGTCCAGCTCGTCCGCGTTCAGCACCCAGTCGCCGAGGAACGCGGTGTAGTGCTCGATCGCCGCGATCATCGCGACCCGCTCCATCAGCCACCAGTGGCGCGCCTTGCCCGGGGGCAGGGTCCGGTCGCCCAGCAGCTTCTCGAAGAGCCAGTCCACCTGCGCGGTGTACGGGGTCGGGTCCAGGTCCAGCCGCTTGAGGTGGGGGAGTACGTCGTCGTGGGCGGCGGCGTGCATGGCCTCCTGGCCGATGAAGCCGATGACGTCCGCGCGCAGCCGCTCGTCCGTGATGTGCGGGAGCACCTGCTTGTAGACGTGGACGAACCACCGCTCGCCGGCGGGCAGCAGCAGGTGCAGCACGTTGATCATGTGCCCGGCGAAGGGGTCGTTCGGCAGCCAGTGGAGCGGGGTGTCCTCCCAGCGGAAGGCCACGTTCCGGGGATTCAGGTCTATGTGTTCCGACGCCACGGGGGCGGGCGCGAGCGGCGTATTAGACATGGCGTCAATGTACTGATGGGTAGCGGAGAGGAAAAGCCCTCTGCGCCCACTTCCTGCGGGCGGAGCCGGGCGGTTGACGCGGGCGTGACGTAAGACCGGCACCTTCGTTGGTCCCGGCATGAAGATCAAGAACATGCTGGTGACCGGCTTCGCGACCGCTGCCGCCCTGGCCGCCATCGCCCCCGTGGCCTCCGCCGACACGGGCACGGGTGCGGCCCCGCAGAAGACCGGCGCGGCGACCGCAACGGCCGACGTCTTCGGGCAGGCGCACCACGACCTCGGCCTCGACCGCATCGGGGACCACGGGAACGTCGAGGCCCTGAAGGCCTCCCCGCTCACCGTCGGGGTGGCCGACGGCATCGAGGAGTCCCCCGAGACCGTGTCCGCCCTCGCCGGCCCGGTCGACGGCCTGAGCGGCACCGGGGAGCTGGTACTGCCCACCGGCTCCTGACCGACGCGCAGTTCCCCGGCCGCTCCCCGCCACCGGTCCCTCCTCCCGGCAGCAGCCGGGGGGAGGGACCCTTCTCCGCAGGGCGTCCCCCGGGGGCGCCCTAGCGCAGCACTCCCGCCTTCGACCCGTCCGTCAGCTTGCCCGACAGGTCCACCTGCGCACCCTCCTTGGCCTTCACCGCCAGCCGGTTGCCGTTCGCGGAACCGCTCACCCCGCTGCCGGACACCGACAGGGACGCGAACTGGGCGCTGCCCGCGGCCAGTACGTACCACTGCCCCGCACGGGACTTCCACAGCACGCCCGCCAGCACCCGCGGCTCCCGCGGTCCGCACGCCGCCGACCCCTCCGCCTTGGCCGCCTGCGCGGCGAGCGTGGCCCCCGGGGTCAGGAACTGCGCCTGCACCCGGTCCGCTGCGCCCTGCCAGGTCTCGGCCCGCGTGCACAGCCAGGTCGCCGTGCCGTCGCCCTCCGGCAGCGGCTGCTTCGCGTACGTCCAGGCGTTGACCGTACGGACCCCGTGCGAGCGGACCGAGGGCAGCAGGCAGGCGATCCGCGACCAGTCCGCGAGCTCCGCGCCCTCCGTCACGTCGCGCTCCGCGCCCGGTGCGCCCGAGGTCAGCCGGGCCGGGGTCAGCTCGCCGAGGTCGGTGATCAGCCGGGTGGCGCCGTCGCCGGTCAGGGACAGCGCGTTCCAGCTCGTACAGCTGCCCGCGGGGGCGGGGCCCGGCACCGGCGGGGTCACCCCGTCCGGGGCCCGCTTCAGCGTCACCGGGGCCTCGCCCGGCTTGAGCAGGTCCCGCAGGGCCGCGCCGGTGACCCAGGGCGCCGTCAGGTAGCGGACGTTGCCGTCGACCCGGCTGAGCACCAGCGCGGTCGCGGTGTCCGCCGAGGCCCCGTCGGTCCGGGCGAAGTCCAGGGCGGCGCCCGCGGACCCCGTGCGCGGCTCGGCGTAGCGGACCACGCGCAGGCCGTCGTAGAGCAGGACCACCACGGCCTGGTCGACGGCGCCCGCGAACAGCAGCTGCGCCGGGCCCATCGGCGGCCCGGCGGGCGTGCCCGGGGTGGCCGAGACGACGACGGTGGACCCGGGCCGGGCCCAGACGGCCAGCGCCCGCCGCAGCAGCGCGGAGTCCGCGGCGCGGTCGCCGCGGGCGGGCCAGGTGGAGAAGTCCGTACGGGAGGAGGTCCGCCAGAGCGCGGGATCGGCCCGGACCAGCTTCGCCGGGTCCAGGGCCTGCTCGGCCGCGGCGTTGCGGGAGTACAGGGGGGCGGCCGCGCCGTCCGCGCCCCAGCCCCCGCCGGGCAGCGCGAGCAGCGCCCCGCACACCGCGAGCGCGGCCCCGGCGGCGAGCGCGGCCCGCACCAGCCGGCGTCGGCGCAGCAGGTCGGTGGGCCGGGCCTGGAGCACGCACGGGTCGAACTCGGGCGAGGCGAAGAGGGCGTCGTTCGCCGGGTCCCCCGACTCCGCGACCGCGGCGGCCGGGTCCGCGACCCCGGCCTCGGTGAGCACCCGCAGCACCTCCGGCTCCGGCAGCCGCTCCAGCGCCCGCAGCGCGCAGGCGGCCCGCCCGGGCCCGTTCAGGGTGGCCAGCCACTGGTCGAGGGCGAGCTCCTCGGCCCCGCCGGAGCGGGGGAACAGGCGCAGCCCCCACACCTGGGGGAGCAGCGGCGGGAGCTGCGCGCGGCGCGGGAGGGCGCGGAAGGTCAGCGGGATCCCGGCTTCGAGGGCGGCGCGCAGCACGCGCAGCCGTACGTACGCGTACCCCGCGTCGCCCGGCCCGCCGTTCCGCTGCCCGGGGACCCCGCCCTGCACGGCCGCGGCGGCCGCCACCGCGTCCCGCCGCCCGCGCGGCAGCGCCCGCTGGGCCAGCGAGTGGGCGGTGAGCACCCGCCGGTTGCGGCCGAGGGCGGGGGGCAGCACCAGGTAGGCGAGCCGCACCAGCCGCGGATAGTGCTCGACGATGGCGGCCTCGGCCTGCTCGACGTCGGGCGGCACGGGAGACGGGGGGCGGGTGGCGGTATCCGGCGCAGTCACGTTCAGCAGAACGAGCGAATGGTCGGATGGTCACCCGCGGGCGGGGCGCCACGGGGCGCCCGGTCCGCGGCGCCCCGCCCCGGGGATCCACGGGCCCGGGCCGCCGCCGGGAGGCAGTGAGGCACCCCCGGGGTGCGCTTGCGTCGTCAGGCGATCAGCCGGGCGCGCAGCGCCTCGACCTTCTCGTCGGAGATGCCGAGTCCCTCGCGCACGTACTTCTCCATGGAGCCGTAGCGCGTCTCGACCTCGTCCAGCGCCGCCTCCAGGTACGAGGGGAAGACGCCTATCAGGGCGAGCGCTATGTCCGGGTTGCCGCCGGCCGCGGTGAAGCCCTCGATCATCGGGGCGAAGGCCTGCTTGACCGCCGAGCTCACGGAGAGGTACTCGGCCATCAGCGTCTCGTCGTCCGCGCCGAGCAGCGACAGGATGACGGTGGCGCCCCAGCCCGTGCGGTCCTTGCCGGCTGTGCAGTGGAAGAGCAGCGGGCCCGCCTGCGGGTCGGCGAGCTCCTCGAGCAGCATCCGGTACGAGGCCTGCGCCGAGGCCGTGGTGACGAAGGACCGGTACACGTCGGCGAACAGGGCCTGCGCCTTGCCGCCGCCGAGCTGCTCCTCGGCGACCACCGGGTCCGACAGCAGGTGCTTGAGCTGTACGGCCGCAGGCATCTTGCCGGAGTTCATCTTGTCCGCCAGCACGTCGCTGATCAGCACCCGCGCCCCGGCCGGAACCCGGTCGGGGTGGTCGGCGCGCTCGCCGGAGGTGCGGAAGTCGATGACGGTGGTCAGGCCGAGGGACGCCACCGCGGTGTCGGCGTCGAGGTCGAGCCGGTCGAGCTGGCCGGAGCGCAGGACCAGGCCGGAGCGTACGGTGCGGCCGCCGGACAGCGGGGTGCCACCGAGGTCGCGGAGGTTGGCGACGGTGGTGGAGGGCAAGGCGGTCATCGTGGCGGCTCCGGCGGTGGCGGTATGCGGTTGGTTCGTGCGGTGGGCACCGTGCGCGTGTGCATGTGCGCGTGTGGTGCACGCGGTGCGCACGGCTCGGGTGGCACGTGTGGCTCACGTGGTCACCTCGCTTATGAGGTGATTCGTGTAATTTTCCGATGTTTCGCGTCGGAAAGACAATCGAGGACCAGCGAGATCCCGACGCCGATCCCCAGCGCCGCCAGATGCCCGGCGTCCGTGAAGGTCCGGCCGCGCCTGATCACGGGCGCCGCCGCGAGGGCCAGCAGCCCGGCCCGGGCGGTCGTGCGCACCGCTCCGCGCGGCAGGGCCGAGGTCAGCGCACCGAGTACGGCGTTGAATCCGTAGCTGGTCCCCACGTCCAGGGCGCTCCGGGTGTGCGGATCGGTCGTCCTGCGCAGGGCGCCGTACACGAGGAGGGTCGCCGCGGCGTGTCCGAACAGGAACACCGCCGCCGTCCACCAGGCGCCGTACGCGTACTCGGCGTATCCGAGCACCGCGACGAGCAGCAGCGCGTACGGCAGCGGCATGGGCTCCTCGACGACGAGCGCGCTGGTCATCAGCGTTTCCCAGCGTCCGGCCGCGAGGTTGTCGACATTCGTCGAGCAGTCCCGGAGCAGCCGCTCCCGCTCGGCCGGTTCCAGTCGGTCCAGGGCGTGCGCCCCGAGCTGGACGCCGCCGGAGTACACCACTCCCAGGGGAATCGGATTCACCGCTCCATGATCGGATACAGCCCTCCCGCGGCCGCCACCGGGCCCCGTGCGAACATGTCCCGGCCATGTTCATGACCTCCGCGCCGATGCGCGCCACACGAGCCGCGACATTCGCGGCGATGTGCGTCGCTTTGGGTGCAGTGGGGCATTCGTACATGTCCGGCACGGACGTCCCCCTCACGGGACTCCTGGCTGCCTTCGCGGTGACCGGCGCCCTCGCCTGGCCGGCCACCGGACGGCGTCGGGGTCCCGCCGGGATCAGCGCGGCGCTGCTCGCCGTGCAGGGCGTGCTGCACCTCGTCTTCTCCGGGAGCCGGGCGGCGGAGCCCGCTCCCGCGCCGGCCCCTGCCGCGGCTCCTGTTCCCGCCCCCGTGCACCACCACATGCCGCACATGAGCATGAACATGGGCGCGGACACGGGCACCGGCTTGGCCGACGGCACGGGGGCGATGGGCTCCGCAGCCCACGGCGTCGCCGACATGAGCGCCGTCGCCGACGGCATGGCCGGCATGGCCGGGCACGGGGGCCTCGGGATGATCGCCGCCCACGTGCTCGCCGGGCTGCTCTGCGCCGCCTGGCTGGCCCGCGGCGAGGCCGTGGTCTTCCGGCTGGCCCGCGCCCTCGGCGCCGCCGCCCTGCACGCCGCCCGGCCGCTGGCCCGCGCGTTCGCCCTCGCGGCCACCCGCGCGGTCGCCCTGCCGGCGCTGCCCGGCCCCCGGCCCCGGCCCCGGTCCGAGCGGCCGCGCCGGCTGCGGGGCGCCCTGCACGCCCACGCCGTGGTCCGCCGGGGGCCGCCCGCGTACCGAGCGTTCAGCACCACGGCCCCCGGCCGACCCGCCCGCGCCTGACCGGCGCGCTCCTCGGCAAGGAGGAGGCGAGGCGAGACACGTCCGGGGCCGCCTTCCCCATGTCTTCGCCCAACCCTAGGACCGACATGTCCCTTGACGAGGCCCAGGACGTCCGCACCCCGGACGCCGACCCCGACACCACCGCCGTACCCAGGAGGAGCCGCAGCGGCTGGGCCGCCCTGCGGCCGCTGCTCCTGCGCATGCACTTCTACGCGGGCCTGCTGATCGCCCCGCTGCTGTTCCTCGCCGCCGCCACCGGTCTGCTGTACGCCGGTTCCTGGCAGGCCGAGAAGATCCTCTACTCCGACGAGCTGACCGTCTCCCGCGTCGGCGACAGCGCCCTGCCGCTCAGCGCCCAGGTCGAGGCGGCCAAGAGCGCCGCGCCCGGGGGCGAGGTCGTCTCCGTATGGCCCGGACCCGACGCGGAGGCCACCACCCGGGTGATCATGGAGAAGCCGGGACTCCCCGAGGGCGAGACCCTCACCGTCTTCGTCGACCCGTATACGGCCGAGGTGCGCGGACAGCTCGCCACGTCCGGCGACGCACTGCCCCTGCGGGCCTGGCTGAGCGAGTTCCACTCGAGCCTCCAGCTCGGCGAGTTCGGCCGGAACTACAGCGAGATGGCCGCGAGCTGGATGTGGGTCGTCGCCCTCGGCGGACTCGCCCTGTGGATCGGCCGTCGCCGGCGCCGCCGGGCCGAACTCGTCCTGCCGGACCGGACGGCCACCGGCCGCCGCCGCACCCTGTCCTGGCACGGGGCCGTCGGACTCTGGTCCGTCGCCGGGCTCGTCGTGCTCTCCGCCACCGGTCTGACCTGGTCGAAGTACGCCGGCGAGAACATCGGGCAGCTCCAGGACCGACTCGGCGGCGCCACCCCCAGCGTCTCCGCCAAGCTGAAGCCGGGAGCCGGTGCGGCCGACGGCGGCAGGGGGCACCTCCCAGCAGTAGCCGGGGGAGAGCACGCCGGCCACACCATGGGCCCCGGCGAGGAGATGCAGCCCGCAGCACCCACCGCGGACATCGGCCTCGACAAGGCCGTGGCCGCCGCCCGAGCCGCGGGGGTCACCGAGGAACTCCGCATCACCCTGCCCGCCAAGGGCAAGGGGTACGTGATCAAGGAGCAGGACAAGCAGGTGCCGGTGCACCTGGACGCGGTCGCCGTCGACCCCGCCGACGGCGAGGTCATCGACGAACTGCGCTTCGCCGACTACCCGCTGCTCGCCAAGATGACCCGCTTCGGCATCGACCTGCACATGGGCAGGACCTTCGGGCTCGCCAACCAGATCGCGCTGGCCGCGCTCGCCGTCGCCGTGATGTTCCTCGTCTTCTGGGGCTACCGGATGTGGTGGCTGCGCCGCCCGACGAAGGAGCGCACGCTGTCCGTCGGCCGCGCCCAGCCGCGCGGCGCCTCGCGGAAGCTGCCGGTCGCCGTGCTGCTGCCGGCGGCCGCGGTGACCGCCGTGGTCGGCTGGTTCGTCCCGCTGCTCGGCATCAGCCTGGTGGTGTTCCTCGTGATCGACGTCGCCCTGGGCCTCGTGGCGCGACGCCGGGCGGCTGCCGGGGCTGCCGGGGCCGGCGGCGCGTGAGGTAGCGGACCGTGGGCCCGTAGCCCCTCCGGATGGGAGGGGGTACGGGCCCACGCGCATGCCGCTCCGGCCCGGCAGGGCGATCGGGGCGGTCAGGGGGCGTACTTGTACCCCACCCGGCGGACCGTCTGGATCGCGTTGCGGTGGGCGGCGCCCAGCTTGCGGCGCAGGCGGGCGATGTGGACGTCCACGGTGCGGCCGTCGCCGACGTGCCCGTAGCCCCAGACCGTGGTCACCAGCTGGTCGCGGCTGTGCACCCGGTGGGGGTGCTTCACCAGGTGGGCCAGCAGCTCGAACTCCAGGTACGTCAGGTCGAGCACCTGCCCGTCGACGGCGGCCGTGCGCTGCGCCGAGTCGATGCGCACCAGGGGGTCGCCGGAGCCGCGGTCGCCGTCGGCGTCGGGGGCTTGGACGGGCGCCGGGCCCGCCACGGCGTGCGGGGCGAAGGCGACCGGCGGCTGCTGGTCGGCCGGCACGAGCACCAGGTAGCCGATCATCGGCGGCTGCCCCGGCAGGGCCGGCAGGGTGTGCTGCGGCGCGGGGAGCCAGGTGGCACCGGGCGGAAGCAGATCCGCCACGCGGGCCACCTCGTTCCGGTCCACGGCGCGCAACCGGTGGCGCGGACTGGGCGGATAGCTCAGGGGAGAGGTCGCGGCGGAGGCGGAAACGGAGGCCGGGGCGGAGACGAGGGAGCGGGTGTTAGCCATGAGTGGTCAGCTCTTTCACGCGGAGGAGTCGGCAGGGAGACGTGCGTGGTGGCGTACGTCATCGGTGTCGTTCCGCGCAGACCGAAGGCCTGGGGCAGCTCAGAAGGGAGGTCCCGGAGGCTTTAGAGGGCCGGCGCGTTCTTCGCGCGGCAACACACCCGGTCGAAATCGTGATCCTGACGGGACGGCCAGAACGGCTCGAGGTCGCTGCGACCCGACGAGGTGTACGAATGGCTGGCCATGCCCCCATTCAAGCAGACCCCCGCCCCCGGGGGCAGGCCCCGTCTCACGTAGTGGATCGGAATCTCAAATTCGGCCGCCAACATCCCATGAATTCCGGGTAAATGCCCCTCAGCCCAACTCCAGCCGCACCCAGGTCGGGCCGGCGTCCCAGCCCTTCTCCTGCCGAGCCCAGCGGGCCATCACTTCCACCACCTCGGCGGACGTGGGCAGGTGCACCTGGAAGTGGCGATCCGCCGACCCGTCCCGGTGCTCCAGTTGGTACTCCCCGCCCTCGTCGTGCCAGACCTGTATGTACCGGTCCGGATCCTCGACGATCCGCTCGACGATGACGAAGTGGTCCCCGTCCGCGCCGAGGCGCTCCACCAACGCGGACAACAGGGCGAGCGCGGGCCGCTCGTAGGACTCGCCGCGCTCCGTCTGGATCCTGATCGCCAACATGGAGACACCGTCGCACGCGCCACTGACAACGGCGCCCGCCGGGCGGCAAGGGCTCGGCGGGCGTTGTCGAAGACGGTCAGGCGGGCGGTGTCAGGGGGCCGGGGTTCAGACCAGGCCGTCCTTCTCCAGGCCGGTGCAGCAGGTGTCCACGATCAGGCGGGTCACCACGTACGGGTCCACGTTCGCGTTCGGGCGGCGGTCCTCGATGTAGCCCTTGCCGTCCTTCTCCACCTGCCACGGAATGCGGACCGAGGCGCCGCGGTCCGAGACGCCGTAGCTGAACTCGTTCCACGGGGCGGTCTCGTGCAGGCCCGTCAGGCGCTCGTCGATGCCCGCGCCGTAGTTCTTCACGTGGTCGAGCGGCTTGCTGCCCTCGCCCAGCGCCTCGCACGCGGAGATGATCGCGCGGTAGTCCTCGCGCATCGCCTTCGTGGAGAAGTTGGTGTGCGCGCCCGCGCCGTTCCAGTCGCCCTTCACCGGCTTCGGGTTCAGCGTCGCGGAGACGTTGAAGTCTTCGGCGGTGCGGTACAGCAGCCAGCGGGCGATCCACAGCTGGTCGGAGACCTCCAGCGGGCCGACCGGGCCGACCTGGAACTCCCACTGGCCGGGCATGACCTCGGCGTTGATGCCGGAGATGCTCAGGCCCGCCGCGAGACAGTGGTCCAGGTGCTTCTCGACGATGTCGCGGCCGAAGATCTCGTCCGAGCCGACACCGCAGTAGTAGCCGCCCTGAGCGGCCGGGAAGCCGCCGACCGGGAAGCCGAGCGGGCGGATGCCGTCGAAGAAGGTGTACTCCTGCTCGATGCCGAAGATCGGCTCCTGCGCGGCGAACTTCTCGGCGATCGGGCGCAGCAGCGCGCGGGTGTTCGACTCGTGCGGGGTCATGTCGATGTTCAGGACCTCGCACAGGACGAGGATGTTGTCGCCGCCGCGGATCGGGTCCGGGCAGGAGAAGACCGGGTTCAGCACGCGGTCGGAGGCGTGGCCCTCGGCCTGGTTCGTGCTCGATCCGTCGAAGCCCCAGATCGGCAGCGCGTCGCCGTCGGCCAGGATCTTCGTCTTGGAGCGAAGCTTCGCCGTCGGCTCGGTGCCGTCGATCCAGATGTACTCAGCCTTGTAGCTCACGGGCCCCATCCTCAGACTCTGCGGGTGCTGTGCCGGCCGCTGCTCTGCTTCATTGCTGCGCTGCGGTGATGACCGCAGCGTGCCCGCTCGCGATTTCCCTTCCGTTGCCCATGTGTGAACCCCGTGTTACCGAGGTTTACGCCGCAGGTCGGGTGGGCTGTGCGGGCTGCGCGCGGGTTGGCGGCGGAGCGTCCGTCCGGGTGGGGCAGACTGGGCCCGTGAGCATTTCGTCTGATTTGAGCTCGGCCGCAGGCCCCCGCCCCAGGGTTGGGCTGCTCGGCACCGGCCCCTGGGCCCGCCGCACCCACGCCCCCGCCCTCGCCGCGCACGCCGGGTCCGAGTTCGCCGGAGTGTGGGGCCGCCGGCCCGAAGCCGCCGCCGAGCTGGCGGGCGAGTACGGCGTGAAGGTGTACGAAGACCCCGACGCACTGTTCGCCGACTGTGACGCCGTGGCCTTCGCCCTGCCGCCCGACGTCCAGGCCCCGCTCGCCGTGCGGGCCGCCGCGGCCGGCTGCCACCTGCTGCTCGACAAGCCCGTCGCGACCACCCCGGAGGACGCCCGGGCCGTCGCCGATGCGGTGGCGCGGCACCGGGTCGCCTCCGTCGTCTTCCTGACGCTGCGCTTCGCCGAGCCCACCGCCGGATGGGTCGCCGAGCAGGCGGGCCGGGAAGGCTGGTTCACCGCGGCCGCCCACTGGCTCGGCGCCGTCTTCCCGCCCGACGGCACGCCGAGCGCGTACGCCGACTCGCTGTGGCGCAAGGAGAAGGGCGGGCTCTGGGACGTCGGCCCGCACGCCCTGTCCGTACTGATCCCGGTCCTCGGCGAGGTCACCGCGGTCAGCGCCACCAGGGGCCCGTCGGACGTGGTCCAACTGGCCCTGCGGCACAGCTCCGGCGCGGCCAGCACGGCCGTCCTGAGCCTGTGCGCCCCGCGCGAGGCCGCCGGGGTGGGGCTGGAACTGCGCGGCACCGAGGGCGTGCACACACTGCCGGGCTGGAGCGACGTTCCGGGCGCGTACGGCCGGGCCCTGGACGCGCTGCTCACGGCGGGCCGCACCGGGGTGCCGGATCCGCGCGGCGCGGAGTTCGGGGCGCGGCTGACGGAGATCCTGGCGGAGGCGGAGGGGCAGCTTCGCGGCTGATGGCTTGCGGAGGGGCTGGGTGAGGGCTGGGTGAGGGCTCGTCGAGTGCTGGGTGAGGGCTCGTCGAGTGCTCCCTTGGCCCTTGGCCCTTGGCCCTTGGTCTTTGGTTTCCGCCGGTTTCGGCTCCGCTATTTGATGACCGCGTTGGCGACGATGATGACGAGGCCGATCGTGGCGTCGGCCAGACCGATCAGCAGTGACGAGCCGATCCGGTAGCCGACCCGGAGCGCGACGAAGGAGCCCCAGGCGAAGAGCAGCGCGGTGTTCAGGCCGAGTCCGACGGCGGTCACCCCCGGGGAGTCCCAGTCCGCGATCCCGGCCGCGACCAGCAGCAGCACGGTGGGCAGGGTGGCCACGATCATCGGCCACTCGTTCCACAGCGCCCGGACGAGCACGTGCCACCGGTGCGCGGCGGAGCCGCGGTGATGGGTGGTCATGTGGTGCGAGTAGCCGTGCGCGAGCCCGGCCGCGGCCGCCGTCACGAGGACCCAGCTGGCGTCGTAGAAGGGGGTGTACTCCCCGCCCTGCTGGTCCAGTGCGGCGAGCAGTGCGCTGGCCAGCACGGTCCCGTACACCCCGCCGAACATCCAGTCGGCCCCGCGCCGGGGCGGGGGGAAAGGGGAGTGGGGCCGGGGGGCGGGCTGCTGCTCGGGCTCGGGCTGCGGCGGCGTGGGCGTCGGCTCGGTCACGGCGGGTCCTTTGGTGCGGTTCGTCCTTATTTGTATCCCGCCACCCTACGAGCCCCGGGGTCTCAGTTCGCGAAGTGGGCGGTCGGTACCGTTCGGATGGGTCGGATGGGCCGATGGGCCGATGGGTCGGATCGGGAGGGGGATCATGGAAGGCAATGCGAACGGACGCGTCGCAGAGTGGGCCGAGCGGATCGTGGTGCGGGACGGGGTACGGCTCTCCTGCCGGGACTGGGGCGGCGACGGGCCGGCAGTCGTCCTGCTGCACGGGCTGGCCGGGCACGCGGGTGAATGGGACGCGGCAGCCCGGCAGCTGAGCTCCCGCCACCGGGTCGTCGCCGTCGACCAGCGGGGCCACGGCGCCAGTGAACGCCACCCGGGGGACGTCTCCCGCGCCGCCTACGTCGCCGACGTCCTCGCCGTCGCCGACCAGCTCGAGCTGGGCCCCCGATTCGCCGTGGTCGGCCAGTCGCTGGGAGGGCACACGGCGATGCTCGCCGCCGCCGCGCACCCGGCGCGCGTCCGCGCCCTCGTGCTCGTCGAGGCCGGACCGGGGGAGGGGAGCCCGGACCTCCTTTCCGAGATCGGCGGGTGGTTCGACTCCTGGCCGAGGCCGTTCCCCACGCGGGAGGAGGCCGTTGCCTTCCTCGGCGGCGGCCCGGTCGGCGAGGGGTGGGCGGCCGGACTGGAAGAGCGGGACGGCGGATGGTGGCCGCGCTTCGACGCCGGCACCATGGTCCGCTCGCTGGAGGAGAACGCACGGCGCTCCTGGTGGGAGGAGTGGGAGCGGGTCGCCTGCCCGACCCTCGCCGTCATCGGCCAGAACGGCATCGTCGACGGGGCGGAAGCCGGCGAGATGCTGCGGCGACGCCCGGAGACCGTGGCCGTCAGCGTCCCGGGCGCGGGGCACGACGTCCACCTGGAACGGCCCGATGTGCTGGACGGGTTGCTGGCGGAGTTCCTGGCGCCCTGACCGGCAAGGTCCGTGGTGGCGTCCCCGTGGGCGGGGATTCGACAGCGCGGCGCAATGCGGTGGCCCCCGGGTGGCGCATGATCGGTGACATCGTTGCCGACCACGGGGGTTCCCACATGTCCGACATCCACGTCCGCGCCGCCCGGCCCGAGGACTTCGCCCAGTGGCGCGCGCTCTACCGGGGCTACGCCGACTTCTACAAGGTGGAGCAGACGGAGGAGGCCGCCGAGACGGTGTGGTCGTGGGTGAACGACCCGGGCCACGAGGTCGGGGCCCTGGTCGCCGAGGACGCGGACGGCCTGCTCCTCGGCCTGGCCCACTACCGCCCCTTCGCCCGGCCGCTGTCCGCGACGGTCGGCTGCTTCCTCGACGACCTGTTCGTGGCACCGGAACACCGCGGTTCGGGCGCCGCCGACCTGCTGCTCGGGGCCCTGCGGGAGCTGGCCGCGGAGCGGGGTTGGAGCGTGGTGCGGTGGATCACCGCGGACGACAACCACCGGGCCCGCGCCAAGTACGACCAGGTGGCGACGCGGACCATGTGGGTCACGTACGACATGGCGCCGGGTCGGGGGGAGTAGGGGCGCACGCGGGCGGGGTTTCTCCCCGCGCGGGCCGGCGGGCCGCGCGGGCGGGGTGGCGGTTGCCCGCCTGCCCTCTTGTCTGGGGGCGGGGTGGGGGTGGTGGCGGGGTCCGAGCCGGCCGGAATCGGAGAGGGCTTGGGGCTTTCCCGTCAGTCCCATGGTCCTTCCGTGTCGGGCCGGCCTGTCAAGGGCGCTCCGTAAGGTGTTGGGTGGTCCGGGAGGGCTGGGTGTGGCTGA
>NZ_JBITTH010000028.1:0-132280 GCF_044541755.1 Streptomyces sp. NPDC085524
GCACCACCGTCCCCTACCCCACCGTCACCGGCATCGCCTCCACCTTCACCCTCCAGGGCAACCTCAACACCCCCGCCGTCCAGTGGAAGCTGAACACCGGAACGGCAACCCAAACCCCCAGCGCGGGCGGCAACACGAACCCCGCCACCACCACGGGCGTCACCTACCCCGCTGCTGAGACCTTCGGCGGGCGCAGCACCTCGTACGCGTCGTTCAACGGCGCCCAGGCGACGATCACCGCGACCGGGTCCGCCATCGACACCCGCAAGAGCTTCACCATCAGCACCTGGGCCAAGGCCGGTCCCGGCGGCGGGCTGATCGCCAGCCAGGACAACACCCGCAACAGCGCCTTCACCCTCTACGCCGACGCTGCCACCCACTCGTGGCGGTTCGCCATGGCCGCCTCCGACTCCGACGGCTGGGCGTACGACTGGTCCGGCCAGGTCAATGACGCCGGGCGGTTCGTTCCGAACACCTGGACCCGCCTGACCGCCGTCTACAACGCCGACACGGGCCTGATGAGCCTCTACGTCAACGACGTCCTGAGCGCCAGCGGCAACCACACGGCCGCCGGCAGCCCGGCCCCGACCGGCCCGCTGGTCCTCGGCCGGTACAAGGTCAACGGACAGCCGGACTACTTCGGCACCTTCGTCGGCGGCGTCAGCAACTTCGCCGTCTACCCCTACGCGGCCGCCCCCACCGCCACCGGCGCCACGACCAAGATCTCGCTGTCCTCGATCGGCACCAAGTGCGCGGACCTGGCGTCCGACGGCAACAAGGTGCAGATCTGGGACTGCAACGAGATCAGCGGTGGCCTCGCCCAGAAGTTCGAGGTCCGCGCCGACGGCACCGTCCGCATCCAGGGCAAGTGCATGGACTCCAAGGACGCCGGTACCGGCAACGGCACCCTGATCCAGGCCGTCGACTGCCACAACCACCCGGCGCAGCAGTTCCTGCCCCGCGCCGACGGCAGCCTCTACAACCCGGTCTCGGGCCGCTGCCTGGACCTGAACCGCGCCGACACGACCAACGGGGTGCAGCTCCAGCTCTGGGACTGCAACCAGTCGGACGCACAGCGCTGGTCCCTCACCGCCCTGGCCACCGCCCCCCTGCCCGTCCCGAGCTACGACGCGGCAGCCTGATCCGCCCCGACAGCGCAGCACACTGGCGGCCGCCCCTCCCACCCGGGAGGGGCGGCCGCCGCCATTGGGGCGGGGCGTGGCACTCGCCGCACACCGACACATCGCGTAGCCCGCCCCGACGCCTGGACCGCGCCCTGACCGGCGACGATTCCGCTTCGGAGGCCGGATGGCCGGGGAGAACCCGGGGGGAATGCACATCCCGACCTCACAGGGATTCGAATGACCCGCCCGTGGACTTCGCCCCGGTATGCGAATATCCGCGAACCATGCGACCGAATTCAGGCCACCTGGCCCAATCCAACCTTGCTCGAACCCGCCCGGGCTGATATGGCCGAGCAACTCGCCCCAATTCACCGCAAGAACCCAACACGCGCCCGGCATCGCGGAACTGGGCGGCGCGGCCATGCCGCCACCTGCCGAGGAGGCCCGCCCAGGGTGCGGTTGACGGCTCTCGGATCGATGTGAGGAATTGCCGCTCCTCTCGTGAAGAACTGTTTGACGGATCAACGGAGAGAGGGGTGGCCGACGGCAGATGCGGAGCCGAAAGACCCCATGTCAACCTGCTGCCGCGACGGCCGGGTTGGGCGGATGCGGCGCCATCCCAGGCGTCCGAGGGTGCGAAGATCCGGTGATAGCATCCCGGCATCTGCGATCTTGATCTGCTTTCACGCAGATGCCGATTGTGATCGGCGTCACGTTCTCTGCATATCAGTAGGTGAACCGTGTCGATCAGCTGTGTTGCGGGGCCTCACGAGGTGTATCTGCAGCCGTCCGCACGCCATGCGCCGGGAAAGGTTTCCATGAATCGAGACGCACTTGTGTGGTGCTTGGTTGCGGTGGCGGCGATATCCGTTGCCGCGGTCGCGGCACTCGTCGCCCGCAACAGGGCGCTGGAGGCGAAGAAGGAGCACATCGAGGCCGAACTGAGGCACCAGCTCCTCACGGCAGACAGCCACCTGCACTCGTCACGCGCCGAGCTGCAGGCGTTCCGGAACGAGCAGGACGCCACGCTCCGCGAAGCCAAGGAAGCGGCGGAGGAGAACACCAAGTCCGTCCTCAAGGGCGCCGCCAGCCTCCTGCAGAGCCTCGCCGCCGAGCAGACGACGCTGCTCGACGGCATCCAGCGCAAGTACGGTGGACACGCCGTCCTCAGCGACCTGTTGGACGTCAACCACGCCAACGCCCAGATGGCGCGCAAGGCCCAGGGCATCGCCGTCATGTGCGGTGCGCCGCTCGGCCGGCGCAACCGGGCCGCCAGCGTCTACGACGTGGTGCGCAGCGCCCAGGGCCAGATCCGCAACTTCAACCGTGTCGCGATCATGCAGCAGACCGGTCTCGCCCTCAAGGCGTCCGCGGTCGCACCCGTCGCGCTCGCCGTGGCGGAGCTGCTCGACAACGCCGCCAGCTTCTCGCAGCACGACGCGCCGATCGAGGTCACGTTCCAGCGCGTCCAGAACAACCTGTGCATCGTCATCGACGACGCCGGCGTCAGCATGAACGACGAGGACCGGCAGCGGGCGACCGCACTGCTCTCCGGGGAAATCGCCCCCCGCCTGTCGCAGCTCGGTACGCAGCCCAAGTTCGGTTTTCCGGTCATCGGCCTGATCGCGCGTCAGCACGGCTTCAAGGTGGACGTCACCGGAGTCTCCCGGTACGGCGGCGTCAGGGCCGTCGTCCTCTTGCCCGAGGAGCTGTGGACCATGGAGGAGATACCGCCCGTCCAGGAGGCTCCGGTCAGCAGCATCCGGCGCGCCCCCGAGAGCCGGCCCCACAGTGCGCCCCGCAGTGCCCCCCAGAGCGCGCCCCAGAGCGCCCCGTCGCGCACGATGCACGGCCTGCCCAAGCGCGGCGCGCGCCAGGCTCCCATCGCCAGCGTCCCCGATCCCGGCCCGCGTCCCGACCCCCGTCCCGACACCACCTGGGCGGCGCCACGGAACCCGGAAGAGACGGGCCGCGCTTCCGGGCGCAGCCTGGGGGCCTTCCAGCGCGGCACGCTCTCCGGCCGCAACCTTGACGCCACCTCGTTCGAAGGGCCCGAAGACGCATGACCGCAGACCTGTCGTGGATGCTAGAGGACATCGTGCACAACGTGCCCCGCGCACGTCACGCCGTCCTGCTGTCCGCGGACGGCCTCCCTCGCGGTGCGACGGAAGGCCTGGCCGAGAACGATGTGCGCACCATCTCCGCCGCCATGGCCGGAATGCAGTCGCTCAGCCGGGCGACGGCCCACTTCGCCGGACCGGACAAGGACCGGCAGTGGAACCAGACCATCATCGAGTTCTCGCACGGCTGGAACTTCCTGATCGGGGCGGGGCAGGGCTCGTACCTCGCCGCCGCGGCCGCGCCCGACGTGGACATGCAGCAGATCTCCTTCCGCATGCACCGGCTCGTGGCCCGGCTGGGCAACAACCTCACCTCGCCGCCGCGCGTGGGCCACGAGGACGCCGGAGGCACGCGGGGGAACGCGCCCCGGCAGCAGAACCCCGGTGACGCGAAGTTCGTCCTCGGCGAGCTCGACCGGGTGGTGTCCGAGGTCAAGGGTGCCCGGCACGCGGTGCTGCTGGGATCGGACGGCCTTCCCCGCGGGGCGACCACCGGGATGAGCCGCGACCTTGCGGACACGATCTCCGCGGCCATGACGGGCATCCACGCCTACAGCCGGGTCACGTCCCAGTTCGCGGGGGTCGCCGAGGACACGGAATGGCGTCAGACGGTCATCGAGTTCGAGCACGGCTGGATCTTCCTCCTGGCCGCCGGCCCCGACGCCTTCCTGGCCGCCGCTGCCGAACAGGCCTGCGACATCGAGGAGTTCACCACGCGACTGCACTCGGTTGTTCCCAGACTGACCGCGGCGGCGACACCGGCGAAGGGGGCAGGACATGCCTGACGGGCCCGAACAGGACGAAGAGCTGGAACTGACGACTCCGTTAGTCCCCCTGTTCGTGATCACGAACGGGCGGGCGCTGCCCCCGGACCACGAGTACGAGCACACGACGCTCGTGACGGCGACGGGGGCGGAGAACGGACAGGTCACGGCGCGCACCCTGTCCCCGGAAGCGGGGCAGGTCATGGACCTGGTCGCGGACGGATTCCTGTCCGTGGCCGAGGTGGCGGGGCACACGCACCTGCCCCTGGGCGTCGTCCGCATCCTGCTGGCACAGCTGGAGGAGGACGGCCTCATCCTCACGAGGACACCGATACCGCGCGCCGAACGTGTCGACAGAGAACTGGTCAGCGCCGTGCTCGAAGGCCTGAAGAATCGATTCGGAGCGTAAACGCGTGTACCTGGATCCAGATGTCTCCCACGCGGTGAAGATCCTCATTGTGGGGCACTTCGGGGTCGGCAAGACCACCTGCATCGGCAGCCTCTCCGAGATCGAGCCCCTGCGGACCGAGGAAGAGATCACCGAGGCCAGCGTGGGCTTCGATGACCTGTCGGGCACGCCCGACAAGACGACCACCACCGTCGCCATGGACTTCGGCCGGCTGACCCTCAGCGACACCCTGGTGCTCTACCTCTTCGGTACGCCCGGCCAGGAGCGCTTCAAGGAGATGTGGGAGGAACTCTCCCGGGGCGCGCTGGGCGCGCTCGTCCTGGTCGACCCGGAGCGGCTGCACGAGTCCTTCCCCGTCCTGGACCTGGTCGAGCGCTTCGGCCTGACGTACGCCATCGCCGTGAACCACTTCGAGGGCACCACGCACTACCCGCTCGACGAGGTGCGCGAAGCGCTGAACCTCACCGACGACACCCCTGTCGTGGAGTGCGACGTACGGGACGAGAGCTCCTCGGCGCAGGCCCTCATCACCCTCGTGAAACACCTCATGTCCCAACTCGGCTAGGAGCGCAGGAATGCAACAGCCACTTGAACCCATGGAGATACCTCCCGGCTGCCCCGCGCACGGGAACGTCCAGATGTACGGTCCCTCGTTCGGAGCCGACCCCGACAGCCACTACGCGCAGCTGCGTCACTTCGGACCCAGTGCGCCCGTGGACATCGCCCCGGACGTCCAGGCCGAGCTCGTGACCAGCTACGACGCCGCCCTGTACGTCCTGCAGAACCCCGCCTCCTTCGTGCGCGACTCCCGCCGCTGGAACGCCCTGGGCGAAGGGCGCGTCCCGGCCGGCAGCCCGGCGCTTCCCATGCTGGGCTACCGCCCCAACGCCCTCTTCAGCGACGGTGCGGCGCACGCCCGGCTGCGCGGGGCGGTGACCGACGCTCTCGCGACCGTCAACGAGCACCAGCTCATCCGGCAGACGCAGCAGTCCGCCAACTACCTGATCAGCCAGTTCAGTACGGACATCCGCGGCCAGGCGGAGCTGATGGCCGAGTACGCCCAGCCGCTGCCCCTGCTGGTCTTCAGCGAACTGTTCGGCTGCCCGCCCGAGATCGGCGACCGCGTGATCGCCGGGATCAGCGGCATCTTCGACGGGACCCCCGGTGCCGACGAGGTGCTCGGCGGGGCGCTCACCGAGCTGATCGCCCTCAAGCGGCACCGTCCGAAGGACGACCTGACGACACGTCTGATGGAGCACCCGGCGCAGCTGAGCGACGAGGAGGTGCTGCACCAGCTGGTGACCCTGCTCTCCGGCGGCACCGCGCCGCTGGCCGCGGCCATCGGCACCAGCAGCGCCCTGTACCTCGGAGAGGACTGGCAGGTCGGCCTCCCGGTCGAGGACGCGGTCTCCCAGACCCTGTGGAACTATGCGCCGATCGCCAACTACGCGGCCCACTACCCGACGCACGACGTCGAGCTCGGCAACAGGGTGGTCCGCGCCAATGACCCGGTCCTCATCTCGTTCGCCGCGGCCAACACGGATCCGAAGCTGACCGAGCACCGCGAACAGCTCAGCGCCAAGGCGCACCTGGCCTTCGGAGCGGGCCCGCACGCCTGTCCCGCCAAGGACCCGGCTTTCATGATCACCGTGACCGCCGTGGAGGCGCTGCTCAACCAGCTCCTCGACGTGGAGATGCGCGTCCCGTTCAAGGCGCTCACCTGGGCGCCGAGCCCGTGGAGCCGCACGCTGGTCACGCTCCCGATCCGCTTCACCCCCAAGGCCGCCGCCCAGGCGTCCAAGCCGGCCGTGGCGAACACGGGCCAGACCTCGCAGCAGCAGGCGGCGGTCTCCTCGCCCGCCGCCGGCCCCTCGCGCAGGAGCACCGGAACCGCGCAGCAGTCCAAGGGCGGCCTGTTCAGCCGCTTCCTGGCCTGGACCAGGGGCGAGTGATCCCAGTGTGATTCTAGTAACCTCCTGCGTACTCAGTGGTAGTGGATGCTCTAACGATCATGTGGGTAGGCATGGCGGCTGGTTCTCAGAAAGGAGCCGCTGTCATGGGCGTTGCCACAACTCCGTCGTACGACCGCCGGGCGTCCGCCTCCCTCTTCTCCCGTCTGCGGACGGCAAGAGGGCAGGCCGACCCCTTCCCGATATACGCCGAGCTCCTCTCACGGGGTGAGGTGGTCCCCGCCCCCTGGGGCGGCTTCGCCGTGACGGGCTTCGCCGCCTGCGACCAGGTGCTGCGCAGCCGTCAATGGCTGGAGCCCGACAGGGAGTGGCGGGAGCGCCAGGGGCCCGGGACGCGCTGGAACGCGCCCTCCTCGCGCGAGATGAGCAACACGCTCGCCGCGCTCAACGCCCCGGACCACACCAGGGTGCGCCGGGCGGCGGGCACCTTCGACCGGTCCACCGTGGAGCGCATCGGCCACAACGTGGAACGGACCGCGGATCGGCTCCTCGACGCCTTCACCGAGCGAATACGCACCGGCGAGGCGGACTTCTCGGAGCTCGTCTGCGAGGAGCTGCCCGTCGCCACCATAGGTGACTGGCTCGGACTGCCGCAGGCCGACTGGCCCATGCTGCGCGAGTTGACTCACGATCAGGTCTTCACCCAGGAGCTGCTTCCGTCGGCCAGCCAGCTGGCCCTGTCGGACGCGGCCACCGCCGAACTCCGCGCCTATTTCATGGAGCTGGTGCGCGACCGGCGCTCCCACCCCGGGAACGACCCCGTCACCGGGTGGATCCGGGCGTGGGACGCGATCGAGCCCGACCGCGACAAGGCCGACGAGGCGGTCTACTTCCTGGTGCTGTTCGTCGTGCTGGCCGCCCTGGAGACCACCGCGACCCTCCTCTCGACGATGACGCTGCGGCTCGTCGAGAGCCCGGAGCGCTGGGACATGGTCGCCGACGACCCGGATCTCATACCCGGGTTCGTGGAAGAAACGCTTCGCTACGACCCGCCCACCCACGTGATCAGCAGGGTCGCCCCGCAGGACACGGTGCTGGGGGGCATCGAGATCCGCCGCGACGAGATGGTCCACCTCATGGTCGCGGCGGCGCACCGGGACCCTGCCAGGCACAGCGACCCGGACCGGTTCGACCCCGCACGCGTGCCCGGCCACCTCGCCTTCAGCGGCGGCATCCACTACTGCCTCGGCGCGCCGCTGGCCCGCCTCGAAGCCCAGACCCTGCTCCGCCGGCTGATCCGGCGCCTTCCCCGCCTCACCCTCGTACGCCCCCCGTCGATGGCGCCCCGTGTGGCGTTCCGGCGCCTCCTGAACCTGGACGTGGCAGTCGCATGACCGAACACACCCCCTCCCCCGTGCGCACCCGGACCGCGCCCAAGGCCATCCATGCCGTGCAGGACGGCCCCGTCCTGCACGTCCGCCTCAACCCCTGGGGGCAGGACGACACGCTGGACACCGCGGTCCTCGACGACTTGATCACCCTGCTCGACGACCTCCACGAGAGACCCGACGTCCGGATCCTGACGCTGTCGTCGCTGGGCACGGACTTCTGCCTGGGTGCCGATCGGGGCGAGTACCAGGAGGCATTGGCCGCCGATCCGTCCGGAGTGGGCCTGCGGCGCATCGCCGACAAGGCGCACCGCCTGTGCCAGGCCTTGGAGAACACCCACGCGGTCACCATCGCCCGGCTGCACGGGCGTGTCATAGGCGCGGGTCTTGCCCTGGCCTCCTTCTGCGATCTGCGCGCCGGTGCCGACAGCAGCCGCTTTCGCATGCCCGAGGTCGGCATCGGGCTACCGCCGGCGTGGGGCGGGGCAATGGGCCGCCTGGTCTCCGAGGCCGGCGCCTCCAGGATTCGCGAGCTCATGCTCACCTGCGACGTCTTCGACGCCGACACTGCCCACCGTATCGGTCTGCTTCACCGGACGGCCCCGCTCGACCAGCTGGACAAGGTGATCGACTCCTGGATCAGGCCCCTCGTCCGACGCTCGCCCGAAGCACTCGTCCTGACCAAACGGATGCTGGCCGGCTACGCACGGGCGGACAGGACGGCAGACGTCTCCCTGCTCGACTCCCATCTCCTGACAGCTGCTCTCCACCAGCACGCAAGGGGCTGACCCCTCCCGGGCGGATGCGGGCGCCCGGCCCGCCACGGGCCGCCGAGACAGGGGACGGCCGGGCACCTTGCCCGTTCGACGGGCACAGTGCACGCGGAGAGGTACCTGACCACTCGCGATCGGATCGGACACCTCGCACCGGACCCGGGCCTGGTCCGCCCCACGGCGTCCGGGTGGAAGCGTTCTCAGGCCTGACGGCGGACCTCTTCGACCAGCTCCGGGACGCCACTCGCTCCGCCCGATGGCACCCTCATGGGGACATTCGCACGGCACCGCGCTCCTCGCCGCTCCGACGGACCCGGTCCGCTGCTGTCGTCCCGTAGGGCCCCCGGTCAGGTCGTCGCCCGTACCGCGCCCTCGATCAGGTCGACGACCTGTGCGGGCTCGGACAGGAGGACGGCGTGGGAGGCGTCCGGGAGTCCGACGGCTACGGCTCCGGCACGTGCGGCGCCGAAGCGCTGGGCCTCGTGTGCGTGTGCGCATCCGTCCTGTCATGACAGCGCACAGGCGGCTCAGCGCCCTCGCTCGTCCTGGGCGCCGCCGGTCGCCGGTGCGAAGGCCGAGGCCGCCAGCGCCTGCCATTCGCTGGGGCTCATGCCGTAGGCCCCGCGGAACGTGCGGCTGAAGTGCGAGGGGCTGCTGAAGCCCCAGCGGTGGGCCACCGCGGCCACGGTGATTCTCCGGTGGGAGCGGCCCAGTTCGATCCGGCAGAACTCGAGCCTGCGCTGCCTCACCCATTGGCTCACCGTGCTGCAGTCGTTCTGGAAGAGCTTCTGCAGGTACCGGACGGAGATGTGGTGGGCGCGTGCGATCGACTCCGGTGAGAGGTCCGGATCCATCAGGTGTTCTTCGATGTAGGCGTGGATACGGGACAGCATTGCGTTGACGGCCCCGGACGCGTCGTCGGCCTCGTCCGTCGCGTCCTCTGAGAGGAGCTCCATGACCAGGACGGAGAGGAGGTGTACGGCCGTCCGGGCACTCCGGTCACCGATCGTGGACCGGCGGAGCTCCGCCTCGGCGGCGAGCGCGGTCAGGAAGTCGGACGCCAGCGCCCCGATCCCCTCCTTGCCGCGTACGGGCACGCCGAGCATCCGGTTCAGCTCCGGCTCCGTGACACCCAGATAGCAGCGGGGCACCCGGAAGAAGATCATCCGACAGTCTTCGCCGAACTGCAGCAGGTGCTGTCGGGCCGGGTCGCAGAAGACCAGGTCGTTCGGCTCCAACAGGCTCTCGGCGCGCTCGTGCACGACGGTGACGGGCCCACGGACGTGGACGGCGAGATAGACGTGGTTGCGGTCGTTCGTGTCCGGCATCTCGGAAAGCACCTGGACCAGCCACCCCGAGCGGGAGGAGGGCCCACGTGACATCAGTGTGAGCGGCATGGGGGTTCCTAGCCGTAGGTTCGTGCGGACAGATGGCCGAGATGGCCGACGAGTTCGAGTGCATCGCGGGAGAGCGGGGCGATGAGGTGGCCGTGATGCGGTTTGCCGGACTTCCCGTGGCCGCGCAGGTCGACGGCGACGGACCGGACGAGCCGCTCCGCGAGCTCGTCGACGAGCGCCTGGAGCTCGGGGCTGCCCGGGCGGGCTCGCTGGAGCCTTGCGGTCATGCGCTCTTCCTCTCTTGATCAACCGTTCCCCGCGGACTTCTGCATTCCGCGGTTCTTGATCAGTCTGAGGAAACGACCACGTCGGCACATCACATGAATCGTCCATTGCCACGACACCCGCGTGGGATGCGAAGCGACTACTCTCCGCTGTCGCGACGCTTGACCAGCCAGGGCAGCTCGGCGCGTGAGGTGACGTCCAGCTTGGTGAAGGCCCGGCGCAGGTGCGAGCTCACCGTGTGCGGTGAGAGGGAGAGGTGCTCGGCCGCCTGCTGGTTGGTCAGCCCCCGGGCCACGAGCCGTACCACCCGCAGCTCCGCGGCCGTCAACTCGGGCCATGCGTCGGAGAGTCCGGACGCCGAGGGCCGGCGGCGGACGCCGGCGGCACGCAGGCGCCGGCGGACGCGTGCGACGTCCCGTTCGGCGCCCGCTCGCACGTAGAGCGCGAGGGCCGTCTCGAAGTACGGCACCGCCTCGGACGTGCGGGTGGCCGCGAGTTTGCGTCCTGCGTCCTCCAGCGCCGATGCCCGGGCCAGCACCCGGGGGCAGTCCTCGTACAGCCGGACGGCGCGTACGAGGGAGGCCAGGTCGTTGTCGAGGAGCCCCCGGGCGTGCGCGGCGGTGGCGGCGAGGAACGTGAGCCCGGGGTTGAGGACGGCTCGCTTCTCCGCCAGGGCGACCGCCTGCGCGGCCGGTTCGTGCCGGCCCGCGCCCAGCGCCAGACGGACGAGCACCGGGGCGTCGGCGGGGTCGATCAGGCCGGCGTAGGCGGGCCGGGACTCGGCGGGTGACGTCATCACCTCGTCGAGTTCGGCCATGGCGCGGTCGGGCCGGCCTTCGAAGTCGGCCATCAGCGCCAGCATCCAGGTGCCGAAGTGCCGGACGACGGGTGCGCGGTCGCTCCGCATGCGCATCGCCTCCGCCGCGTACGCCCGTGCGGTCTGCCGGTCGCCGGTGTGGAGGGCGACGCGCAGCATCACGTACCGGAGCGTGACGTCGGCGAGGTTGCCCGGACCGGGATCGCCGGTCCCCGCGGACGCGGCTTCGGCGTCGGCGCGGGCGTCCGTCAGCCGTCCGGTTTCCAGATGGATGCGGGAGCGGGTCATGAGCCACATGCGCGTGGCGGCCGTCCTGCCCTGCTCCCTGGTGATCCGGATGCCCTCCTCCGCGACGGCGAGCGCCTCCGCGGTGCGTCCGGTGGTGTTCGACAGGAGGGCGTACCACAGGGCCTCCGGAACCCACAGCGAGGTGCTGACGCCCAGGGCGTCGGCCAGCGCGGCGGACCGCTCGGCCTGCCGGAACGCCTCGTCCAGGTCCATGCGGTGGAAACTGACCGCCGAGCGGACCGTGGTCAGCGTGGCCTCGGCAGTACGGTCCCCCGCTGCCGCCGCGGTCTCCCACGCCTGCGCGGCTATCTGCTCGGCCGCCGCGTGCTCGCCGGACATCGACAGGCCGATGGCGAGCATGGCGAGCAGTCGTCCCCGTGCGGTCGCGGATATCCCGGGCAGTTCCGCCCCGGCGCGGGCCTGCCGGACGGCCTCCGAGAAGTCGAACGGTACGGAGAGGCGTGCCAGGGCGAGGCGTATGAGCGCCTCGTCCTCTGATCCGAGGCCGCCGGCCGCCAGGGCGGAGGCTCCCAGCTCACGCGCCTGGGCGGCCCGGCCCGTCTGCCAGAGCAGCGGGATCGTTTCGGCGATGATCCGCGGCCGCTCCGGAGCGGCCGCGGTGGTGAGCTCCAGGGCCTTGAGGCTGCGCTCAGCGGCGGGTCCGGGAGCAGTGGCCGCGAGTTCCGCCGCTTCGGTGCGGAGCCGGTCGGCCTCCGCGGCGTCTCCCGGCCCCGCTACTCCCTCCGGTCCCTCGGATCCCTCCGACGGCCCGGGGCGGTCGACGGGGAAGGCCGCGTTCCCCGGCGGCAGTCCGGCGGTCTGCCCGCGAAGGGCCTGGCGCAGGGGCAGGGGCAGACCGGCTTCGACCGACTCGCGGATCAGGTCCTGACGGAAGGCGAGGCGGTCGCCGCTCTCGGCGAGCAGATCTGCGTCGAGGGATTCCTGGACCGCCGTGATGAGCGCCGCGGAGGACCTGCCGAGCAGTTCGGCGAGTCGTGCGACGGTGACCGGGCCGCCCAGGGCGGCCGCCGTCCGCACCAGCTCCCGGGCCTCGTCCGACAGCCGGTCGAGGCGGCGCACGACGGAGGGAAGCACCCGTGGGGCCGGCGGTCCGGCGGACAGCGCGGCCTTGCCGTTCACGATCGTCACCGCCCCGTCCTCCCGCAGTGAGCCGAGCAGCTCGACCAGCAGCTGTGGCACGCCCTCGGCACGGCGTGCAACGCGCAGGACGTCCGGATCGGGGGCGGCGCCCAGGACGTCCTCGCTGATCTGCGCGGTCGCCCGGTCCCCCAGCTCTCCCAGCGCCAGCTCGTGTGCGCCTGCCTGCCGGATCCTGTCCAGAGTGGTGCGCACACCCGAAGGCACGATGCCGCCGCGCACGGCGACCAGCCAGAGGATGGCGTGCGAAGAGAGTCCGGCCGCGAGGGTGTGGAAGGTGAGGAGGGTGAGGTCGTCGCACCACTGGAGGTCGTCGAGGACGACGAGCAGGGGGCCCTTTCGCGCGGACTCCCGCAAGCGGTCCCCCAGTTCCTGGAGCAGCCAGAACCGCTGGCCGGGTGTCGTGGCGAGGTCCCGGAGACGGACGACGCCCGACCGCGGCTGCCCCATGCCGGCGAGCACGCCGTCGAGGAGCGGGCCGAGCGGCACGAACTGTCCGTCCGGGTCCGCCGCTCCCTCGAACACCCTGGTCCCGCGCCCCCTCGCGGCGGCCGCGGCCTCCGCGAGGATCCTGGACCTGCCGATGCCGGCGGGGCCCCCGACACGGACGATCCCGCCTTCACCCCGGTCGAGCGCGTCCAGCCGCGCCTCGACGAACGCCAGTTCGGCGTCCCTGCCGCGCAGCGGCGTCCGTACACCGTCGAATGCCTCGGGCACGGTCGTTGTCGTCACTCGGTTCACGCTCATACGGCGGAACAGTATGAACCATGTACACCACCCCGCCGTCGCCCGGCCCACGGGCTCGCCTCAGTCGAAGCGCAGGTCGGCGAGTTGCCGTTCGAGGACCGTGACCTCGTCCTCGGGCTCTTCACCGGCCGGGCGCGCCGCCATGAGCGCGGCGAGCTCGGTGCCCGCCCGGCGGACGCGGCGGGGCAGGCCGTCGGTGTACTCGTCTCCCCCCGAGCCCCAGTCCTCGGAGGCCGCGAACACGGCGGTGGGGACGACGACGGTGCGGAGATAGGCGAAGAGCGGGCGCACGGCGTGCTCGAGGGCCAGGGAGTGGCGGGCGGTACCGCCCGTCGCCGCGATCAGGACCGGCTTCCCGGAAAGGGCGTCCGGATCGATCACGTCGAAGAAGGACTTGAAGAGACCGCTGTAGGAGGCCGTGAACACGGGGGTCACGACGATCAGGCCGTCGGCCGCCGTCACCGCGTCGATCGCGGCGCTCAGTCGCGGCGGCGGGAATCCGGTCACGAGGTGGTGGGCGATGTCGCCGGCCAGTTCGCGCAGCTCCACGACCTCGGTCGACGGTGCCCGCCCCCGGGCGGCGAGTTCGTCGCGGGCCGATTCGGCCAGCCGGTCCGCGAGCAGGCGGGTGGAGGAGGGGGTGCTCAGCCCCGCGGAGACGACGGTCAGCTTCATGCGGCGGACACCTCCCGGACGGCTCGGAGGGACGGGTGCGCGGGGGCCTCCGGCACGTCGGCCGGACGTCCCTTGGCGAATTCCCTCCGCAGGACGGGCACGACCTCTTCGCCGAGGAGGTCGAGCTGCTCCAGTACGGTCTTCAGGGGCAGGCCCGCGTGGTCCATCAGGAACAGCTGGCGCTGGTAGTCGCCGACGGTCTCCCGGAACGAAAGGGTCCGGTCGATGACCTGCTGGGGAGAGCCCACGGTCAGCGGGGTCTGCTCGGTGAAGTCCTCGAGCGACGGGCCGTGGCCGTACACGGGAGCGTTGTCGAAGTAGGGACGGAACTCCCGTACCGCGTCCTGGGAGTTCTTGCGCATGAAGACCTGTCCGCCCAGGCCGACGATCGCGTCCTCCGGCCGGCCGTGGCCGTGGTGCGCGAACCGGCGCCGGTAGAGCTGCACCATGCGCCGGGTGTGGTCGGCCGGCCAGAAGATGTTGTTGTGGAAGAAGCCGTCGCCGTAGAAGGCGGCCTGCTCCGCGATCTCGGGGGACCTGATGGATCCGTGCCAGACGAAGGGCGGGACGCCGTCCAGGGGCCGCGGTGTCGAGGTGAAGGCCTGGAGCGGGGTACGGAACGTGCCTTCCCAGTCCACGACGTCCTCGCGCCACAGCCGGCGCAGCAGCGCGTAGTTCTCCTTGGCGAGGTTGATGCCCTGGCGGATGTCCTGTCCGAACCACGGGTAGACCGGACCGGTGTTGCCGCGCCCCAGCATGAGGTCGACCCGGCCGTCGGCCAGGTGCTGGAGCATCGCGTAGTCCTCGGCGATCTTCACCGGGTCGTTCGTGGTGATCAGCGTCGTGGACGTGGACAGGATCAGCCTCTCGGTGCGGGCTGCGATGTAGCCGAGCATGGTCGTCGGCGACGAGGGCACGAAGGGCGGGTTGTGGTGCTCGCCGGTCGCGAAGACGTCCAGGCCGACCTCCTCGGCCTTGAGCGCGATGGCGACCATCGCCTTGATGCGCTCGCGTTCGGTCGGCGTGCGGCCGGTGGTGGGGTCGGGGGTCACGTCCCCGACGGTGAAGATGCCGAACTGCATGGGGTGTCTGCTCTCCTGGGCTCGTCCGGTTCCCGCGCGGGGGAACCGGGGCCGGGGTGACGCCGGGGGCTCCGGCGTCACCCCGGCGGGTCAACGGTGCGGGGTCACTTCGCCAGGAAGGCGAGGAGGGCGGTGTTGACCTCCTCGGCGTGGGTCCACAGCAGACCGTGCGGGGCGCCCTCGATCTCGACGTAGTCGGCCGACGGGAGCGCCTTGCGGAAGGGGCGCGCGGTGCCCTCGGCCGGCAGGATGCGGTCGGCGGTGCCGTGCAGGATCAGGGCCGGCACGTCGACGGCGGGGATGTCGGAGCGGAAGTCGGTGTACCAGGTCGACGGTGCGGCGGACGCGGCGAAGGAGCCGCCGCGGGCGGCGGTGTTCCAGCTGTTGCGGACGGCCTCCTCGCTGATGCGGGTGCCCAGGTTCTCGTCGAGGTTGTAGAAGTCGTTGAAGAAGGCGGTGTAGTAGGCGTAGCGGTCGGCCCTGACGGCGGCGACGACGCCGTCGAAGAACTCCTTCGGGGCGACGCCGTCCGGGTTGTCGTCGCTCTTGAGCAGGCAGGGCTCCAGGGAGGCCAGGAAGGCGACCTTGGCGACCCGGCCGGAGCCGTACGTGGACACGTACCGGGCGACCTCGCCGGTGCCCATGGAGAAGCCGACCAGGACGGCGTCGTTCAGGTCGAGGGTCTCCATCACGGTGTTCAGGTCGGCCGCGAAGGTGTCGTAGTCGTATCCGGTGGCCGGCTGCGAGGAGCGTCCGAAGCCGCGGCGGTCGTACGTGATCACGCGGTAGCCGGCGTCGAGCAGCGCGGCGCTCTGGCGCTCCCAGGAGTGGCCGTCGAGGGGGAAGCCGTGGATGAGGACGACGGGCTGCCCGGCTCCCTGGTCCTCGAAGTACAGCTCGACGGGGTTGGTGTTCTCCTGGCCCACGGTGATGAACGGCATGGGGTTGCTTCCTCGATTCGGGGTGGCTGGTCCGCGCGTCGGAGCGGCGCGGTACGCCCGTCACGCTAGGAGCGGTCCCGCACCTGCTGTTGCCGTCCCGCGCACCACCCCTTGCACGGGGGCGCAGAGCCCGCTCAGTCGCCGGTGGCCGCCCCGGCGTCGTCCTCCGCGAGGACCATCCGGGCCAGATGGACCCTCGAGCGCACCGAGAGCTTGCGGAAGATCGACGCCAGGTGGGTGCTGACCGTGTGCGGGGAGACGACGAGGGCCTGCGCGGCCGACCGGTTGGTGTGGCCCGCGGCGATCAGCCGGGCCACCTTGCGTTCCGAGGCCGTGAGCGCGTCCCAGCCCTGGCCGGGGCGCGGCTGGAGGCCTCCGGTGCGCCGGCCGGAGCGGGTCGTGGCCCGTTCCGGTTCGGCTCGGACCCGGTCGGCCTCGGCGTCGGCCCCCGCCTGGGCGTAGAGGTCGTGCGCCCTGGTCAAGGCGGGTGTCGCGGCGGAGTCGCCTGCCGTGAGGAGAGCGCGCCCGAGGTCGGCGGATGCAGCGGCGAGCGGCAGCGGCCGGGGGCCGGAGGCGAGGATGCGGACCGATCGCTCCAGGAGTTCGCGGTCGGCGTTCACCAGGCCGGCCGCATGGGCGGCCGTCCCCCGGGCGGTCGGCACGGTGGGGTTGCGGGCCGCGTGTTCGGCCGCCTGGGCCGCGAGGTCCTCGGCGAGGTTCCGGTCCCCGCCGCGCAGGGCGATCCGCACGGCCTGGACGACGTGGGGGCGCAGGAGCCGCCACCGGAGGAAGGGGTGGTCCCGCTGGACGGACCGGACCAGTTCCGCCGCTGCCGCGTGGTCGCCGTCGGCGTCCGCGACGACGGCCTCGAAGTACTGGTGGGTGGCGCGGTTGCCGGTGTTCGGCCGGTCGGCCACCGTCGCCCTCACGACGTCCAGGTGGTCCCGCGCGGCTTCGCGGTCGCCGCGCAGCATCGCGAGCAGACCGCGGTTGACGCGGATGTTGACCAGGTTGCCGGGCACGTGGAGGTCGGCTTCGAGCCGCTCGGCGGTGACGAAGTCGGCATCCGCGTCGTCGAGCCGGCCGAGCCCCATGTTCAGGGTCCCCTGGGCCCAGATCAGCATCGCGGGGCGCAGGGGAGGTTCGCCCGCCGTACGGAGCAGTCGCCGTACGGTCTCGAAGTCGTCCGTGTGGATCCGTGCGACGGCCTCCTCCGGCAGGAAGGCCGTGTCGAACACGCTGAGCACCGAGTGGTGTTCGACGGCGGCGGCGCAGTCGCCCGCGTTGAGGGCGATCTCGCCGAGGCCCCACAGCGCGAGGACGCGGGCCTCCCGGTCACCGGCCCGCTCCGCCTCGACGAGCGCCCGTTCGCCGGTCTCGCGAGCGGCCCCGAGGTCGCTCCCGCGGGACCGGGCCAGGGCCAGCCGGGCGGTCAGCCGGGCACGGATCGCCGGGTCGGTGACGGCTGCCAGCGCCGCGGTCAGGCGGCGGGTCAGCTCGTGGACGTCGTCGAGGTGCCACAGCGTGTCGCCGAGTACGGACTGCAGACGGGCGAAGACGTCCAGGGGCGGCTGCCGGGCGAGCAGCGCGTCGCCGGCGTCCCGTGCCTGCGTGTAGCGGCCCGCGCGGGTCAGCGCGACGATGGCCCGTTCTCCCACGTCGTACGCCATCGGCGCACGGGGCGGTACGAGTTCCAGGGCGCGTACGGCCAGGTCCGCGGCGAGGTCGGGCATCACGGCGATCACGTCCGTGGCGGCCGTGCCGAGCAGTCCGATCGCCTCCATGTCGCCGGGTTCGGCGCTCTTCAGCAGATGCGGGACCGCGTCGGCGGAGCTCCGGCCCGCCGCGACGAGCCGGCTCGCGGCCTCCCGGTGCAGCGCCCGGCGTACGGAGGGGGCGAGGTCGGCGTACACCGCCTGGCGGAGCAGGTCGTGGCGGAACAGGAGGCGTTCGCCGTCGTCGTGGAGGAGGGCGGCGCCGATCGCCTCGTCCACTTCGGCGCTGAGTCCGGAGGCGGGCCGGCCGCACAGGGCGGCGGCGTCCGCGAGCGAGAACGCGCGGCCGAGGACCGAGCCGATCCGCAGGAAGTGGAGGGTGTCCGGCCGGAGGTCGGCCAGCCGGTCGCGCACGCCGAGGACCAGCCGCTCCGGCGGCTGCGTCCCGTCCGCGCCCGACGCCGCGATGCCCGCGAGCATCTCGGTCGCGAGGAAGGGGTTGCCGCCGGCCCCGCCGAGGAGCTCCGCGACCTGCTCCGGCACGTCCCCTCCGAGGACGTCGCGTGCCAGCTCGGTCAGGGCCGTGTCGGGCAGCGGCCGCAGAGGAAGGGTCGTCGCACGCGGCCCCTGCCCGCACAGTTCCGGGTCCTCCCTGCCCGTGAGCAGCCAGAGGACCGGGGAGCTGAGCAGCCGTGCGGGCATGGTGCTCAGGGCGAACCGGCTCAGCGGGTCGGCCCATTGGACGTCGTCGACCGCGATCAGTACGGGCGTGCCCGCCGAGCGCTCCTCGATCAGCTGGGCCAGCCGTTCGATGAGCCAGATGCGCTGGTCGTGGTGGCCGGCGAGGTCCGCGAAGTCCGTGCCGGCCAGCAGCGGCGGGTCACCGTGCAGGAGGCCCGAGGCCAGTGAGGCGAGCGGTGCCAGCTCGTGCAGTTCCTCGGCGCGCCCATGGCTGATCACGAACCCGTGGGCCCGTGCGATCGAGAGGGTCTCCTGCAGCAGTACCGTCTTCCCGATGCCGGGCTCGCCCAGGAGCAGCGCGATCGCTCCGCCCTCGCCGTCGCGGACCGCTTCGACCAGGGCGCGCAGTTGCTCCAGCTCGGCTTCGCGGCCCCGCAGCCCGGGTCGGCTCAGCCCCGTCGCCACGCCTCGTAGCCCGCGTCGGCCGGGGCTCATCCCTTGACCGATCCGGCGAGCAGCCCCCGTGCGAAGTGCCGCCGGAGGGAGAGGAAGACGAGCAGCGGGACGGAGGCCGCCACGAAGGCTCCTGCGGTGAGCCGCTGCCACTCGTTGCCGTACGTCCCGGCCAGGCTCGCCAGTCTGACCGTCATCGGCGCGGTCGCCGCCGTCCCGCCGGACAGTGTCAGGGCCACGAGGAGGTCGTTCCACACCCAGATGAACTGGATGATGGCGAAGGAGGCCAGGGCAGGGCGGGTCAGCGGCAGCACGATCCGGAGCAGCACCGTCCCGTGCGACGCGCCGTCGACGCGGGCGGCCTCGATCAGGTCCCGGGGCAGCCCTGCCAGGAAGTTGTGCAGGAGGAACACCGCGAACGGCAGCGCGAAGACGGTGTGGGCGAACCAGACCTGGCCGAACCGGGCGGGACCGGTGAGGTGCCACGCCGGCAGGAACAGCCAGCCCTGGGAGAACAGCTTCAGGAGGGGGACGAGCGCCATCTGGAGCGGCACGACCTGGAGCGCGAAGATGCCGACGACGAGCGCGTCGCGCCCCCTGAAGTCGATCCAGGCCAGGGCGTACGCCGCGAAGAACGCCAGGACGAGCGGGAACAGCACCGAGGGAAGGGTGATGACGACGGAGTTGACGAAGTACTCCGCGAGCCGCCCCGACCCGTTCCCGCCGCCGGACAGCACCTCGCCGTAGTTGTCGAGCGTGAGGTGCGGCGTACCGAACACGGTCCACCAGCCCGTCGTCTTGATCTCCTCCTCGGGGCGGAACGAGGAGAGCAGCAGACCGAGGGTCGGTGTCGTCCAGAGGACCGCGATCAGCACGGCGATCGACGTGAAGGCGCGGGAGGCCAGACGCTCCCGGACGCCGTTCACCCCGCCCTCCTCTGCGCCCGCACCTGGTGGGCGACGAAGGGGGTGACGAGGAGGAAGAGGAGCACGGCGAGCGCCGCGCCGCGGCCCGTCTCGCCGTAGCGGAAGGCCTGGTCGTACATCTCGTGGGCGATGACGCCCGTGTCGAACTGTCCGCCGGTCATGGTCTTGACGATGTCGAAGGCCTTGAAGGTGCCGATCGCCTGGGCGAGGACCACGACGAGCAGCGTGGGCCTGATCGACGGCAGGGTGATCCGCCGGAAGATCTGCCGGGGCGACGCGCCGTCGAGCAGGGCGGCCTCGGTCAGCTCCGGGGGTACGGCCCTGATCGCGCCGGCCAGCAGGACGGCCGCGAAGCCCGCCTGTGTCCACACCATCGCCACGATGAGGAACAGGACGTTCCAGGGGGAGTCGACGAGCCATTGCCTCGGTTCGCCGCCGAACGCGACGACGAGTTGGTTCAGCAGCCCGATCTGCCCCGCTTCCGAGGGGCGGTAGGCGTAGACGAACTTCCAGACGACGCCCGCGCCGACGAAGGAGATCGCCATGGGCATCAGCACGAGGGACAGTGCGAACGCTCTGAACCGCGACCGTACGACGGCCGCCGCGTAGAGCAGGCCGACCGAGGTCGCCAGCAGCGGCACGAGCACCACCCACGCCAGGGTGTTGCGCAGCGCCACCAGCGCCCGGGGGTCGGTGAACATCCACACGTAGTTGTCGAACCCGGCCCACGCGTCTCCCCCGCCGTCGGTGAACGACAGGAGCAGGGTGCGCAGACCGGGCAGGAGAAGACCGGCCGTGAGCAGCAGCAGCGCGGGGGCCAGCAGGATCAGGGCCGCGGCCCTCCTCCGTACCGGCTCCCGGTGCAGCGCGATCAGGACCAGGGCGACCACTGCCGCGAAGGCGGCGACGCCCTGGAGCAGGTACAGCAGTTTGGGCTGCTGGGCGACGGCGTCGAACGACATCAGCGGCTCGGCCAGGACCGTTCGACGGAGTCGGCGAACTGTCGGGTGCTCGCGCCCCCGATCCAGTCGACGGCACCCTTCCAGAACGTCCCGGCGCCGACCGACGCCGGCATCAGGTCCGAACCGTCGAACCTGAACTGCGTCCTGGGGTCCTGGAGCAGCTGGATCGAGAGCCTGTCGACCGGGGTCGCGGCGTTGGCCGGATCCACGCCCTTGTTCGCCGAGACGAACGGGCCCTTCTTCATGCGCGCGTTCGCGAAGTCCGCGGAGGCCAGATATTCCTGGAACGCGCGCACTTCGGGACGGTCGGCGAACGCCGCGGTGAACACTCCACCGCCCAGTACGGGGCGGGCGGCCGGGTCGTCCCCCGGGAGGAGGAAGGCGTAGACGTCCTCGTCCGGTCCGATCCCGGTGCCCTTGGGCCACATGTCCGCATAGAAGGAGGCCTGACGGTGCATCGCGCAGTCGCCGGAGAGAATCGGTGTGCCGGCCTCCTGGAAGGAGATCGAGGCCATCGACCGGGCCGGACCGAAACCGCCGTTGGCGTACCGGTCGTTCTTGAGGACGGACCCCACGGTGTCCATGGCCTCGATCACACGCGGGTCGTCGAACGGGATCTCGTGGGCGACCCACTGGTCGTAGACGTCCGTGCCCTGCCGGCGCAGCAGGACGTCCTCGATCCAGTCCGTCACGGGCCAGCCGGTCGCCTCGGCGGATTCGAGGCCCGCGCACCACGGCTTGACGCCCGATGCCGCGACCTTCTCCGTCACGGCCATCAGCTCGGACCACGTGCGGGGAACGCTCAGCCCCCTGGCGCGGAAGAACTTCGGGGAGTACCAGACGAACGACTTGACGTTCGCGACCAGCGGCGTGCCGTAGAGGGTGCCGTTCACGGTCGCATAGCCGTTCCAGTCGGCCGACCAGCCCTGCTTCGCGAGGGCCACGACCCCGTCACTCGCGGGCTTGAGCTTCCCCGCCCGCGCGAAGCGTTCCAGGAGCCCGGGTTGGGGGAAGAATGCCACATCGGGCGCATTCCCGCCGTCGACCCGGAGCTGGATCCGGGCCTCGAACTCCCCGTCCCCTTCGTACTGGACGTCGATTCCCGTGCAGCCTGCGAAGTCCGCCCAGGTCTCTTCGAACAGGTCGGCCTCCCGGTCCCGGTTCTCCGCGTAGACGGTGACCTTGGTGCCGGGGTGCTTGCCGTACTGGGCGTACCGGCCGCAGTCCGCAGTGGTGTGCGGCCGCGAACCACTGCCCTGCGGGGTGCCGCAGGCGGTGGCGGTGACGGCGAGGGTGATGACCGCGAGAGCGAGCCTCGCGCCGAACCTCATGGGTGCAACTCCTCCGATCGCCCGCCGAAGGGTTCTCGGGGGCGACTCGAAGCTACCAGCGCTCGAACAGCATCGACTAATCGTTCGATCTCGAACGATCGGATCAGCGGGCGACGGCCCGGGCCGCGTCCTGGTGGTGTGTCAGAGGCCGAACCGGGCGCGCCCCGCCTCGGGCACCAGGTCGGTGTACTCGGGGTGCTCGCCGATCCAGCCCCGGATGAAGGGGCAGTACGGCAGGACGCGCAGCCCGCGCACCCGGGCGTCGTCGAGCGCGCCCCGGGCGAGGAGACCGCCCAGGCCCCGGCCGGCGAACCGGCTGTCGATCTCGGTGTGGATGAAGGCGATCTCGCCCTCCGAGAGGTGGTACTCGGCGAAGCCCGCGGTCTCGGTTCCGTCGTCGCCGGCGAGGATCTCGTACCGGGACTTCTGGGGCCGGTCCGTCACCTGCGGTTCCATGGGTGCTCCTGTGCGGTCGTGGGGTGACGCGGTGGGTGGGTGTGGTCAGAGCGTACGGCGTACGCCCGCCTGGCGTTCCAGGTTGCGGAGCTGGACGGCCAGGTCGCCTTCCACCGCGAGGTGGGCGGGGCCGCTGCGGCCGATGGGCAGCACCTGCTCGCTGCGCATGTCCTCCAGCATCAGGGCGAACGCCGTGTACGTCGCGACCAGCGCGACCACAAGGCCGAGCGCGCCGGACGTGCGCGTGAGCCATTCGGCTCCGGTGACGCCTCCGAGGCCGGTGGCCGCCCAGCGGGGAAGGGAGACCGCGAGGACGAGCCACAGCGCGCGCTTGGGCCGGGTCACGGCGGTCATCAGGGCCCCGAAGCACAGGAGCGCCAGGTTGAACACGCCGAGGACCTGGAGGCCGTCGGCCGCGCCGCTGAGCATGACGAGCGAGTAGGGCAGCCAGCTGCCGGCGAACACCGCCATCAGCGTCGCCGCGATCACGTCACGGGCACCGAAGGCCAGGATGCTCACCAGGAGTTGGAGGACGAAGGCCGGCAGCACGGTGAAGGCGACGGCGGCGCGGGCCGCCTCGTCGAAGATCCCGAGCTGGAGGCAGCCCGTCATCACGGAGGCGATGGCTATCGTGAAGAAGCCGAGCGGCATGGGTGAGGCGATGGGGTGCAGGTTGATCCGCGTCATCGACCGGAGGTCCGGCTCGAAGCGGCGTCCCTGCAGCGCGGCCGGGTCTTCTTCGCCGCCGTCGGCGGCGGATGGGGCGGGGGAGGCTGTGCTCATCGTGCGGTCTCTATTCAGTGTTCGAAGCAGGGGTCGACGAAGGACGGCGCCGTCTCGGGCACGGCTCCGCGGGCGACGCGCCACCGGCGGTGCTGCTCGGACTCGGCGACGGCCTCGGCCACGGCCGACGCCTGGAGGGCACCGCTCCGGTAGCCGCTCTGGTAGCCGCCGAAGCGGGCCACCGGACTCCACTCGGGGGTCACCGGCGGGATGGCCTCGTCGAGTCCCTCGTACTCGGCGGTCGCGTGGACGATGCGGCCGCCGACGACGGTGAGGACGGATTCGATGCCGGGGATGACGTCCTCGGGCACGGTGAGGTAGTCGTCGGACAGGATCGCGAGGTCGCCGTAGCAGCCCTCGCGCAGGGTTCCCTTGACGTCCTGCTCGCCGGTGAGCTGCGCTCCGCCCCGGGTGTAGAGGCCGAGGGCGGTCTCCCGGTCGATCAGGTTGCCGGCCGGGTAGAGGGCCGTGCCGCCGACGGTGCGCCCGGTGACCAGCCAGTGGAGCGCGACCCACGGGTTGTACGAGGAGACGCGGGTGGCGTCGGTTCCTGCGGCGACGGTCAGGCCCCGGTCCAGCATGGCCCGGACCGGCGGGGTGTGGGCCGCGGCCCCGGCACCGTAGCGGTCGAGGAAGGCGGCGCCCTGGAAGGACATGCGGTTCTGGACGGAGAGGGCGCCGCCGAGGGCCGCGATCCGGTCGAGGCTGTCGGCCGAGACCGTCTCGGCGTGGTCGAAGAGCCAGCGGTTGCCGCCGGGGAAGAGCCCTTCCGCCGCGAGCTTCTCGAAGACGGCCAGATCGCGGCGGATCGTCTCGTCGTAGGTCGCGTGGAGCCGGAAGCCCCAGCCGTTCTCCAGGAGCAGCCGGACGGCGCTCTCGAATTCGGTCTCGTAGCCGGCGGCGAGCTCGGGCCGGGGCTCGGAGAAGTTCTCGAAGTCGGCGGCGGCCCAGGTCAGGTTCTCTCCCGCGCCGTTGAGCCTGAGCCACTCGTCCCCCTCCCCGGGCTTGACCATTTCGGTCCAACGCTTGAGGTCGGCGAGCTCCTGGCCGGCCGTCTGCGGGAAGAGGTGGTACGCGATCCGGAGGGTCAGCTCCCCCGACCGGGCGAGGTCGACGACCGTGGCGTAGTTGTCGGGGAAGTTCTGGAAGCCGCCGGCGGCGTCGACTGCGGACGTCAGTCCGAAGCGGTTCAGCTCGCGCAGGAAGTGGCGCGTGGACGTCCGTTTGTCGGCCTCGTCGAGGGCCGGCGCCTTGGCCAGGGTCGAGTACAGGATGAGGGCGCTCGGCGCCGCGAGGAGCACGCCGTTGGGCTCGCCGTCGCGGCCGCGGACGATCTGCCCGCCGCGCGGGTCGGGTGTTTCCCGGGTGAAACCGGCCGCCTGAACAGCGGCGCGGTTCATCAGGGCCGACTGGTAGAGGTGCAGCACGAACACCGGGGTGTCGGGGGCGGCGGCGTTCAGCTCCGCGACCGTCGGCATCCTGCGCTCGGCGAACTGTTCGGCGGTCCAGCCGCCCACGACGCGGATCCACTGCCCCTTGGGGGTGCGGCCGGCCTGCTCGCGCAGCATGGCCAGGGCGTGGCGCAGACTGCGCACCCCGTCCCAGCGCAGCTCCAGGACGTAGTTCAGGCCGCCCCGGATGACGTGCAGGTGCGAGTCGTTGAGACCGGGGATCACCCGGCGGCCGAGAGCGTCGACGACCTTGGTGCCCGGCCCGACGAGGTGGGCGAGGTCGTGGTCGTCGCCGAGGGCCGCGACCCGGCCGTCGCGGATCGCGACGGCGCGGGCCTCGGGCCGTCCGGGGTCACCGGTGAAGACCTTGGCGTTGCGGACGAGGAGGTCTGCGTGCTCGTGCTCCCGACGCGGGGCGGGGACGAGGCCCGCCACCGGCATGCTCGTCGACGGCCCGGTCATGCGAGGGCCTTGCGGAGGGTGTCGGTGGCGAGGCCGATGGCGAGTTCCGCGCCCTGCGTCTCGCGCAGTGCGTTCAGCATGACGAAGTCGTGGACGACGCCTTGGACGCGCAGGGCGGTGACGGGGACACCGGCGGCGCGGAGCTTGGCCGCGTAGGCCTCGCCCTCGTCGCGCAGGACATCGGCCTCGGCGGTGATGACCAGGGCGGGCGGCAGGCCGGTGAGCTGCTCGGTGGAGGCGCGCAGCGGGGAGGCGGTGATCAGGGCACGCTCGGCCTCGTCGGTCGTGTACTGGTCCCAGAACCACTTCATGGCGTCGCGGCGCAGGAAGTAGCCCTCCGCGAAGAGGCGGTACGAGTCGGTGGCGAAGGCGGCGTCGGTGACCGGGTAGAAGAGCACCTGGTGGGCGATGCGGACGTCGCCGCGCTGCTTGGCCATGAGGGTGAGGGCGGCGCTCATGTTGCCGCCGACCGAGTCGCCCGCGACGGCGATGCGCGTGCCGTCGAGGTCCTTGTGGTGACCCTCGCGGGCGACCCACTGGGCGACGCTGTAGTTCTGCTCGATGGCGACGGGGTAGCGGGCCTCGGGCGAGAGGTCGTACTCGGGAAACACGACGGCCGCGCCGGTGCCGACGGCGAGTTCGCGGACGAGCCGGTCGTGGGTGTGGGCGTTGCCGAAGACCCAGCCGGCGCCGTGGATGTAGAGGACGACGGGCAGCGGACCGGTGGCGCCGCGGGGTCGGACGATCCTGGCGCGGACGTCGCCGGTGGGGCCGCCGTGGACGGTGATCCACTCCTCGTCGACCGCGGGCAGGGGAACACCCTCGCCGCTCTGGACACCGTCCACGGCCTTGCGGCCGTCCGCGACGGGGATCTGGTAGAGGAACGGCGGCTGGGCGGTGGCCTCGGCAAAGGCCTGCGCGGCGGGTTCGAGGACCGGACGGTTCTTCATGAGGGGTGCTCCTTCGAGGATGTACGGGAGGGGGCGGATCGTGGGCTCAGCGGGTCGCCCGGGCGGCGTCGAGGATCACGTCGGCGACGACGGCCGGGCGGGAGACCGCCACGGCGTGCGACGCGTCCGCTTCGGTGATGCGCGAGCCGGCGCGCCGGGCCATCCACCGTTCGGCGGCCGGCGGGATGTTCCTGTCGGCGGTGGCGATCAGCGCCCAGGACGGGATCGTCTTCCAGGCCGCTTCACCGGCCTTCTCCTCCAGCACGGCGGTGGCGACCGGGCGCTGGGTCACGGCCATGACGACCGCGTCGACGGCGGGCACGTCGGCGACGACCTCGCAGGCCGGTCCGCCGCCGACCACGACGACGTCGAACGCATCCATCAGCCGTGCACCAGAGGGGTGTCCACGAGGTGCTCGGCCAGGAACCACACCTGCGCCTCTCCGGTACGGACGACGTCGGAGACGAGCAGGTCGGCGCTGCCCTCGTCGCCCTCCCCGGAGAGCCGGGCGGCGGCGTCCCGGGCGTCGATCAGGATCCGCTCGTGCGCGTCGAGGAGCCGCGACAGCATGACGGGCACCGGCTCGACTCCGTCCGGCGGACGGGGGATCGACGTCAGCTCCGCGACGTGGCGCGGGTCCCCGACGGCGACGCCGCCGAGGCTCTGGACCCTCTCGGCCAGCGCGTCCACGATGGCCAGCTGGGCCTCCGCGTGCTTGTCCAGCATCAGGTGGAGCGAGTAGAAGGTCGCCCCTCGCATGAGCCAGTGGTGCTTCTTGTAGAGGGAGTGGAGGATCTGCGTGTCGGCGAGAACGCGGTTCAGCCGCTGGCAGGCGTACATGCGGGTGTCGTGGCCGAGGCCGATCGGCAGCTGCTTGAGCGTGCCGAACGCCTGGGTCTCGGCGCCCTTCTGGTGCAGCAGCGGCTGGCCGCCGCCGTGCGGGGTCGTGAGGGTGTCCATCGGGTGCTCCTGTTCGGGAGGGGTGGGAAGGGCCCGGCCGCCCGGTCGGGGGTACGCGGGCGGCCGGACCCGGTCTGTGCGGCCCGCGCTCAGCGGTCGGCGACCGCCGGGGCGGGGGTCGCCGCGGCGGGGGTCCGGTGCAGGACGAGCCGGGTGAGGAGTCCGCTGCCGAGACCGGCCACGAGCGCGAGGGCGGCCCACCACAGCGGGTACGGCGTGAGGCCGAGGACCGCGTCGAGGGACCAGGCGCCGGGGCCGGTGGCTGCCAGAGCGGCGGCGGTGCCGATGAGGACGAGCGGGTACTCGTATCCGTCGTTCTGCACCCAGAGCCCGTGGCGCCACTTCACGGTGAGCGCGACCGTCATGACCCCGATGGCGCCGGTCGCGGCGAGCGGGGTCAGGAGTCCGGCGGCGAGCAGCAGGCCCGAACCGATCTGGCCGCCGCCCGCTGCCAGGGCGGTGAGGGCTCCGCCGCGGAAGCCGTCGGCGCGGAACTCCTCGGTACCGCCCTCGAGTCCCTTGCCGCCCAGGTGCGCGCTCACCTTCTGCACACCGTGGCCGGCGACGAGCAGTCCCACCAGCACACGCAGGATCAGAATGCCGGTGTCCACAGGGGTCAGCCGGCCGCGTGCGCGCCGATGACGCTCTGCGCGTACACGACGCCCAGGCCGTACGCGCCCGCGTGGGCCTTGACGATCTCCATGACCGCGCCGTACGTCTCCTGGCGCGCCCAGTCGCGCTGCAGCTCCAGGAGGACCTGGACCCAGGTCACCGGGACGGCGCCGGCGGCGATCATCCGCTGCAGCGCGTGCTCGTGGGCGGCCGGGCTGACGCCGCCGGAGGCGTCGGTCACGACGTACACCTCGTAACCCTGCTCGATCGCCGAGAGCGCGGGCAGCACCAGGCAGACCTCGGTCCACAGACCCGACAGGATGATCTTCTTGCGCCCGGTCGCCTTGACCGCCGCGACGAGCGCCTCGTCCTCCCAGGCGTTCATGGTGGTGCGGTCGATGATCTCGTTCTTCGGGAACACCTCGGCGAGCTGCGGCAGCAGCGGGCCCGAGAACGACTCGGCGGCGACCGTGGTCAGGACGGCCGGCACGTCGAACGCCTTGGCCGCCTTGGCGAGACCCGCCGTGCTGTTGATGATCGCGGCACGGTCGCCACTGCCGGTGCCGAAGAACATCTGCGGCTGGTGGTCCACGAAGAGCATGACCGAGTTGTCGGGCGTGAGCAGATCCTTGCTCGGGGCGGCCTGCACCTTGTCGATGTCGAACATGAGGGGTCCTCTCGAAGCAATCGGTAACGTGCCCGCCGCCACGCGGCTCGGCACTCCTTCACGCTATGAGCGCCCCGACCGCCCGCGTTGACCTCCTGCGCCCAGGGGTCGGCACGTCAGCGCACAACCGGATCCGAAGGTGCGGCAGGACGTCCGCGAGCAGCCCCGGACCGCAGGTTCACCGTTGTGAACGCCGGCCGCCGGCGGTCGGCGGTCGGCTCGTGGTGCCGTGCGTCCACATAGTGGGACTGGCCTGGACCCCACAGGCTCCGGTGGACTTGGGGGGACCGCGTCCGGCTGTTGGAATGATCAGCGAGATGCGCCCAGCAAATGAACCGGAGAACCCCTTTGAAAGCCCCAGCACTGAGCGCAGGCGAGAAGCCGTCCGGAGCGGCCGAGCTGACCCGATTCGCCGCCGTCGTGGCGGAGGTGGATACCGCGGCTCTCGGCACTCTGCTCGAACTGCGGCGCCGGGAACTGGCGTTGCGGTCCGATGATGTGTTCGAGCGCGCGTCGAAGACCGCCGAGGTCTACGCCCGGTGGTTCGACGCCCACGGCGTGACCTGTCCGCTGCCGGGTCAGATCGCCACGGCCCGCCGCAAAGGGCTGCCCGTGATCGGGCCCGCCGTCGATGCCCTGTTGTACGCCGAGCTGACCAGCGGCGTACTGATGGGCGTCCAGGACGGCGACGCCATCGACGGCGACCTGCACTTCGACTGGGCGGTACAGGGCGAGACCTTCGCCGGGTTCCGCTCCACCGTCACCTGTGCCCAGGACGAGCCCGTCGTCCGGGACGGGGCCGCGATCGTCGCCTCCGTCCTCCAGGGCCCCGACCGCCGGACCAGCGTCACCAAGAGCTCCCGGCACCTGGTCTTCACCGTGTACGACGCGCCCGGTCTGGCTGCCGAGGACTTCGACGGCGCCGTACGGCTGCTGCGCGATCTCCTCGTGGACGCCGGAGCCGTCCCCGACGTGCTGGAGGTGAGACTGTGACCGGCGCGACCGGCGCGACCGGCCCGACCGGCTTCCCGGGCGCCGGCTGCGAGGAGCTCCCGCAGGAGCCCCTGCCCAGCCGGCACCAGCGGCGCATCCTGATATGCGTCGGCGAGCCGGAGGCGGGCGGGCACGCGGGCGGACATCCGGACGTGTACGCGGCCACGGCCCGCTGGCAGCGCCAGTACGTCGGCGGCGTCTACGTCCGCCTCTCGGGCACCCCCGAGCAACAGCACCACGTCGTCGACCGGTTCACCGCCGCGGGGTGCACCCTGCAGGCCACCCACTTCTACCGGGCCGCGGATGTCCGGGCATTGGCGTCGCTGGCCCGGCAGCTCGAAGCCCTCCCCGCCGAAGTCGTGACCTTCGAGGGCGAGTTCGAGTCCCGGGGGATCGCGGAGCTGCTGATGGTCGGCGCGACCGACGTCGTCGGACCGTACCCGCAGCGGTACATGGCCGCCGCGCGGGCGGCGGCCTCGTACGTCAACGACCGGCTCGGCGAGGCCTGGCTGGCACTGCCCATGGTGACGCGGGCCGAGGGGACGTCGTATGCGGTTGGGGGACCGCATGCGCACGGGGGGCACGGGAGCCGGACGGGCTTCACGCGGGACGAGCTGGAAGACCACTTCGCCGACACGGCGAGGGCACTGGCGGCCGAGACCGAGAGCCGCCTGGAGATCCTGGGCCGCCTCCCGATGCACGGAGAGACCGTTCCGTGTCCGGCGGCGGCCCTCTCCGAGTGACCCGCGGCTCCGCCGACCGGCCGACCCGCCGCACCGCATAACTCATGAGCGCCACAAGCGATCTGGGGGGAACTGCACGATGCGCACCACTGCGACCCTGCGCGCCATACTCGATTTCGACCTGACCGACTACATCGGCAACGCCCGCGCCGTGGGGCGCGATCTGCTCGACCCCGCGCTGCGCGCCTGGATGGCCGAGGCGTACGAGGACGTCGTCGTCCTCCTCGCCCTCGACCGGGACCGGCTCAGCCGCAGCGAATACACGATGCTCCGCTTCGCCGAACTCGTCTTCCAGGCCGAGTGGAAACTGGCCCTCCCCGAGGGCGAGGCGCCCCAGGAGGTCGCCTCGCGCGGCGGCGGACCGCTGGACCGGCGCGGCAAGCGCTACCAGCCCTACGGCAACGTACGGCTCCTCAACCACGTGCTCGGCACCCGCATCCACGCCCCCGACGGGGCCGTCGAGCGGGCCTGCTGGCAGACGATCCGCACCACCGCCGAGAGCTGGCGGGCCTACGAGCAGCGCACCCTCGACGGAACGGAGAAATGGGCGCAGGACGCCCTGCCCTCCGACGGGCAGCTGACGGAGCGCATCGCCCGGCTCGGGTCGCTGGTCTCCCTGAGCATCGGCCGCGCGCCCGCGCTGCACCCCGCCGCGCCCGAACCGCCCCGCCACTGGCGGGACTACGTGCTCACGCCGCACGGCCCCGCCAACGTCCTGGAGCACCTGGCCGTACTGCCCCAGACCACGCAGCACGACGAGGTCACCTTCCTGCGGGTGATCCACCTCGTCGAGGCCACCACGTGGGGGGTGCTCGCCCGGGTGATGTCCGCCGCGGAGTGGCTGCGCGGCGGGCGGTGGGAGTACGCCGCGGAGTGCCTGGGGCGCGCGGCGGACCTGGCCGCAGCCCAGACCGAAGCCTTGCTCGTCATGCGCAGAACGATGCCGGTGGAGCACTTCCAGGGGTTCCGGGAGGCGACGGGCGATGCGAGCGCCGTCCAGGCGTTCCCCACCCAGCTGCTGCACATCCACCTGCTCGGGGTCCACCCGGAGAAGACCGAGGCGCTCGCCGAAGCCACCGAGAACGCCTACGTCCTGATGCACCAGAACCCGGACTTCGAACCGCTGCGGGAGCTGCTGCAGCGGGTGCCGGCGGAGCAGGCGGGGCGGCGGGTGCTGGATGCGGCCCACCGCCTCGACCAGGAGCTGTTCGCCTGGCGGAAGATCCACTACGGGGTCGCGCTGCGCTACCTGCCCAAGCAGACCACGGGCTCGGGCGGCACCTCGGGAGCCCCTTACCTGCGCAGCTTCTACCAGGACAGGCTGTTCGACGCGGACCGGTCGCTGCTTCCGCAGCACCGCTTCGGGCCGAGCACCGTCCTCAGCCCCTGGATCCGGTCCCGTCCGGCGCTCTCCCCCTTCAACTGACGGGGTCCGCCGGCCGCGTCCCGTCGGACTGCTGCGCGTACACCTCCCCGATGCGCCGGATCGCCTCGGAGATGCCCGACCGGCCCAGGGCCGTGTACCCCAGTACCAGCCCGGGCCGGGCCGTCGCCGGATCGTCGTAGTACGCCCTGCTGCCCTTGACCAGGACGGACCGCTGGAGCGCCTCGGCGACGAGGCGCTCCTCGTCGGTACCGGGCGGCAGTGCGGCGACGACGTGCAGCCCGGCGACGGGACCGACCAGGGTCGCGGCCGGCAGGTACTGCTCCACGGCCTGTGTCAGCATGCCGTGCTGGGACCGGTAGCGCGTGCGCATCTTGCGCAGGTGCCCGTCGAGCAGGCCGTTGCGCAGGAAGTCCGCGAACGCCAGCTGCATCAGGCCGTCGCCGCCCAGGTCGCGCCTGACCCGGATCGCCTCCGTCATCGAGGTCAGCGCCGGCGGCAGCACCAGCCAGCCCAACCGCAGGCCGGGAGCGAGGAGTTTGCTCGCCGTACCGGCGTAGATGACCCGCTCGGGATCGGCGGGCTGGAGCGCCAGGTGGCGGCCGCGGTGCTCCAGCCACAGCCCGCCGTCGTAGTCGTCCTCGATGATCCAGCCGCCGGTGTCCCGTGCCCACCGCACCAGCTCCTGCTGGCGCTTGGGCGACATGGGCACGCCGAGCGGGAACTGGTGCGAGGGCGTGACCAGGACGGCCCGCACCTTGCTGGCGTAGAGCTGCTCGATCTCCACCCCTTCCGGCCCCACCGGCACCGCCAGCGTCCGGATCCCGTTCTCCTCGACGAACTGGCGCTGGCGGTCGTGGCTGGGGTCCTCGACCGCCAGCCTGTCGATGCCCAGCTCGCTCAGGACCGCGCAGATCAGGCCCAGACCGTGCGCGAACCCGCCCGTCACCATGGTGTTGTCCGGATGCCCCAGCACACCGCGGACCCGGCCGAGATACGCGACGAGCTCCGTACGCAGCTGCTCGACGCCGAGCAGCGGCGGATAGCCGAGCCCTTGGTAGCGGGCCGTGCTCACGGCCCGCTGGTAGGAAGCCGTCCATTCGCGATGCGGGAAGGTGGCCGCATTGGGCGTGCCCGGCAGCAGGTTGAACCGGACCGACGGGATCGCCCGGTCGACCAGCACCACGGGCTTCCTGATCCGCGTGTCGGCGTGGGCCGCCACCCGCGTGCCGGAACCGCGGACCGACTCCAACAGGCCCTCTCCGGTGAGCTTTTCGTACACCTCCACCACGACACTGCGCGATACGTTCAGGTCCTGGGCCAGCTGGCGGCTGGACGGGAGCCTGGAGCGGGGCGTCAGCCGTCCCTGCTCCACCTGTCTGCGCAGCTGGTCGGCGATCTGGGAGCCGAGTGGCTCCGGGGTGTCGCGTCGTACCTCCAGAATGACGTGCCACGTCATGTTGTCCCCCCAAATTTTACTGTTTGTAGCGGTCGTCACGAATTTACAGCCGGTTCTGGATTGGTCCGGTGGCGAGCCGGTCAACTGGCCTGGCGTGCACGTTTCCCGGTCAGCAGACTGACCAGCCGATACGCCCCGGCCGAAAGGTTCACGTGCCATGCCCTCCTCGTCCCCGTCCCCGTCCCGGCCCTCGTCCCCGTCCTCGCCCCCGCTGCTGGTCCTGATCAGCCCCATGGACCAGGAGACCCGCGGTCACCTGCTGGAGTCCGTGGCACGGGACCACCGGATCTGGCTGTTCTCCGACCGCGAGGTCGGCTGGGAGGCGCCGTTCATCACCGGGCACACGCGGGTCGACACCCTGGACGCCGACGGCATGATCGAGGCGGCCCGGCCCCTGGCACCGGACGCGATCCTGTGCTGGGACGAGACCCGCATCCTTCCGGCGGCCAAGGTGGCCGGCGCCCTGGGGCTTCCGGGGCTGACCCCGGAAGCCGTACTGACCTGCCGCGACAAGCACCTCACCCGCCTCGCGGTGGCCGGGGCGGGCGGCCCGCAGGCCCGCTCCACCCCGGTGTCCACCCTCGCCGAGGCGCACGAGGCCGCTGCGGAGACGGGCTACCCGGTCGTGGTCAAGCCCCGGGCGCTCGTGGGCAGCACGGGCACGCGCATGGCCCGCACCCCCGGGGAACTGGCCGAAATCTTCCCCGCCATCCGAGGGACGACCATGGTCGAGGTGCGCGAGCGCTTCGAACAGCCCGTGCTCGTCGAGGAGTACCTGGACGGTCCGGAGATCAGCGTCGACGCCCTGATCTGGGACGGCGAGGTCACCCCGCTCTTCGTCGCCCGCAAGGAACTGAGCCCGCCGCCCAACTTCGAAGAAGTGGGACACGGCGTCGACGCCGCCGATCCGCTGCTGGCCGACCCGGAGCTGCTGCGCGCCCTGACCACGGTGCACGCCGCCGTCGGCATCACCCGCGGCTGGACGCACTCGGAGTGGCGCCTCACCGCGCGCGGCCCCGCCCTGGTCGAGGTCAACGCCCGCAGCGGCGGCGACTTCATCTCGTACCTCGGGCTGCTGGCAACGGGCTGGGACGCGGGCCTGGCAGCCGCCCGCCTGGCGCTCGGAGAGCGCCCCGAACAGGGCGCCGCGCGCTCCGGGGCCGCCGCCGTGCGCTTCCTCTACCCCGAGGTGGAGACCGTCGTCGGCCGCGTCACCATCGACCGGGACCGGCTGCCGGCGGGCATCGGGATCGCCCGCGTGGTCGCACAGCCCGGCCACGTCCTGGAACTCCCGCCCGCCTCGCACACCGGCCGGTACGCCATGCTCGTGGCCTCCGCCGCCACCGCCGAGGAATGCCGGGCGACGCTCGACGCCGCCGAGGGCGCGGTGCGCCTCGAAGCGGCCGAGCCGGTCCCGGCCCCGCGATGAGCGTGGACGGGGCGACCCGCGCCGACGGTGCCGAGGCGGCCGGCGTCGCACTCACCTGGCGCGAGGCACCCCTGCCGGTGAAGGCGGTGATCGCCGGGATCATGGTGAACCGGCTCGGCGGCTTCCTCCAGGTGTTCCTCGTGCTCTACATGGTCGCCGGCGGATACCCCGAGGTGCAGGCGGGGTTCGCGCTCGCCGCGCACGGAGCGGGCGCGGTGGCGGGGATCCTCCTCGGCGGCTGGCTCGTCGGGCGCATCGGCGTCCGGGCCTCGATCGTCTCCTCGATGACGGCCAACGCGGCCCTCACGGCCGCCTTCCTGTACGCCGCGTCGTACCCGGTGATGCTGCTGCTCGCGGTCGGCACCGGCGCGGCGGGCCAGGTCTACCGGCCCGCCTCGGCGGAGCTGGTCAGCCGTCTCACCGGCGAGCAGCGCCGCGTCATGGTCTTCGCCATGTACCGCCTCGCCACCAACATCGGGACCACCGCGGCGCCGCTCATCGGCGCCGCCCTGGTCGCCCACTCGTACACCCTGCTGTTCTGGGCGGAGGCGGCCGCCGCCCTGGGCGTCGCCGTACTCGGCGCCCGGCTCCTGCCGCACGACCGCCCCGGGCCCACGGCCACCGGCCCGGCCGGGGCGAAGGCGGCCCCGGAGACGGAGGGGGAGACGAGGACGGCGGCGGGCCCGGGCGGCTACCGGGCGGTGCTGGACGACCGGAGCTTCGTGCTGTTCCTGCTCGCCATCCTCGGCTTCTCCGCGGTCTACACCCAGTACCTGTCGACGCTCCCGCTGGCGGTGCGGGAGCGCGGACTCGACATCTTCGTCTACGGCGTCCTCGTCGCCGTCAACGGCCTGATCGTCATCCTGTGCGAGCTGGTGGTGACCCGGAAGGTGCAGCGGTGGCCGGCCAGGATCGCCACCATCACCGGAATCCTCGCCGTCGGCGGCGGCCTCGCCGCGTACGCGCTGCCCTGGGGCGTCGCCGGCCTCGTGGCCGCCACGGTGGTGTGGTCGGTCGGCGAGATCATCGGCTCCCCGACCATGACCGCGTACCCCGCGCTGGCAGCGGCGCCCGAGCACCGGAGCCGCTACCTCGGCGCCTCCCAGGCCATGTTCGGGGTGGGCTCCGCCGTGGGACCAGCGGCGGGTGTCGCCGCGTGGTCCCTGATGGGCGACTCGGTATGGCTCGCGTGCGGCGCCCTCGCCGCACTCGCCGCACTCGCCGCCTTCATCGGCATGCCCGCCTCCCCGAAACCCTGAGTCGTCGGACACCGGCCCGGCAGCCCGTGGCCTACGGGCGCGGGGGCCGGGGGCCGAGTTCGGTCAGGGCTCGGTCGAGGGCGTGGGTGAAGAAGTCGGCCGCTGCGGGGTCGATGCACAGCGGGGGCTTGATCTTGAGGATGTTGAGGTGGTCCCCGGTGGGCTGGACGATGACGCCGAGGTCCAGCATGCGGTCGCAGAGTTCGGCGGTCTCCTCGGTGGCGGGTTCCAGGGTGGTGCGGTCGCGGACGAGTTCCAGGCCGAGGTAGAGGCCGGAGCCGTGGACGGCGCCGATGAGCGGGTGGTGGCCGGCGAGCGCCTGGAGGGCGGACTTGAGGTGGGCGCCGGTGCGGGCGGCGTTGCCCTGGAGGTCCTCGTCGCGCAGGGCGTCCAGGACGGTGAGGCCGGCGATGCTGGACACGGGGCTGCCGCCGGTGGAGGAGAAGAAGTAGCCCTGGTCGCAGTAGCGGTCGGCGACGGCGCGGCTCGTGATGACGGCGCCGAGCGGGTGGCCGTTGCCCATGGCCTTGGCCACGCAGACGATGTCGGGGACCGCTCGCTGCTGCTCGAAGCCCCAGAACCAGTGGCCCAGGCGGCCGTAGCCGACCTGGATCTCGTCGGCCACGGCCAGGCCCCCGTGCCGACGCACGGCTGCGTACACCTGCCGGAGGTAGCCGTCGGGGAGGGCCACGCCGCCCGCGTTGCCGTAGTAGGACTCGCCGATGAAGGCGCCCGCGGGGCGGCCTGAGGCGGCCAGGTCGTCGATGACCCGGACGGCCTCCGGGGCGTACCGCGCGGCGTGTTCGCCGCGGTGGCGGCCGCGGTAGGAGTTGGGCGAGTCGACCGTGTGCACCCAGGCGGGGCGGGTGGCCAGGGCGTTGGGGTTGTCCTGGAGGGAGGTGGAGACGGCGTCTGAGGCGTACGTCCAGCCGTGGTAGGCCTCGCGCAGCGCGACGACGTCGTGCTGTCCGGTGGCCCCGATGGCGAGGCGGATCCCCAGGTCGACGGCCTCGGAGCCGGAGTTGACCAGGAAGACCGTGTCGAGGGGGTCGGGCAGCAGGGCGGCCAGGCGTTCCGTGAACTCCACGACCGCCGCGTAGTGGAAGCGGGAGTTGGTGTTGAGCCGGCGGAGTTGCCGGGAGACGGCCTGCTCGACGCGGGGGTGGGCGTGGCCGAGCGGGGTGACGTTGTTGACCATGTCCAGGTACGACCGGCCCTCGGCGGAGACCATGTGGTGGCGCCAACCGCGTTCCATGCGGGGCGGGTTGTCGTAGTAGTGCTCCTGGACCGGGGCGAAGGCGGCCGCGCGGCGGGCGAGGAGGTCCGGCTGCGTGACGGCCGCGGTCGCCGGGAGGCCGAGCAGCGGGGCGGGGTCGGCGGTGAGCGCGAGCCAGCCTGCTGCGTACTCGGGGCGGACCAGCGGCGGGACCGCGGTGACGTCCTGCCGCCGGAGCGAGACGTGGAACCGTGCGCCCGCCGGGAGGGCGGCCAGCCGGTCGCCGGCGCGTACGGGTGCCCCGGCGGCGGGGGCCGGCTCGACGGTGCCGGGGAGGGAGAGGTGCAGGACGTACGGGGCGCAGGTGACGGCCAGGTGGCCGGGGGCCGCCGCCACTACCCGGCCGTCGTGGGGTGCGTGCAGGGCGGCGGGTTCGCCCAGCCATACGTCGATGCCGGTGGCGACGGTCGCCGGTGAGGTGGCGGACAGGGCCGGGGCGGCGGTGAGCTCGGCGTGGCCGTGCCGGGTGGCGACGGCCCGGGCTCCCTCGGCGAGCAGGGCGCGCGCGAGACGGTCGCCGGCCGACTCCTCGAGCCAGATGCCGTGGTCCATGGCGTCGGCCTCGGCGGACAGGTCGAGGACGGCGATGCGGGCGGGGTCGAGGCCCTCCACCAGGGGACGGGCGGGGGCGGGAGCGGTGTTCCGGCCGGGGCCCTGCGGGCCGAGGGCATCGCTGATCAGGCGGGTCATGACTGCGGCCGGAACGGCGGTGGCCTGCTCGAAGATGCGCCACTCGCGGTCGAGGGCGGCGTCGACGTAGGCGTTGTCGCCGTCGACGGCGGCCTGCTGGCGTCCGCTGACCACCAGGGTCGCGGCCCTGAGCACGACCAGCGGCCACAGGGCCGTCGCCTCGTCGGCGGACAGGGGGCGGACCTCGTGGAAGGCGCGTACGGCGGGGAGGAGGTGGTGCGGTTCCATGCCGTCGTGGTGGAGCATCGAGGACAGGGGTATCGCGAGCTCGCACACCGCCCAGGTGTCCGTCAGGTCGCCGAAGTCGATGATCCCGTCGGGCAGGGGCAGCGGGCCGTCGGGCGAGCGGACCAGGTTGTCGTCGGTCAGGTCCAGGTGCACGGCCTGGCGCGGCAGCCGGTCGGCGACCTCCAGCAGGGCGGCCCGGGCGTCCGCGGTCGCGGACCGTACGGCGGCACGCCGGTCCGCCTCGGTGACGTGCTCCAGGAGCCGGCCGACGACGCGCCCGGCGTGGCGGGGGTCCCACTGCAGGACGCGGTCCAGTCCCGGGTGCCGGAAGCCACTCAGGGTGGTGCTGACCTGGCCGGCGATACGGCCCATGGCGGCGACCGTCCGGGGCGGGAGGTGGCGCGGGCCCGAGAGCGTCCCACCGGGCAGGTGCCGGAGCAGCCGGGCGGTGACGGGACCGCTGTCGGTGTCCACGGCGGCCGTCATGCGGCTGCCCTCGGTGTCGCGCAGGACGGTCGCCAGCCGCAGCCCGGGCTGCGCGTCGGCGATCAGGTCGGCGGCGGCGTCCTGGGCGTCGATCTCGGTCACGGTGAAGGCCGGGTTCGCGATCTTCAGTACGGCCGCGGGTGATCCGTCGTCGTGGGTCAGGAGGAAGTTGGCGTCCTGCTGGCTGCCGAGCGACTCGGCGCGTACGTCGAGGCCGAAGTGCTCGGCGGCGATCCGGCGCGCCCGGTCGGCCGTGACGCGCGGGGCGGGAAGGGCCTGGTGGCTGAAGAAGTCGACGGTGCGGGAACGGGGCTGGGGCTGGTCGTACGTCATGCCGGGGTCCTCGGCTGTTCGGGGTGGGGGTGACGGGGTGCGCCTGCGGGGCGGCGGCAGTGGGGGCCGTGCGCATGCGGAGCTGCCCGTACGACGGGGTCGCGGGCAGGCGGGCCGTGCGTCCGGCGGGGAGGCCGCCACCGGACGGGCGGTGCGTCGTGCGGCGGGAGGGCCGCAGGACCGGGGAGGGCAGGCCGGATGAGGGCCCGAAGGCGCGGCGACCGGGCCGGCAGGTGGTGCACAGGGGCGGGGGCGGGCGGGAGACCGTGTCACGGCCGGCGCCCGGCCTCAGGGGGCCGTGCTCAGTCGACGTCCCAGAGGAAGCGGTGGGTGTGGATCCCGAAGTAGGGGAAGTTCTCCACGGCCGCGACGCCCTCGATGGGGCGTACGACGTCGTTGACGAAGTCCAGCAGGTCGTGCGGACGACGGCAGACGACCTCTGCGAAGAGGTCGAAGGTGCCGGAGGTGAGCACCGCGTAGACGATCTCGTCGTGGCGCGAGAGCTCGTCGGCCACGGCACGCGGATCGCCGTCCACGCGCAGGCCGAGCATGGCCATGGTCTGGCCGCCCATGGCCATGGGGTCGGTGACTCCGACCACCTGTACCACCTTGGCGTCGATCAGCCGCTGGAGCCGCTGGCGGGCCGCCGAGGGCGACAGCCCGACCTTCGGCCCGAGATCGGCGTACGGGATCCGCCCGTCCGCCTGCAGCTCGCGCAGGATCGCCCGGTCGATCTCGTCCATGGCCCGCACCTCCTTGACGCAACCAGCTAAGCATCTGACTGATACGAGCGCAATAGAGGTCCATCACGATCGATTCAGTGGCCGAGGCAGCGGAATCGAGTGCCGGTCTTCGTCGCTCGTCGACCCCGGCGGGAAAGAACGGATGTCCGACCCCGCCGCCGGCCTGCCTCCGTGACGCTCGAAGAGCCCGAGGTCTTCCTCGGGTCCGAGGACACCGTCATGGAACTCTGCCGCTGCATCGGGGCGCCGGCCGCGGCGCGGCGGGCTCCGTGGCTGCGGCCTCCGTGAGCCGTTCGAGGGGCTCCGTGTAGAGGGGCCGTTTGTCGGGGCGGGCGTGGACGGCGGCGCGTCTGAGGGCGGGGATCGCCGACGGGCCCAGGTCGATGAGGGCCTCGGCCGCGGCCTTGCGTACGGCGGGGTGGGGGTGCTCCAGCAGTCCGGTCAGGGCAGGGATCGCAGGTGCCCAGTTCGCGTGGCAGAGGGTGCGGACCGCCATGCGGACCAGGTCCGGCTGGGGGTCGTCCAGCAGGGTCGCCGTGTGGTGCAGGTACGTCTCGCGGTCCAGCATCGTTCGCACGGTGCGGTGGGCGTGCAGGCGGACCCCGGGCCTGGGGTGGTGCAGGAGTTCGCCGAGCAGGGAGCGGAGGGCGGGGTCCTGGTCCGGGGTGGGTCCGCCGTGTTGCTCGGTCAGCCGGGTGAGGGCTTGGCGTATCCGTACCGGGTCGCCGGTGCGGGCCAGGTCCAACAGGTCTCGGCGGGTGAGGGGTTGCGGCGTTGCCTCGGGGGTGCGGTCGCGGAGGGAGGCCAGGGCGGTGGCGTCCTGTTGCGCGGCGTCCGGGTGGCGGAGCGGGCCGTCCACGAGGAGGAGTCCGTCCGCGAGGTCGTCGCGGCCTTCGGCGCGCAGGCGGAGAGCGGTGCGGGTGAGGGCAGGGGTGCGGAGCAGCGGGCGGCCGTGGAGGAGCTCGAGGAAGCCCCAGGAGCCGTCGGCGAGGCGGTCTTCGAGGTGCTCCGCCAGTACGTCGGCGGGGGCGTTGCGCAGTGCCCGGGCGGCTGCGGAGCCGGCGGCGGGAGGGGCGTGCTCCCACCACTGCAGGAGGAGCGGCACCAGGGGTTCCAGCTCCCGCGGGGCGAGTCGGCTCGCGACGAGGGCCGCCCTGTCGTGCAGGGTGTCGGGCGCGCGGAGTTCCGCCTGCAGTTCCGGCCCTCCGACGGGCAGGTCGGCGAGTACGCCGATGAGTACGTCGGCGGGGACGTCGACGTGGCCCCGCAGGAAGGCTCGGAGTACGGGGAGCCTGGCCTCCGGCTCGGGCCATTCCAGCAGGGCCAGGGCCGCGGTGTGCCGGTGGTGCGGGGTGGATGCGTGCAGCATGGCCAGCAAGCGCTCCCGCTGTGCGGTCGAGCGGGGCTGGTCGAGGTCGGCGGTGCGCACGGTCCGCGGCTGCGGTGTCGGCGCGTGCGCGGTCTCGGTGATGGTCCAGGGCGGTGCGTCCAGCGGCTGGATGTCCGTCAGCCAGTCGATGAGTGCGGGGCGGACCGCGTCTCCGGCGGAGGCGTAGACGTCGATCAGCGCGGTCAGGCGGTCGCGGGAGTCCGGGATCCCGTCGTGCCGGAGGCGGAATGCCTCCAGGGCGGACGGTGTGCGGACTGCGGCGGCCAGCGCGGCCCGCCAGGACTCGGTGCCGTCCGCTCCCGCGGCTGCCGCGGGCTGCGGTACGGCGAACGCGTCCCGCAGCACGGCGGTTTCGGCCTGCCGGGGGTCGGCGCCCAGGCGGGCCGAGGCGAGTGCGCGGTCGAGGTCGGCTCGGACCAGTACGGCGTCGAGGCTGCGGAGCAGGGGCAGCGTGGACGGGCTGCCCGCGGGGGCGGTGGGCAGTGCGCCTGCGCCCGCAGGCGCGAGGGGCAGTGCGCGTACGGCCTCGGCGACCGCGGGCTTCCGGATCGCGGGCAGGGTCGGTGCGACCGCTTCGAGGACCGCGACGATGCCCTGGCGGACTTCGGCCGGGGCCTCGGCGAGTGCGGCCAGGAGGGTTCCGGTGGACCGGGCGAAGGCCGTCAGCTCATCCGTCGTCCACGGTGCGGGGCAGAACCGGAGGGTGAGCCGCAGGACGCGGTCCCGGACGGCGGGTTCGGAGTCGGCGGCCAGACGGAGCCAGTCGGCCAGCATGGGGCGCAGCTCCATGCGGCCGATGAAGGGCGGCAGGTCCTCCCTTTCGGCGATGCGCCGGGCGACCGACGGGTCCCAGCCTTCGGTCGTCAGCGCTGCGATGTCGGGGCGCGCTCCCCCGTCCGGCGCGGCGGCCGGTGTGATCCCGTGCCCGGCCATGGCCGTCGCCAGGTCCTCGACCGTCCCGGAGGCGAGGCCGACGCGGCGGGTCGCGACGAGGGTGAGCAGGGACGGCGCCACCCGTGCCGCCTGGGCGTCCAGTGCGAGGACCGAGCGGGCCGGCAGTGTGCCGTCGAGGCCTGCCAGGAGCAGTTCGCGGGCCCGGTCGTCCTCGCTGTGTTCGGCGGCGGCGAGCAGGGTCGCCGGGTACGCGTCGCCGAGGACGGCGCGCAGGGCCTCGGTGAGCCCGTCGCGCAGCCCCGGATTGTCGTGGCGCCCCAGCCAGTGGAGCAGCGCCGGGACCGCCTCGGGCGTGCCCGTGCGGACCAGCACCGCGGCGGCGGTCTTCTTGACGTTCATGTTCGGGTGGCCGAGGCAGGCGGCGACCGCGCCGGCGGCCCACCGGGCCCGTGCGTGGCCGAGGGCGAGCAGGGCCTGCCGGACGGTCTGGATGTCCGGGGCGGCGGTCAGCGCGATCAGGCTCGCCGACAGCGCCTGCGCGTCGTCGCCCGCCGCGTCGCGGGCGAGGAGTGCGATCACGTGCTTGCGCACGTGGCGGTCGCGGTGGCGCAGCAGCCGGTGCACCCGCGCACGGGTGCCTGCGTAGGGCGCTCGGAGCAGCAGTTCGAGCAGGACCGTCAGCTCGCCGCTCGAGAGTCCGGGCCGGTCCAGCAGGTCCAGCGCCATGGACGCGAGGAGTGCGTTCCCGGCCTCGCCCTCGGTCGCCGCGTCGAGCAGGCAGGCCGGCCTGACCCGTCCGCGTGCGTGGAGGCGGCGGCCCAGGCCCCGTACGGAGTCCAGGACCTCCTGGGGGACCGCGGGTTCCCCGGCCTGTGGTCCCGGGGCGGCGGCAGCGCCCGGCTCCCGGTTCGCCGCCCGGTCGGCCACGATGCGCAGGAGGAGGTCCGCGATGACGGGCAGCGTGCCGGCGCTGCCGTGGGTGGCCAGGCGGCACAGGGCGGCCTCCGGCTCGTCCGGGTCCAAGTGGGATCCGAGGAAGGCCAGTTCGCGCTCGTCCGGGCCGCCGAGGTCCGCCGCGATACGGGGTGGCAGATCGGTCGGGTCGAGGCGGACGAGAAGGGAGCGCCGCTCTGCCGGATCCTCGGTCAGATGCCACAGCACCTCGAGGGCGCGGTGCCGCACCGCGCGCAGGTGCGGTGCGATCTCGCCCGGGGCCTGCGCCGCGGCCAGGCCGAGTCCCTCTCTCAGGGCCGTCGTCGTGCGGTGGCCGCCGATGGCCTCCAGCGCGTCCAGGGCCGCTGCGGGAGCCGGGGGAAGGAGGGCGATCACGGCGTCCTCGGCATCCGTGTGGCGCAGGGCGCGGATCGCGTCGAGGAACGGGCCCGGTGCGGGGGCCGAGGGCAGGACGCGGGTGATCGCGTCCCCGATCGGGAGCTCCCCCGCCCCCTGTGCGGCCAGGGCGACGAGCAGCGCGAGCCGCCGCGGCCAGCTCGGATCGCCGGCGGGCGCGTCGACCAGTACGCGCAGCGTCTCCTGCCGGCAGGTGAACAGGATCGTCGCGACCTCGTGGGGTGCGATCGTGTGGTCGGCCAGTGCCAGGCCGATGACGGACGGGACGTGCAGATCCTCCGGGAAGTGCCCGCGCCGGTGGAGGCCCCGCAGGCACGTCAGCGCCGGACCGGCCAGCAGCAGCGGGTCCTGTGCGGCGACCGTCGTCAGTGCGCCGATGTCGTCGCGGCCGGCGAGGTCACCGAGGAGTTCCAGGCCGCGCCGGCGAAGACCCGGTGGCAGTTCCGGATCGCCGACGACCTGCCGCAGCAGGCCGCCGTGCCCGTGCCGGGCCGCGGCCTCGAGTGCGGCATCGGCGGCCCCGGGCCGGGCCCTCACCGCATCGGCGGCGAGGAAGGGGGCCAGCCGTGCGGACGGAAGGGGGCTCGACGCCGCCCACGGCTCGGCGAGTTCGCCCAGTGCGGCGACGACGACGTCCGTGCTGTCGGCGCCGAGCAGGTCGACCAGGTGTTCGCGGACCGGGGCGGGAGCCAGCAGACCGGCGTACAGCCCCTCCCGGGCCAGGCGCAGCGCCGCGGCCTGCAGCACCGGGTCGCCGGCGGCCGCCAGCTCGTCCACGAGCCGTTCGGGCCGGTGCGCGTCGGCCACGGCCGCTTCCCGTACGGCCTGGTAGAGCAGTTCGCCCGGCGGCTCCGTCCGGACGACCGCAGGGTCGGTCAGCAGTTCGGCGCGCAGCCAGGCGATCCGTACGCGTGCCGGCAGCCCGGCCGTACGCCACGACGGCCGGGGCAGCCCCGGGCGGTACGGTCCGAGCCGTTCGTGGAGCCGCGCCAGGACGAGGTCCGTCTCCGGAGGTCCCTCCAGCGACACCGGCAGCAGCCCCGCGAGTTCGGCCAGGTCCGACGCGTCGCCGGTCCGGCCCGCCGTCACGCGCTCGGCCAGGAGGAGCAGTCCCCGGTGCCGCACGCGGGGGTCCGGGTGCCGGACGAGCCGCCCGAGGGCGGCCGGCGGGCAGCGCCGCGCGTCGAGCCGGCCGTCCTGCCGGTCGGCGTCGGCCCGACGCATCGCGTCCTGGAAGGGTTCGTCCGGCGGCGTGGTCATCATCGGATGCTAACGGGGCCGTTCCCGGCCCCACCAGCGGGATTTGCCCGATGCGCCGCACGCGCAGGACGGCGGTCAGCATCGGGAGGGTGAACTCGCCGCGGGCGGTCTCCGGCCGACCGACCGGGCGGCCTGCGCGCAGTCGGGCCGGTGTGCTGCGTAGGCGGCCGCCGCCGCGCCGAACGGCGAGGCGTGGAGCGTCCGTTCGTCTCGATCCATGCGGTGGCGCCAGCCGCCGTACCGGCTGTCCGGTACCCCGCGTCGCGCCCCCTGGATGTCCGCCGCCGGCAAGCGGTCGGACACCCGGGAGCCTCGGGCATCAGACCGTCGCCGGCTCCTCCGGGCGCGGGAAGAGGACCGCTCCCTTGGTCACTTTCGCACCGGCCTGGAGCCTGCCCCACTCGCCGGCGTCCCGGACCTTCTGGTCCGCCAGGGCGCCCAGGGACTCCGCGGCACCCAGGGAGTCCCACAGCTTCCCGGAGGTCTCCGGCATGACCGGGTTCATCAGGACGGCGACCGCGCGCAGCGACTCGGCCGCCGTGTAGAGGATCGTGGCCAGGCGGGCTCGGCCCTCGCTCGACTCGTCCTTGGCCACCTTCCACGGCTCCTGTTCCGTGATGTAGCCGTTGACCTGCTTGATGAACTCGAAGACGGCCAGGATGCCGCCCTGGAAGTCGAGTTCGTCGCCGATGCGGCGGTCCGCTTCCGCCACCGCCTTGGCGAGGCCGTCGTGGACGGCCCGCTCCGCCTCGCCGTCGGCCGTGGCCGCGGGGAGCGTGCCGCCGAAGTACTTGCCGACCATGGCGGCCACGCGGGAGGCGAGGTTGCCGTAGTCGTTGGCCAGCTCGCTCGTGTACCGGGCGGTGAGGTCCTCCCAGGAGAAGGAGCCGTCCTGGCCGAAGGAGATCGCGCGCAGGAAGTACCAGCGGTAGGCGTCCACGCCGAAGTGCGAGGTGAGGTCCTGGGGCTTGATGCCGGTCAGGTTCGACTTGGACATCTTCTCGCCGCCGACCATCAGCCAGCCGTTCGCGGCGACCTTCCGGGGCAGCGGGAGGCCCTGCGCCATCAGCATCGCGGGCCAGATGACCGCGTGGAACCGGAGGATGTCCTTGCCGACCAGGTGGACGTCGGCCGGGAAGGTCGCGCCGAACTTCTCCGGGTTCTCGTTGTAGCCGACCGCCGTGGCGTAGTTCAGCAGCGCGTCGACCCATACGTAGATCACGTGCTTGGGGTCCCACGGGATCGGGATGCCCCAGTCGAAGGTCGACCGGGAGATCGACAGGTCCTGCAGCCCCTGGCGCACGAAGTTCACGACCTCGTTGCGCGCGGACTCGGGCTGGATGAAGCCCGGGTCGGCCTCGTAGTGGGCGAGCAGCTTGTCTCCGTACTCGCTCAGCTTGAAGAAGTAGTTCTCCTCGCTGACCGTCTCCACCGGCCGCTTGTGGATCGGGCACAGCTTCTGGCCCGCGTACTCGCCCTCGCCGTCGAGGAGCTCGCCGGGCAGCTTGTATTCCTCGCAGCCCACGCAGTAGGGGCCTTCGTAGCCGCCCTTGTAGATCTCGCCCTTGTCGTACAGGTCCTGCACGAACTCCTGGACGCGGTCGGTGTGCCGCTTCTGGGTCGTCCGGATGAAGTCGTCGTTCGACATGTCCAGGTGTTCCCAGAGCGGCTCCCACGACTCGCTCACGAGCCTGTCGCACCACTCCTGCGGGGACACGCCGTTGGCTTCGGCCGTGCGCATGATCTTCTGGCCGTGCTCGTCGGTCCCGGTGAGGAACCACACGCGCTCGCCGCGCTGCCGGTGCCAGCGGGCGAGCACGTCGGCCGCGACCGTGGTGTACGCATGGCCCAAGTGAGGAGCATCGTTGACGTAGTAGATCGGGGTGCTGACGTAGAAGGCCTTCGCCCCGGCAGACTCGGGTCCATTGGGATTCATGGCTGGCGAGTCTAGTGGATCCGTTCCGTCACCACTCTTTAGAACAGGCTTGCGCAACAACGCAGTTGGGCCTTGCCGGAGCCGCACGGGGACGGCTCAGGCCGGGGTGTGACCGCCCGGTGCGAGGAAGTGGAAACCGGGCCTCGCGTGCATCAGGAAGTCGTGGTGGGAGATGTTCCAGGCGTAGGCGCCCGCCAGGCCGAAGGCCACGCGGTCGCCGGCCCGCAGGCCCGGGGCGGGTACGTGGCGGGACAGCAGGTCCTTCGGGGTGCAGAGCTGGCCGGTGAGGGTGACCCGCTCTCCGGCCGCGGCGGGGCGGGGCCAGGGGTGGGGCCACTCGGACACCGGGATCACGGTGCAGGGCTGGTCGTGGCCCTTGGTCGCCGGGGTGCGCATGTGGTGGGTGCCGCCGCGGACCACGGCGAACTCCTCCCCGTGGCTCCGCTTCACGTCCAGCACCTCGGTGGCGTACCAGCCGCAGTACGCGGTGAGGGCCCGGCCCGGTTCGATCCGCAGGGTGAGGCCGGGGTGGGCGTCCGCGAGGCGGGCGAGGCCGGCTCCGTACGACTCCCAGTCGAAGCGGCTCCCCGGGGCCGCGTAGTCGACGCTCATCCCGCCGCCCACGTTCACCTCGGCCAGGCCGATGCCGTGGCGGGCGGCCAGCCCGGCGGCCCAGGCGACGACCGATTCGGCGACCGCGAGCTGCTCCGGGGCGTCCAGGCCGCTGGCGAGGTGGGCGTGCACGCCGAGCAGCCGCAGCTGCAGGCAGGTGCCGTCGGTCAGCAGCCGCACGGCCTCGTCGGCCTCGGCCGGGTCGAGGCCGAAGGGGGTCGGGCGGCCCCCCATGGCCAGCGAGCTGCCTTCGAGGGAGGCGGCCGCCAGCGGCAGGTTGAAGCGGAGCAGCACCCCGGGGACCGCCTCGCGGCCGGAGGCGGTGCGTGCGGCGAGGGCAGCCAGCACGCGCAGTTCGTGCAGGCTTTCCACGTGGAAGCGCTCCACGCCCAGTTCGAGGGCGGCCGCGAGCTCCGCGGGGGTCTTGCCCGGTCCGCTGAAGGCGAGGGGCCGGCCCGGTACGGCCTTGGCCACATGGGCGAGCTCGCCGCCGGAGGAGACCTCGTAGCCGTCGACGTACGGGCCGAGGGCGGCCAGGATCTCCGGCTCCGGGTTGGCCTTGGCCGCGTAGTACAGCTCGACCCGCTCCGGGAGGGCGGCCCGCACGGCTGCGGCGTGCTCGCCGAGCGCGGTCAGGTCGTAGAGGTAGGCGGGCAGTTCCGCGCCGTCGAGGCCGGCGAGGCGGCTGCGCACTGCGGGGGTGGGGGCGGTCATCGGGCGCTCCGGGTGTCACGTTCGTGGTCGAGGTCGAGGTCGCGGGCGTGGGCGTGGGCGTCGACCCCGGCATCGGCGTGGAGCTGCAGCACCTGGGACAGCACGTCCTCGGCGAGCGGGGAGGCGAGCCGGACGTAGCCGGCGTCACGGTCGGCCTTGCGCTCCCAGCGGGTGAGCAGGTTGGCCTTGGCGGGCAGCGGCACCCCGGCGAGGAGGGCGGCGAGGCGAGGCGGGCAGCCGTACCGGTCGGCGTGGGCCTGGAGGGTGACGCGGACCCGGGCCCACAGGGCGGCCTCGGACTGCGGGTGCAGGTCGGCGAGGGCGGCGAGCACCTCGGCGATGTGGTTGACCAGCAGGCAGTACACGACGCGGTCCCAGCCGCGCTGGGCGTCGTACGTCATCGGGCCCGCGACGTCGGCCGGCAGTGCGGCGAGCAGGTCGGCGTGCTGCTCGGGGACCAGCTTGGTGCCCTCCAGGTCGCGGAAGAGGACCTGGGCCGGCATGCCCTCCTCGTCGACGCAGACGACGACGTTCTGCAGGTGCGGTTCGAGGACGAGTCCGTGGTCGAAGTACGCGGCCAGGACCGGCGGGACGAGCAGTTTGAGGTACGCCGTCCACCAGTCGAGGGCGGTCCGGGCGGAGGCGTCGCCGAGCAGGCGGGAGATGTGCGCGGGGCCGGTGGGGTACTCGTCGGCCACGGCCGCGGCGAGGAGCGGCGTGGTGCCGGGCATGAGACGGGCGAGGAGCCCCTCGCGGACGATGACGCCGAAGCCTTCGAGGAGGGAGCGGTCCGGGGTGCCGTCGGGGCCGGGCAGGGCGATGCTGCGGTAGGCGGGCTCGCGGAGCATGGCGGTGCCGGGGAAGCGGGTCTCCAGGTCGGTGAGCACCGGGGCGAGCAGGCGGGTCAGGGCGACCGCGCCCGAGAGCTCGTAACTCGCGTTCTTCCGCAGGCAGTTGGTGATGCGGATGTTGAGGCTGAACTTGAGGAAGGCGGCTCCGTCGTAGAGCGTGCGCACGGAGGCGGTGGCGGCGAAGGGCCGGCCGGCTTCGCCCAGGTCGAGGATGTCCCCGCGGTCGAACGCCGCGCGCAGCTGCGGGTGTTCGCGCAGCATCTCGTACTGCCACGGGTGCGCGGGGAGCAGCCGGTAGCCCTCGGGCACGTCGCTGCGCAGCCGGTCGAGGGGGCCCGCGGCTCCTTCTGCGGCGGTCTCCTCGGCGACGAGGTGCTCGCGGACCGCGAGGTGGCGCAGCCGGAAGGAGGCGCCGGTCTCGGGTGCGTACGCCAGCCAGGAGTCGGTGTCGCCGGTGCGGGCCTTGGGGGTGGGGTGGAAGCGGTGCCCGAAGACGAGGGACTGCTCGGACTCCAGGTAGGCGGTGAGCCCGTCGCTGTCCCCGGCTCCGGCCGCTGCGGCGGCCGGCCGCCCGGCGCGGACGGCGAGCGCGGCCGACACGGCCTGGTGGCTGGAGGCGATCTGCTCCAGGAACTCCTCGTTGCGCACGTCGGTGCGCAGGGCCAGCTCGTCCTGGGCGTACTCGGCGAGACGGCGCCAGCCGATCTCGGCCCAGCCGCCGTCCCGCTGCTCCCGCACGGGTCCGGTGAAACGGTGCGCGCCCAGCAGCGAGGTGCGGCGCAGGGCGGCGCGCAGCAGCACCCCTCGGCGCGGCAGCCACAGCAGCAGGTGGCCGTCGGCCACGGCGGTCTGGTGCTCCGGTCCGGACAGCTCGCGCAGCAGGCAGTTCAGGAGGGTGTGGACGACGGCCTCGTCGGCCGTGGGCAGCCCGGCCGGAACGGCGGAGGGGAGGACGGCGGCGGTACCGATTGCATCGGTCGGGGACATCAACGGCTCCAGCGGGTGCGGAGTGAGCGGAGTTTCGTGGCCGGGAGGACGGTGGCGCAGACCGTGACCAGCGCCACGGCGGTGCCGGTCAGCACGGGCGCTGTGGGCCCGTACAGGCCGTTGCCCGCGGCGGCGGCCAGTCCGGCGACGACCGCGCCGGCCTTGGAGAAGAATTCGATCGAGCCGAACAGGCCGCCCGGAGCACGGCCCTTGGCGCAGTCGGAGGCCATCACGGCCAGGCAGACGAGACCCAGGGTCAGCCCGGCGCCGAGCAGCAGCCGGACGGCGACCAGGGTGGCGAGCGAGTGGGCCGGCCCGTGCCCGGCGAGTCCGAGGGCTATGCACGCGAAGCCGAGGCCCAGGCCGAGGCGGGGTCTGCGGTGGAAGGCCGAGTGCACCCACATCGCGGTGGCGAGGTAGCACAGGTGGGGCAGGGCGAAGAGGATCCCGGAGACCGCCGGGGAGGTACCGGGGATCCGCTCCTCGATGAGGGAGATCAGGTACGGGAAGGAGATCACCGTGGAGAGGACGAAGGCGAACTCCAGGGCGTACAGCCCGCGCAGGGAGGTCGTGCCGGCCCCTCGGGCGGGGGACCGCGGGACCGGGTCCGCGGGGGCGGCCCCGACCGCGAGACCTGCGGGGGCCGCCTGCGCCCCGGGGCCCGCAGGGGCCGCCGCCGGGAGCGGGGACGCTGCCGGGTACGTCGGGGCGGCGGGCGGCGGGCTGCCGGACGGGGTCCGGGCGGCCGGGCGGTCCCCCCGGGATTCCGGGAGTGCGGTGATCAGCAGCGCTGCCGTCAGGGGGAGTACGGCGAGCAGGGCGTACTGGCGGTGCGGGGAGATCCAGGGCGAGAGGCCGCCCACCACGATCGGGGCCAACACCAGGGCGGCGCGGGCGGCGCCCTGCATCAGGGTGAGCGCCCGGGAGAGCTCCGGGCCCTCCAGTGCGGCGCCCAGGTAGCCGTTGGAGGCGGCGTAGGTGCCGCCGAGGATGCCCTGGAGGACGAGGGCCACGGTGAAGGCGGGGAGGGACTCGGCCCAGCCGGCCAGCAGGAAGGACACCGCCAGCCCCAACTGGGCGCGCAGCAGGAGCCGTTTGCGGCCGAACCGGTCGGCGAGCCGTCCCCACAGGGGGGCGCCGACGGCGGCGAAGACGGTGGGGACGATGTAGAGCACGCCGGCCCAGCTCGCGTCGCGGTCGCCGAGTTCCGGAAGGATCTCGGTGAGGAAGGGCGGGAGGCCGAGCGCGGCGAACGAGGCCACGAAGTAGCAGCCGGCGACGGCGTGCACCTGCCGCCGGCCGAGGGACGGGCGTGGCTCGGGAGCGGCCTCCGCCGTGTCCCTCAGTTCCGGTGGCGCTGCCGCGCTCAACGCGAACCCTCCGTCCGGAGAAGGTAGTTGGGGCCGGTGGTGTAGTGCTTGTTGATGTCGGCCGCTCCCGTGCGCTCCTTGCTGAGCAGGGTTCCGGCACTGACCATCGCCTTGACGGGCAGCTCCGGGGCGTCCAGGACGCGCTCCCGCAGGGTGGCGCCGGGCCCTCCGGCCGCGGTGCCGAGCCGGTCGACCGCCTCAGCGAGCCGGTCGCGTACGAGGTCCAGCAGGGCCCCGGCCCCGGCGCGGCCGTGCCGGGCGAGCCCGAAGGCGTACGAACCGGCGCACAGGTGCAGGGTGATCGTGGTGAACATGTCGGTGAGCGGCCGGTCGTCCTCGCACAGGATGCGGGCGTCGTCGAAGCCGAGCGGGGCGTCGGCGCCCAGGCTCGCCCGGACGCGGGCCGGGTGGACGCGCGGGCTGTCGTCGTCCTTGAGCAGCAGCCGCATGCGGGTGTCGCCGGCCGGGCCGTGATCGAGCACGAGGGAGATGTTCTGCTGGTGCGACTCCAGGGCGATGCCGTGCCCGAAGAGGGTCGTCTGCCAGTCGAACAGCAGCCGCAGGTAGGCGTCGAGCAGGGCGATCGGGTCGCCGCCGTAGAACCGGTCGGCGAGGTGGTCGATCAGCAGCCGCCCGCCGGGGGCTTCGGCGAGCAGGGCGGCGAGCGGGGTGACGACGGCGGCGTCGAGGCCGGCCGGGTAGCGGCGGCAGAGCGCGGCGAGGAGCTCGTGTCCGGCATGGGCGTGGACGGTCTCGTCGGCGTGCAGGATCACGCCCTGGAACCGGGGTTCGCGGGCGATCACGGCTTCCAGCAGCCGCTGGCCGGCGACCCCGTCGGCGAGGAAGCCGGGCCGGATGATCCGGCGGTTGCGCAGCCCCAGGGTGGAGGTGGCCATGGGGACCTTGATGTGCAGGGTGGGGTCCGCGCTGACGGCGACCGTACGCATGGACAGCGTCGGGACCACGTCGAGGTACGGGCGCTCGGCGAGGACGGCCCGGCCGGCCAGGCCGGCGGCGCTCAGGGCCCCGCGCAGCGGCGCCCCGACGGTGAGGGGGTGGACGGGGAGGGCGAGGTGGCTGCCGCCGAGTGCGGGCAGGCCGAGTGCGGCCGGCGTGGGCCAGGCGTCGGGCAGTGCGGCCGGTCCGCCCGCCACCGCGAGGTCCCGTTGCGGCACGACGATCCAGCGCAGCGCGAAGGTCGGATGGAACTCCGGCGCGTGTGCCCGCAGTTGGGTCTCGTCGAGGCCGGAGCGGCCGCGTGCGGTGGGGTACACCGGGTGGTCGAGGCGGGCGGCGAGGGTGTCGTGGGCGAGCCCGCCCGCGAGCCCGGTCCAGTCGGCGGGGTCGGCGCCGTGCGCGGCGGCGAGGCCGGCGGCCGCCTCGTCGCGGGTGCGGTCGTGCAGGCGCATGGTGGCGAGGGTCTGGCGGCACTCCTCGGCGAAGGCCTCGAAGCCCGCACGGTCGGCGGGGTCGGCGAGTGCGCCGAGCGCCTCGAGGACCTCGTCGTGGGTGGTGAGTCGGCGACCGTCCGACTCCCTGGCGAGCAGCGGCAGCCGGGCGCCGTACACGCCCTGGTAGCCGTCCGGGGCGACGGGCAGGAGGAGGGCGTCGCCGTCGCCTGCGGGCAGCCTCAGCCAGCGGCCGTCGGCGCGGTCGACGGGGGTGGTGCGGGTGCGCAGGCCGACGGCGTCCTCCCGAAGGAGCGCGCCGAGGACGCGGAGCAGCAGCTCGGCCTCGGTGGTGCGGCCTGCGTCGGCGGGGCCGGCCTGGGCGGCGGCCGGGGCGGCGGCCGGGGCGGTCGTGGTCACGGGGTGAACTCCCAGCGCTGCGCCGCGAGGTACTCGTCGGCGACGCGGTCGACGGCCTGCTGGTCGGTGTTCCGGCCGAACGCGCGCAGTGCGCCGATGTAGTCGCGGTTGGTCCCGTACACCTCGTGCCGCTCCCCCACCGCGCGCAGCGGGCGGTACGTCAGGTCGACGCCGTCGACGGTGAGGTCGGCGGCCCCGGGCGCGGTGGTGAGGGTGCCGGCGCTCCGGGCGCAGGGGTACGCGACGAGGGCGACGCCGTCGGTGCGGGCGCCGAGGTCCGCGGGGAGCGGCTCGCCCAGATGCGTACGGAGGACGTGTTCGAAGAGCGGGATGTCCAGCAGCCGGGCGAGCATCAGGTCGATCTGGTCGCCGACGGCCCGGTAGTTGACCTCGATGATGCGGGCGCGGCCTTCGTGCACGACGAACTCGGTGTGGCAGATGCCGAATCCGACGCCGAGGGCGTCGAGCTGGGCGAGGACCTGCCGGACGACCGGTTCGGGGTGGGCGCCGACGAAGGTGGAGCGCTCCTCGATGAAGTACGGGGGCGGGGACAGCCGGGTGTGGAATCCGCCGAGCACGTGGCGGACCGTGCCGTCGCCGAGCGTCTCGATGCTGTGCAGCTCGCCGGCCAGGTACTCCTCGATCACGAGGGCCGTCTGCGGCCGGCGGCCCTGGACCTCCTTGCAGCGCAGGACGAGTTCCGCGGGTCCCTCGACCAGCACCACGTCCTCGCTGGCCACGCCTTCCCGGGGCTTGACCACGCACGGGTAGGGCACGTCCAGGGCGGTGAGGGCGGCAGGGTCCCGGCCGGCGGCGAGCTCCGTCGACCACACGGCGTCGAGTCCGCTCGCGGCGAGGTGGCGCCGCATCTCGGCCTTGTCCTTGACGCGCAGCGCGGCCCGCCAGTCCTTGGCGGGGAGGCCGAAGTAGTCGGCGGCCAGGGCCGCCTGGGTCTGGAGGTGGTCGCTGTTGGTGAAGACCGCGTCGGGTGCGCGGTGCGTCGATATCCGGGTGACGACCGCACGGAAGTCGCGTACGTCGCACTCCAGGACCTCGAGGTCCGGCGCCGAGCGGCGGTGCGCGTCGGGCTGGTCCGTGAGGACGGTGACCTGGAGGCCGAGCCGGGCCGCGGCGGGGAGGAACCCCTCGGTGACCGAGTCGGTGGGGTTGAGTGCGAGCAGGTACAACCGCATGGGCTGAGCCCCTTCCGGATCCAGAGCTGTGGGGGGTGAGCGGGTGACTGCTTTCCGGCACGCCTCGGTGCCGGCGAATTTCCGTATCCACCGGCAAAAGCAGCTTAGGTTAGCCAACCCTTAGCCTCAACTCCCGTTCGAGACACGCAGGGTGGCGCGGCGAGCATGATCATAGATCATTGGGTTAAGGTAAGCCTTACCTACTCCCTCGTATGGAGTCTTCGTGTCGCACATGATCGAGAACCGATGACCACGGTCCCGCGCACCGCGTCTCCCCCACGTCCCGCCCGGGACTGCGCCGCCGCGCTGGCGCGGACCTACGGCCGCCTCACGGCGGTCTGCGAGGCCCTGGACGTCCGGGTGGCGGCCCCCGGCACGCACCCCTTCGCACACCCTTTCCCGCACGCCTTCGCGCACCCCTTCACCCACTCGTTCGCGGGATCCCCCGCACAGCAGTCCGCATCACCCGGACGGTGGATCGGCGGCGCGGAGCTGGCCGGGCCATCGGATCCGGCCGAAGGCCAGGGGGCCCTGGACGCCTTCGTCGCCGCCGAGGCCGACCGCATCCGGGCCGGGCACGGGCACGACCCGCGGCCGGACGTCGCCGCTTCGCGCGCGCTCCACGACTACCTCTGGTCCGTCAGCCTGCTGATGAGCGGCGTCTGGTACCTGGAGCGGCGCGTGCCCCGCATCCGCCCGCGCGAGGTGCGCGTGGACCTCTCCACCGGCCGGTTCGAGATCGTTCCGGGCGCCGGGTTCGCCTGTCTGCCCGGCGATCCCGCCGCCCGCCTGCCGGGCGCCCGGGTGGTGGCCGGCGAGGAGGCGCTGCGCGCAGAACTCCGTGCGGCCGTCGCCGATCACATGCGGCCGCTGCTGGCCGCCATCGGGCCGCGGGTCCGCCGCCGGGACCGGGCCCTGTGGGGGATGGTCACCGACGACCTCGTCTCCGGGATCTGGTACCTCGGCCGCGCCCTGGGCGAGGAGGAGCGGGCGGTGCGCGAGGCGACCGAGCTGCTGCCGACCGCCATAGCCCCCTTCCCCGGCGGCGCCGACTTCCGGCGGCTCGCGGACCGCGAGGGACACCTGCACCCGACCCGCACCCGGCTCGGCTGCTGCATGTACTACACCCTGGACGCGTCCCGGGCCTGCGCCACCTGCCCCCGCACCTGCGACGCGGAGCGGCTGCGCCGGATCGAGGGCCAGGCCTGAGCGGGTACGCCGAAGGGCCGGTCCCCGTCCCGTACTCCACGAGTACGGGACGGGGACCGGCCCCTTCTCCCTTCGGGAGCGGCCTACTTGGCGGGGTCCACCTGGAAGGCCTTGGCCAGGTCGTCGAGGACCACGTCGGCACCCTGGAGGGAGACCGAGGTCATCCAGGTGGCGTCGTCGACCTCGTGGACCTGGTTCTTCTGGACCGCGTTCAGGCGCTGCCACAGCGGGTTGGCGAGGAACTTCTTCTTGCGCTCCTCACCGCCCGAGAAGCTGGTCATGAAGATGTGGTCGCCATCGGCCTGCTGGATCTGCTCCTCGCTGATCTCGATGTTGAACTTCGCCTCGTCGCGCTGGTTCTCCGGACGGGTCAGGCCCATGTCGGTGAGGATGATGCCGCTGAAGGTCTTGGGCAGGTAGATGCGCGTCGGGCCGTCGACGAAGCGGACGACCGAGAAGGTGGGCTTGCCGTCGGCGGAGCCGCCGCCCTTGGCGTTGATCGCGTCGCCGATCTTCTTGGCGCGGGTCTGGTACGCCGTCAGCTTGGCCGCGGCCTTCTCCTCCTGGCCCAGGGCCTGGCCGAGGAAGGTGATGTTCTCCTTCCAGATCGGGCCCGTGGTCTTCACGAACACGGTCGGCGCGATCTGGCTCAGCCGGTCGTAGAAGTCGGCGTGACGGACCGTCGCCGAGACGATCAGGTCGGGCTTGAGGGCCGCGATCGCCTCGAGGTTGGGGCTGTCGAGCGGGCCGACGTCCTTGGTGTCCTTCACCGCGTCACCGAGGTAGGGCGGGAAGCCCTTCTGGTCACGGTACGAGCCGATGCCGCCGACCAGCGGTGCGTCGAGTGCGACGACCGCCTCGACCAGGCTGTTGTCCAGCGCCACCACGCGCTTGGGCTTGGCCTTGATCTCGGTCTTGCCCTTGTCGTGGGTGATCGTGCGCGGGAAGCCGGCCGATTCGGCGGTCGTCGGCTTCGACGACTCGGCGCCCGGCTTCGTGTCGTCGCTGCTGCCGCCGCAGGCGGCCAGCGAAAGGGCGAGGGCCGCCGTGAGAACGGCAGCGGCGATCCGGCCCGGCCGGCGGCGCTGAGTGAAGGTGTTCATCGGTTCTCGGTTCTCCAGAGGGAACATTCGTTCTTAGGTAAGGCTTGCCTGAGTGAACGCGTTGTGAAGACTAGCTGCTCTTCGTGGTCAAAATCCAGACGGAACCATGGAACAAATTCGGTTAGGCATCCCTTACCTTGTCTGAGTGTCTCTGAAGCCCGTCATCGCGTCCGCCACCACGGCCAATGTCCCAACCGTCCCGCCGCCCCGCAGAGTTGTGTCCCGGTCCCTGGTGCTCACGGCGCTGGTCGTCACCGTGGCGGCCATGGTCTGCGCCTCCCTCGCGATCGGCACCAAGGCCGTCCCGCTCTCCGACGTGCTGGCCGCGATATCGGGCAGCGACGCCGGTGACGCGGTCGTGGTCCGCGAACTCCGCATGCCCCGCACCTTCCTGGGCGTGCTCGTCGGACTCTCGCTGGGCGCCGCGGGCGCGGTCGCCCAGGACATCACGCGCAACCCGCTCGGCGACCCCGGCTTGATCGGCATCAGCTCGGGCGGCTCGTTCGCGGTCGCCGCGAGCATCGGCATGCTGGGGCTGACCAGTTCGTACCAGTACATCTGGTTCGCCTTCCTCGGCGGGGCGCTGGCCGGCTTCATCGCCTACGCCGTCGGCGGCACCGGCTACGGCGGCGCCACCCCCGCCAAACTCGCCCTGGCCGGCGCGGCCGTGACCGTACTGCTCGACGCGGGCACCAACACCCTGGTGCTGCTCGACGTACGCACCCTGGACCAGTACCGCTTCTGGGCGGTGGGCTCCCTGGCCGGACGGGACCCGCAACTGGGGCTGCAGCTGCTGCCGTTCGTCGCTGTCGGACTCGCCCTCGCCATCGGGCTCAGCGGCCGGCTCAACGCCCTCGCCCTCGGCGACGACCTCGCCAGCTCGCTCGGCACGCCGGTCAGGTCCACCCGCGCCCTCGGGGCCCTCGCCGTGGTCCTGCTGACCGGGGCGGCCGTCGCCGCCGCCGGTCCGGTGACCTTCATCGGCCTGGTCGTTCCGCACGTCGTACGGGCCTTCACCGGCCCCGACGCCCGCTGGCTGGTGCCCTGTTCGGCGCTGGGCGGGGCCTCCCTGATGCTCGCGGCCGACGTCGTGGGCCGGATGGTGGCCCGGCCGGGCGAGCTGGAGGCGGGCGTGGTGACCGCGCTGCTCGGTGCGCCGTTCCTCGCGCTGCTGGTCAAGCGCGGCAAGCTCAAGGAGCACACCCGATGAGCACGACGACGAGTGCGGCAGCTCCTGCCGCCGCGGCCTCGACGGGCCGCCAGAAGAAGCCGCGGCGGCTGCGGTTCGAGGTGGGACCCGTCGGCTTCGCCGTCACCCCCCGGGTCGCGCTCGCGGTGCTCGGGCTGGTGCTGACCGGGTTCGCGGGCCTGATCGCCTCCGTGTCGCTGGGCACCTTCGCGATCCCGGTCGGCGACGTACTCGGCGCGGTGCTGGGCACCGGCTCCGTTGCGGCCGATCTGATCGTCCACCAGCTCCGGCTGCCGCGCGCCCTGACCGCACTGCTGGTGGGGGCCGCGTTCGGGCTGGCCGGCGCCGTGTTCCAGGCCGTCACCCGAAATCCGCTGGCCAGTCCGGACCTGATCGGCATCGCCGCCGGGGCCGGGGCCGGCGCGGTCTGCTCGATCCTCATCGGCGGGGTGACCGCGGCCGGCGCCGGCACCTTCGGGGCCGTCCCGTTCGGGGCCCTCGCCGGCGCCCTGCTGACCTCGCTCGCCATCTACCTGCTGGCCTACCGGGACGGCACCATCACCGGCTACCGCTTCGTCCTCGTCGGCCTCGCCGCGAACGGCGCCCTGATCGCACTGACCCGCTGGCTGCTGGCCCGCGCCGACATCGACCAGGCCTCCCGCGCCATGGTGTGGCTGACCGGCAGCCTCAACGGGCGCGGCTACGAACACGTCCAGTGGGCCGGTCTGGCGCTGGCGGTGCTCGTACCGCTGACCCTGGCGCTCGCCCGCCCGTACCAGCTGCTCCAGTACGACGACGACACCGCACGCAGCCTCGGCATCCCGCTGCGGCACGCCCGGATCGCCCTCCTGGTCCTCGCCACGTGCCTCACCGCACTGGCCACGTCCGCGGCCGGGCCGATCGCCTTCATCGCGCTCGGCGCCCCGCAGATCGCGCGCCGCATCACCGGCAGCGCGGGCATCCCCCTGATCACCAGCGCGCTGACCGGGGCGGTCCTGCTGATCCTCTCCGACCTGGCCGCGCGCCTCGTCCTCGCCCCGACCGAACTGCCCGTCGGCGTCCTCACCGGCGCCGTGGGCGCCCCGTACCTGCTGCTGCTCCTCGCCCGTACCAACCGGGCCGGAAAGGGAGGCTGACATGACCGCCCCGCTGACCGAGACCCAGTCCACGGGCCTCCCGCCCACCGCACTGCACACCTCCGCGCTGCGCCTGGGCTACGGCGACCGCATCGTCTCCGAGGACCTCGACCTCGGCATCCCCGCCGGGCAGGTGACGGCGCTGGTCGGCCCGAACGCGTGCGGGAAGTCCACCGCCCTGCGCGCACTGGCCCGGCTGCTCAAGCCGGCCGGCGGCGCCGTCCACCTGGACGGCGAGGACATCGCGGGCCTGTCCGCCCGGGAGTTCGCGCTGCGCCTGGCCCTGCTGCCGCAGACCCCCAGCGCGCCGGACGGCATCTCCGTGCGCGACCTGGTGGCCCGCGGCCGCACCCCGCACCAGCGGTGGTGGCGCCAGTGGTCCTCCTCCGACGAGGCCGCGGTGGACGCCGCGCTGGCGGCGACGGGTGCCGCGGAGCTGGCGACCCGCTCCATCGACGAACTGTCCGGCGGCCAGCGCCAGCGCGTGTGGATCGCGATGGCCCTGGCCCAGCACACGCCGGTGCTGCTGCTGGACGAGCCGACGACCTACCTCGACCTCGCCCACCAGGTCGACGTCCTCGAACTGGTCGCCGACCTCAACCGCACCGAGGGCCGCACGGTGGTGATGGTCCTGCACGAGCTCAACCTCGCCTGCCGCTACGCCGGGCACCTCATCGCGATGCGCGACGGCCGGGTCATCGCCGCCGGCCCACCGTCCGAGATCGTCACCCCGGACCTGGTCCACGAGGTGTTCGGCCTGCGGGCCGAGGTCATCGAATGCCCGGTCGCCGGCACTCCCCTCGTCATTCCGATGGGCGGCCGCCGCACGGACATCGCCTGACCGGTCCGGAAGGGGCTCCTGGTACGTATGCGACGGGTGTGAAACCCGATCGGCTGTAACGCGTTAGAGGCATGGGCCGACCGATCGCCCGCCCGCCGCTGCCGCCCGCGACGCAGTCGAACGTACGAGGAGCACGATGACCAGCACGACGACGAACCCGAAGCCCGCCGGACGCGGCCGGATGAAGCTGGCGGCCCGGTGCCGGATCGCCACCGAAGCCCCCGCCTTCGGGATCGTCGTCTTCTGCGCGATCCTGTTCAACGCCGCGCTGATGGGCCTGGAGACGTACAGCGGTCTCGCCGGGCAGTACCGGCTCGTGCTGGGCGGCGCGGAGAACTGCTGCCTGGCCCTGTTCACCCTGGAGATCCTGTTGCGGATCGGCGCCCAGGCCGACCAGCCGAAAGCATTCTTCCGCGACCCCTGGAACCTCTTCGACCTCGCGGTCGTGGCCTCCGCCTTCCTGCCGTTCGTCCGCGAGAACACCACCATCCTGCGGCTGCTGCGCCTCGCCCGGGTCCTGCGCACCGCGCGTTTCCTCCCGCACCTGCGGATCCTGCTGATCGCCGTGGGCCGCAGCCTGCCGGGCACCGCAAGCTTCCTGTTCGTGGGGGCACTGGTGGTGTACGTGTACGCCATGATCGGCTGGGTCTGCTTCGCCGAGGCCGACCCCGAGCACTACGGCTCGGTGGGCCGGGCCGGGCTCACCCTGTTCCTGCTGACCACCCTCGACGGACTGACGGACGCGGTGCGCGCGGGGCTGCAGATCTCCCGGCTCAGCATCGTCTTCTACGCCTCGTACGCGCTGCTCGCCTCCTTCGTGCTGGTGAACGTCCTCATCGGCGTCGTCCTCAACTCCCTGGACGAGGCACGGGAGATCGAGGAGGAGAGCAACCGGGTCCCGGCGCAGGGCGGCGGGGAGGGGGCGGACCTCAAGGAGCGGATCGCGACGGCGCGGCGCGCGCTGGACGAGCTCGAGGCGAGCCTGCCGGTGGCGGGCGCGGGGGCTGCGGAGGCCCGGCCGGAGCGGGAGCTGGAGGCTTCACGCTCCGGAGCCTGAGTCTTCCTCCGCGGGGCCGGGGTCGCGCAGGCGGATGTCCCGCGAGCCGTCCGGGCGCCATGAGACGGTCCAGCGGTCCGGCTCCTCAGAGGAGGGCAGCTCGAGGTCCGTGTTCGCTTCGAAGCTCACGCTCTCGAAGCGAACGCGGCCCCGGAAGTCCGCGGAGTCGAAGGCCACCGGCTCTTGGAATACGGCCCCGGTCGACAACAGTCCGCGCTCCCATGCCGTGCGGGTGTAGGACACCCGCCCACCGAAGACGGCACGGTGAAGTCCGGTCATGTCGCGGAAGACCGCACGGGTGAAGTCGGCCGCGCCGGTCACCCGGATCCCGTTCATGTCGGACGGCGCCTCCAACACGGCCCGTTGGAAGGAGACTTCTCCGGCGAAGGTGCAATCCGACCATCCTGCGCTATCCCTGAAGAGCGCACGGCGGAACATGGCCCCCTGGCTGAACCGGGCCCGCTCGAAGGCCGACACGTACTGGAACACGACTCCGTCGAAGGAGACGCTCCCCATGAAAGTGCATCCGGTGAAAACCGCCCGGCGTTCGAACACCGCACGGCTGAAGGAGGCGTTGCCCGTGAACTCCGCCTGCACGGTGGTCCAGTCGTCCACGAACCGTGCGCGGTCGAAGTCCGCCCTGCCCAGCCTGACGCGCCCCGTCACCGGCTCCGTCACCGCTTGCAGGAGTTCCCGGAGCAGGCCGGGGGCGAAGGTGGTGCCCCGGAAGTCCAGCGCGGCACCCGGCGCGAGGGTCCCGAGGTAGGCGGCCCGCTCGACGTCCTCCACATGGGCCAGGCACCGGCCGTACCGCGGCAGCCTGATGCCGGTGCACCGCTCCGCGTACTCGGACAGGTGGTCGCAGACCTGCCAGTCGATGGCCTCGCGCCGGAGCTCATCGGCCTCGGTCAGGGCCTGCCCCAATTCGGCCGGGTCGTGAACGGGAACCCAGGCCATCGACCCGCCTCCGCCCCGCGTGACGGTGTGCAGCCCGGCGGCCCCGAGGTGCACGCCGAGCTCTCTGAAGAGGGAGCGGGACAGGACCGTCCGGATCGGATCGGGCACCTCCCGCCAGGTCAGGTTCCGGGCCTGTTCGACGGCCGATGCGAAGCCGTCCTCCCCGTAGCCCACGACCACTGCGACACCTGCGATCCACCAAGGCTGCCGACTGATCAGCTCCTCTGCCCTCCGGGCCAGTTCGATCAGTACCCGGCCGACCACGCCGACGGAACCCGGCTCGTCCACGGTGACGAGCCGCACCGTCTCGAAGCCGTCGGGCACCCGCACCGCCGCCCCCGTATCACGTACGAGGCCCCGCAAGAACTCGTCCAGCAGCATTCCCGCCGGGTGCGGCGACACGTCCCCGTCCATGCTCTCCGGCGCCATGGAGAACGGCGGGAGGCAGGCGCCGACCGCCAGGCCCACCCGGGACCACCGGTCGGCCTCGCCCCGCTCATTCCCGTACGCGGCGAGGAAGTCGCGGAATCCCGGCTGGTCCAGCAGGGCCCGGCCCGAAAGGAACACCATCCGGTCCGGCCAGACCCCGTGGACGATGCCGATCAGCGCGCCGTCGCGGGAGACCGGGCCGCCGCGGTACTGCGTCCAGTTCTCCGGTTCGGCCGTGAGCCGTACGAGTTCGCCGTTGCGGGCGCCGTTGTACGGGAGCACCTCGCCCGTCAGGGCGATGCGCTCCCCCTGGTCGGTGAAGCCGTCCACCCGGACCGGCCCCGGTCCCGCCTCCCCGTCGGACCAGTGCAGGGGCTCCGCGAAGACGGCCGGGTCGACCAGGTCCTCGTCGGCGCGCAGCAGGACCACCCGGGGCAGTGCCTCGTCCCACCACACCGAACGGCACCCGATCTCCCGGCCTCCGGTCCTGATCCAGGCGACCACGCTGGTGGCCGGCAGGTCGTCCCCGACCGTGAGCACCAGGCGCGGCGTCAGCAGGGTGCCGACCTCCTGCGGCTCCGCCATGGTGTCGTAGCGGACGCGGACCACGCGGTCGGCCAGGCCCGGCTCCGGGCGGGTCGGGCGCGGCCGGGCCGCGAACGGCAGGGCGTCCGGCGGCACGGGGCGGCGGCCGTCGCGCCCGTTCGTGACGCGGGTCGCCGAGAAGTCCGGGCCGGGGCCCCGGTTGCGGCTCATGTACTCCCAGACGCGGCGCCGTACGAGTTCGCGTACGGCGGCCACCTCCCCGCGCAGCTGCGAGCCGAGCAGCGCTTCCCGTACACCCGGAAGGAACTCGAACTCCACCTCGTCCGCATCCTGTCCGGGGCCCCAGGGCGCGAACAGGCCGCCGAGGGCGACCTCCGCCAGGTGCGCGTGCTCCGAGTCGCGCAGCAGTGAGCGCCGTACGAGGGTCATCACCGGGAGGGTCAGCGGTACGGCGGCCAGGTGCGCGGCGAGCTGCTGCGCGGTCGGGGAGGCGTTCGCGCGGAAGCGTTCCACGGCCTCCAGCGCGGTGGGGGCCACGGGCGGGCCGCCGGGGGCCGGGGGCGCCACGCGCCCGGGTTCCGCGTCCAGGCGCAGGCAGGCCAGGCGGTGCCGGCGGCCGTCGCCGGAGACCACGCGCAGCAGCCGGGCCAGGCCGGCGGAGGCGAGCCCGACGACGGGGACGACAGCGGCGGCAGCGGCGCCGTCGGCCGGACGCCTGCGGCGCGGGGTGCCTCGGGTGCGGGTGGCCCGGCCGCCCGGGAACCGCTGCCACGCACGGGTGGCGACGGCCGGGCGGTCCGCGCGGACGGAGAACGGGACGGGCCGGACCGCGCCGCGCGACCACAGCCGTTCGGGCAGCACGTTCAGCACGGCCACGGCGTTGTGCGCGCTCCAGTGCCGGAGCACACCCTGGAGCGGGGCTTCGCACCAGCCTCCGGCCACGGTGTCGGAGAGCACGAGGAGCAGTCGGCGGCCCGCCGGGTCGGCCAGTTCGAGGGGGTTGCGGGGCGGGCCGCCGCGGCGGTGCGTGAGCATGGGCGTGGCACCGGAGGCGGTGCCGGTCAGCTGCCAGGTGCGCACGTCGCGGAAGACCCCGCTGCGGGTCAGGACCGTGCGGAGTTCGTCCACCAGGTCGGCCCAGAGCAGCATCGAGTGGTGGGTGTCGACGACCAGGGCCAGGTCCAGCCAGCGGCTCTCGGCGGGCCGCAGGACCGGGGTGGGCACCATCTGCTCGATGCTGCGTTCCACGGTGAGCTGCTCGTCCAGTTCCTCCCCCGGCCCGCCGATGGAGCGCCGGCCGACGGGGCGCAGGGAGCGCATCAGGCCGAGCGGATCGTCGAGGGAGCCGGCCCGCGGCAGTCGCAGGGGTGTGCCGCGGCGGCCTGCTGCCGCGGCGGCAACCCGTGTCCCGTCCGGAGCCCCGGCGGGCTTCCCCTCGGGGTCGCGGAGGGGCACCGCGGCCGGGTAGAGCCGTACGGCCGGCTCCGCGCCGTCCTGGCCGGCGCCGTGGGCCGGGGCGGGCTCGGGCGCCGGGGGCGCGGCGGCCGGCGGCTGCTCGCCCCCGGGCCCGGCCTGGGGCGTCCCGGGCGGGCGGGCGCCGGCCGGGTCCACCCGGGCCGCGAGCCACAGGATGTCGGCGATCTCCTCGATCCCGGCGCCGGTGCTCGGGGCGCCGTCCCCGGCGCCGTCGGGGAATCCGGCGAGGGCGGCGAGCAGCTTCTCGATCACGCCGTCGGCCCGGTCAGGTGCTGCATGACGGTGTCGAGGAAGCGGTCGCGGTCGCCCGGGGCCGACCAGGCACCGGCGAGCCGGAGCTGGATGGCGTTGAGGAGCTGGTCGGTGGCCAGGTCGCCGTCCTCGGCGCGGTCGAGGAAGGCCCGTACGAGTTCCCCGTACTCCTCGTCGGTCTCGATGTCGACTCCGAGGCGGCGGCGCACGATGCGGGCGAGCTTGTCCGGTCCGGGAGCGTCCAGGTGGAGGCGGACGCAGCGCCTCAGGAAGGCGGGCGGGAAGTCCCGTTCGCCGTTGCTGGTGAGGACCACCACGGGGAAGTACCGGCACTGGACGTTGCCGTCCTTGATGCGCACGGTGGCGTCGAGGCCGTCCGCCGTGCCGACGGGGACGGTGGGGCTCTGCTTGGCGAGGCGGGCGAGTTCGGGGATGACGAAGCCGCCCTCCTCGAAGACGGTGAGGAGGTCGCCGGGGAGGTCGATGTCGCTCTTGTCGATCTCGTCGACGAGCAGCACGCGGGGGCGGTCCTGCGGCAGCAGCGCGGTGCCGAGCGGGCCGAGGCTCAGGTAGCGGGAGATGGAGGGTGCGGTGACGGGGGCGGGATCGGTCACGGGGGCGGGCGCGGCGGAGGGTGCGGCCGGTGCGGCGCCGGGCGGGCGCAGCTGTTCCAGGCCGGCCTCCTGGAGGCGGCCGACGGCGTCGTACAGGTACAGCCCGTCGCGCAGGACCGTCCGGCTGGTGATCGGCCAGTGCAGTACGGGCCCCAGCCCGAGGTCCGTCGCGATGCTGTAGGCGAGCGTGGACTTGCCGACGCCCGGCTTGCCGGTGACGAGGAGCGGCCTGCGCAGGTGCAGGGCCGTGTTGACGACGTCCTTCTCCGGCTCGTCGGGTACGTAGCCCGCGCCGCGCTCCGACGTCTGCCGCCAGGCCTTCCCCTCGCAGCCCGGTGGCGCGTACTCCGGGTCCGGGACGCCGTTGAACCTGCGCCAGGGCGGCGGGGGGCCGGCCTCCAGGCGGGCACGCCGGTCCGCGCCCTCACCGGTCCCGTGGTACAGCCACCAGTCCTTCGCCACTGCCTGTGCCTCCATCGTCGGTGTCGCGGTCTGTCCGTGTGTCCGTCGTCATGGATCGGATGCGGGGATCGGGGATCGGGGATCGGGGATCGGGACCGGGGATCGGGACCGGGGATCGGGATCGGGGAGTCACGGATCAGGAGGGCAGGCCAGGGGCCGGAGGCCCGGCACGTCGTCGGGATCGTCCCACAGGAGCACCAACTGGTCTGCCCCTGGCGCCGGTTGTACGGGGCGCGCATTTCCGCCCGGGGGCACTCCGGCGGCCGCCCGGCGCACCTCCCGGACGCGCGCGGGCAGGTCGAGCACGTCGAGCGCCCCGGGGTCGGGGCGGCCGTCGGGCCCTGCGGGTGCGAGCAGGTCCAGCAGTGCGGGCTCCGGTGCGCCGCCGCCGCGCCGCCACACCGCGACCGGGACGCCCCCTTCGAGTACGGCCTCCAGCAGCCCTTCGTGCGGGGCGGTGGTGGTGTGCGCCACGACGCAGGCGGGGGCGGGCCCCGACGCCAGCTCCATCCCGAGGGTGTCCGTGGTCTCGGCGTCCCACACCACCCGGACGGCTTCGGGGTGCCGGCCGCCCCGGATGCACAGCCACCGCCACTTGGTGTGCCACTCGGCCCGGGTGTCGGCCCGTTCCTCCGGGCAGCGCACCACGACCTGGTAGAGCAGGCCGAGGGCCCTGCGGCGCCCGGCCGGCCCGCGCGGCACCGGCCACTGGTCGAAGTCGGTGTCCAGCAGCTCGTACGGGACGTGGAACTCGATCCGGTCCACCGCCGCGTACGGCGCCCCGGGCGCGTGACCGCCCGCCCGGGCCCCGCCGATCAGCGCGAGCTGCCGCAGCAGTTCCTCCCGTACGGCGTCCAGCGCGAGCGGTGCCCCCTCCGACTCCCACACCTGCCGCGTCGCGTCCCCGCGCAGCCACATCCGTACCAGGAACCCGTCCTCGCCGCCGGGCGGCACGTCCAGCCGGACGTCCAGGGCGGTGCGGGGTGCCGGGCTCGGGGGCGGCGGCAGCACGGGCAGGCCCAGCCGCGCGCGGGTCTCGCGCACCCACTCCAGCAGCCGGGCCGCCCACTCCGCGTCGGTCGCCGCGGCCCGGTCCGCGAGGAACCGTACGAAGGGCACCACCAGCGGCATGCCGGTGCCCCCGGTGCTGCCGCCCTGGCGCTCGTCCAGGTCCTGGACCACGTCGAGCAGGCTGTCCCCGGGCAGCCCGTCGGCCATCGGGGTCGTACACCCCGCCGCCTTGAACGCCCACGCGTAGGCCTCGGGGGCGTGGCGCGGCAGGGCCCGGCCCGCGAAGAGGACGCCGAGCCCGTCCCAGGCGCCCTGGTCGAGCCGGGTGGCCCGGGGCGGAGCGGGCCGGGCCGGGCCGGCGCCGGGCAGGTCCTCGTCGAGGAAGGAGCAGGCGTCCCAGTCCCGGTCGACGAGGAACTGCGGCAGCTGCCAGCCCTCGCCGCGGTCCCGCTGCTCCCGGAAGGCGCGGTGGATGGTGCGGGCGGAGGCGGCGAGTCCGGTGACGCCCTCCTGCACGGACCGCTGTCCGAGCTCCTCGAGCAGTGCCTCGGTGAAGCGGCCCGCGCCGCGTTCGGCGTCGTTCTGCGCGGCTTCGCCCTCGCGGGAGGCGTAGAGCCGGAACTGGCGCCGGCCGGGCACCGAACCGCCGCCCCCGTAGTCGTTGGTACCGAAGTTCCACCGGCTGTCGCGGGGTGCGTCGACGCGGCAGGCGTCGACGAGGGCGGCCTGGAGCGGGAACCTGCGGTGCCCCACGAGGTCGGTGCGCCACCAGCGCAGCGCCGAGTCGAGGTTGAGGTGGCGGATCTGGCCGGGGTGGGCGTCGGTGCAGGGCAGCATCAGCTCACCGCGGGGGCCGAGGTAGCCGTGTCCGGCCCAGAAGATCCACAGCAGGTCGCCGTCGCACTGCGGGAGTTCGTCGAGCAGCGCCGACTTCACGTTGCCCTCGGTGGCGGGCCGGTGCGCGGTGCGCAGGGCGGCCATGGCCGGGGAGTCCGACCAGTCGAGGGCGTCCGGCCCGTCGATCGGGGACAGCAGCAGCCGTACGTTGCCGGGCGGCACCTGGGCGGGCCCGGTCAGCCAGCGTGCGAAGCGCAGGGCGTCGCGGGCCGGGCCGCGCAGGTTCCAGCGCGGGCTCACGGCGTACTGCTCGACCCCGGCGACCAGCGCGAAGGTCCGCCCGGGGCCGAGGGTTGGCGGCAGGAAGCCGGGGTCCATGCCGGATCCCGCCGGGTCGGCGGTCACCCGATCCCCGCCTCTCTCACCGCCCGCCCGATCCGCTCGTAGAGGGTGTTCTGCTTCCAGTACGCGCTGTGGCAGGCGGGGAAGGGCTGGCGGCTGCCCACCTCGTGGTCGCTGATCCGCTGGTCGCCGGGAAAGACGGGGCCCGCGAGGTACGCGAGCACGTCCTGGCGGTCGTAGACGTTGAGCCAGCGCGGGAAGCCGTACGGGAGCTTCTCGCCGGGCTCCAGCGCGGTCAGCGCGCCGAGTTCGTACAGGAACGGGGCCTGGGAGCCGACGGTGACGAGCAGTTCCACGCCGGGTACGGGCTCCCCGCGGGCGGCGGCGAGGGCGAGGAGGTCGACGAGGGCGATCCCGCCGAGGCTGTGGCCGATGAGCACGGCCGGCCCCGGCCGGGAGGTGATCTCGGCGTGCAGGAACGCGCGCAGGGCGTGGCCGCGGGCCTGGTAGCGCAGGATGTCGCCGAGCGCGGGGGTGGCGCCGACGGTGAGGGAGCCGCGCCAGGCGTTGAGCAGGGGCTGGGTGGTGACGCGCATCGCGAGCCGGCCCAGCACCGCGGCCGCGCGGGCGCCGGGCACCCGGGCGTCGCCGCCGAGGCGGGCGGTGAGCAGCTCGACGAGGCGGTCGCGTTCGGCGCCGGTGCAGTCGGCCTCGGCCCCGGCGGAGGCGAGCGCGGCGGCGGTCACGGCCCGCGCGAGGACGCCGGCCAGCTCCGCCGCCTGCGCGGCGTCGGCGGCGCGCGCCCCGGCCCGCGCGGCCTCGGCGGAGCGGGCGGTGGCGTCCAGCGCGGCGGGAAGGCGGCCCCCGAGCCCGGTACCGCGCAGCAACGCTGCGAGTTCCCCGTCGCCGTGGGCCGCGATGACCGCATCGGCGGCGCGGGCCCCTGCGGGGAACTCTGCCGACATCGCTGCCAGCAGGCCCAGTACGCGGGCCCCTGCCGACTGCACGCCCGGCATGGCGAAGCCGTCGTCGTCGGGTCCGCCCTCCCACCCGGCTTCGGCCAGCACCCGTACCTCGCACAGCGGGTCGGCGATCAGCAGCGCCCAGGCGGCCGTCTCCGCATCGGCGCCCTCCGCGTCCGGTCCCGGCCGCAGACCCGGTACGGACCGGCCGCCCGCGCCGAGGTCCGCCCCGAAGCGGTCACCCCAGTAGCAGGAGTCGACCTCCGCCCCGGGAAAGCGCCCGGCCAGCCGTTCCCGCACCAGGGCGAACAGCGCGTCGTGCCGCTCGCGCCGCACCCCCGTACCGTGGACAAAGAGAAACCGCATCCCACCCGCCCCCTCGTACAGTCATCCGCCCCCGCCCGCACGATAGCGCCGAGCCGCCAACCGGCGTCAGGGATCTGCGAGTTCGGAATCCGCGCGGCGGGCCGGCCGGCGGGCCCGGACTGTGAGCACGAACACGTCCCGGACGCGGAACCCGCCGCGGCTCCCGGCCCATCTGACGAGAGGTCGTGAATGTCTGTGGGGCGGGAGCACCGGATGGTCAGCAGGGTTGAGGCGCGGGTCGTACGGGGCTCGGTGCTCCTCGCGGTCCTGTGCGCGCTGGTCCTCGCGGGCGGCTGGTACGTCTGGGAGCTGCGCGCCATCGCCGCCCACCTCGCGGACGGGGATCCGGGGCGGGGCGTGTACGAGCAGGACCCTGAGCGGGCGGACCGGACGGCCTCCGAGGTGCTCGACGGGATCGTCCGGGAGGCCGCGGAGCCGCCGATGGACGGCAAGGCCTTCGGCGGTGGCGGGGCGGTGAGCTGGCGGTCCGCCGGGTGGAAGCCCTCCGAGCCGCTGGAGGCCCGCCCCGCCCCGGCCGAGCCCGCGATCGGCGCGCTGTTCTCCCCCGGCCCGGACGCCGACCCCGACCACCACTGCTCGGCCGCGGTGGTCCACTCCCCCCGCGGCGACCTGATCGTCACCGCCGCCCACTGCGTGTACACCCGCGGCTTCCGCACCAACCTGGCCTTCGCCCCCGGCTACCGCGACGGCGTGGCCCCGTACGGCATCTGGGTCCCGACGCGCATCGACGTGGACCCGCGCTGGACCGACGACCAGGACCCGGACCACGACGTGGCCTTCATCCGGCTGCGCCGCCCCGGCTACCCCGGCCAGCGCCTGGAGGACGTGACCGGGGCGGAGACCATCGCGTTCCGGCCCGAACTCCCCGCCCCCGCACGGGTCGTGGGGTACCCGAACGACGCCGAGCAGCCGCTGGACTGCCGCAACACGGCGGTGGCGGCCGGGCCGACGCAGCTGCGGCTGGACTGCGCGGACGTCCCGAACGGCACCAGCGGCGGCCCGGTCCTGACCGACGGCAGCACCCTGATCGGGGTGATCGGCGGGCGTGACGGGGGCGGCGACGAGGAGACCTCCTACAGCAGCTACTTCGGCGACGGGGTCCGGTCCCTGTACGAGCGCGCCACCAAGCCCTGACCCGACGCCGTGCCGGGCGCCGTGACCCGGTGAACCTTTCCGGTCACAGCACTAGCTGCCGGGCCCGGCCGGCGGCGGGGCGTGGTGCGGCGGGTACGCGGTTGCCGTCGGCGAGGTGGGCAGGCGCCACTTGGACAGGACGCGGACCACCGTGGCGGGGCTGAGCAGGGTGGTCGGCGGGGCCGAGAGGGAGAGCACGCCGAAGAAGCGGCCGGCGATGGCCGGGTCGGAGTTGGCGCCGACCATCACCCGTGACATGTAGCCCTGCAGGACCTTCGCGGCCCGGTCCGCCGGCGGCCCCTCCGTCCCCGGGTAGCGCAGGTCCTCGCTGGTGGCGATCTGCCAGGCCACTCCCGCCTCGGCCACCGCCCTGCGCTGGATCCGGCGGGCGGCCGCCGGGACGTCCCGCGGGGCCAGGGGTGCGATCTCCTTGCGCAGGGCGTCCGCCACCAGCGCGGCCACCGTCATCCCGTGCCCGTACACCGGGTTGAACCGGCAGGCCGCGTCGCCGAGTACGACGAATCCGGCCGGCCAGCGGTCCAGCCGCTCGTAGTGCCGCCATTCGTTCGCGGTGGACCGGAACCCGGTCGCCGGGGACAGCGGCTTCGCCTCGCGCAGGGTGTCGTAGAGCACGGGGCTGCGCAGGCCCCGGGCGAAGTCGAGGAACTCCTCGTCCTTGGTGGGCGGGGCGTGCTCGCCGTTGCCGATGAGCGTCGCCAGCCACCGGTCCTCGCCGTCCTGCGGGATGAGCACGGCGCCCCGCGGGACGTCCGGGCGGCCCTGGACGTACAGTCCCCGCCAGCGCCGTGCCGGGTCGGGCGGGATCTCGTAGTACCGGCTGGAGTAGCCGAGATGGGAGTCGTAGCGGGTGGTCTCCGGCGTCGGGTAGCCGAGCGCGGCCAGCCAGGCGGGGGCTCTGGAGGTGCGCCCGGTCGCGTCGACCACGAACCGCGCGGCCAGCGGGTCACCGTCGCGGAACTCCACGCCGGTCACCGAGCGGCCGTCCGGGCCGCCGACGAGCCCGGTGGCCTGGCTGCCTGCGCGCAGCCGGATCCGATCGTGCCGCAGCACCTCGCGGCGTAAGGTCCAGTCGAGCAACTCACGGCTCGCGAGGAGGATTTCCGAGCCGTCGACCTGGTGGAACCAGTCGGCGGGGCTCAGCCAGAGGAAGTCCCTCGGGCTGTTCAGCAGGGCGGCCCCGCGGGCGGTCAGCTTCTCCGTGACCCCGGGCAGCAGTTCCTCGATCAGCCGTACCCCCCGGGACCACAGCACGTGCACGTGCCGGGACTGCGGGAGGCCCGGCCTGAAGGAAGGGGCGGCCTCGGCCAGTTCGTCCCGCTCGACCAGGGTCACCCGCGCGAACCGGTCCGCGAGTACCCGTGCCGCCAGCAGCCCGGCGATGCCCGCCCCGAGGACCACCGCGTGGTCGTGGGCTTCTGGGTGGTTGTCCATGTCGTCGTCGCTCATGTCGCCGAGTCTCCCGGTGAGCGTGGTGGCAGGTCAGGGGCGGTCCGGGGCGCCTGGATGCGCCCCGGGGGCGGACGGGCTCACGGCGGGGCGCCCGCGTGCGCGGTTCCCCGCCCGCCGGTGCGCGCCTCAGGGGCAGGAGACCGTCCCTCGACCGGTGGGGGAGGCTCAACGCGGCAGGGATGCGTACGAGACTCCCGTGAGCTTCTCGGAGGCGGCCCAGAGCGCTTCGCCGGACGTGTCGTCGAGGGTCCACTTCGCCCGCCAGGAGCGGACGGGCGCCCCGCGCCAGCCGAAGCGCGGCCCGATGAAGTCGTCGGAGCGCACCCCGGGCGCCGTGGCCGCGTAGAGGGTGGGGAGCGCGCCGGAGGCGGTGGGCTGCGCGATGACGGTGTTGCCGACGGCCGACATCCGCGAGATCAAGCTGGGACCCTCCAGTTTCGAGGCGCCGGAGTGCAGGTTGCTGGAGGCGTAGCCGGGGTGGGAGGCGGCGGCGGTGATCGCGGAGCCGGCGGCGGTGAAGCGCCGGGCCAGCTCGTGGGTGAAGAGCAGGTTGGCGGTCTTGGAGCGGCCGTAGGCGACCCAGCGGCGGTAGCCGTGTTCGTCGCCCAGGTCGTCGAGGTCGATGTCGGAGAGCGCGTGGAACCCGCTGGAGACGTTGACGATGCGGGCGCCGGGCGGCGCGGCCCGCAGCTTCGGCAGCAGCAGCCCGGTCAGGGCGAAGTGCCCGAGGTGGTTGACGCCGAACTGGGTCTCGAAGCCGTCGGTGGTGCGCCCGAACGGCAGGGCCATCACTCCGGCGTTGTTGACCAGCAGGTCGAGCGATGCGTGGCGTGTGCCGAAGGCGGTGGCGAAGTCCCGGACGGACGCCAGCTCGGCCAGGTCGAGTTCGGCGAACTCCACCTCGGCCGCGGGTACTTCCGTGCGCAGCCTGACCACGGCGGCCCGGCCGCGCGCCGCGCTGCGGCAGGCCAGCACCACGGTGGCGCCGCGCCGGGCGAGCTCGCGGGCGGTGATGTAGCCGATCCCGCTGTTGGCCCCGGTCACGACCGCGGTCCGGCCGCGCTGGTCGGGGATGTTCGTGGCGTTCCAGCCGGGCATGGCAACTCCCTCGGGTCCCTCGCGAAAGATGGGTTACCGAGGGTAGCCCGCAGGGGTCCCGGGCCGGGAGCCAGGGCAGGTTCCTCCCCGGAATGCGCAGGCCAGTAGGCTGCGGTTCCGCAGTCATGCTGCCCGCCCGTCCGCCCGCCCGTCCGCCGCACGTCCGTCCGAACCTCCGACCGACCGTACGCCCGCCCGTCGGTCGTCCCGTCCCCCGCCCCTCCCCGTCCCCGAGGTACCGCGCAGTGAGCTCCGCACCGCCCCCCATACCCGTGACGGTCGTCGGCCTCGGCGCCGACGGCTGGGCCGGGCTCACCGCCCCCGCACGGTCCGCGCTGTCCCGTGCCGAGGTGCTGATCGGAGGGCCGCGCCAGCTCGACCTGCTGCCGGCCGCCGAGTGCACCGGGCAGCGGGTGGCCTGGCCGAGCCCGCTGCGGCCGGCCGTCCCGAAGCTGATGGCCGAGCACGCCGGGCGCCGGATCGCGGTGCTGGCCAGTGGGGACCCGATGTTCTACGGGATCGGCCGCGCGCTGTCCGAGGAAGTGGGGCCGCAGGGCCTCCTCGTCCACCCGCACCCCTCTTCCGTCTCCTACGCCTGCGCCCGCCTGGGCTGGCCGGTGGAGGACACCGAGGTCGTGACGGTGGTGGGCCGCCCGGTGGCCCGGCTCGCGGCCGCCCTGTACGAGGGGCGCCGGGTGCTGGTGCTCAGCGCCGGAGCGGCGACCCCGAACGAGATCGCTGCTCTGCTTCGAGAGCGGGGCTTCGGCCCGAGCCGGATGCGGGTCCTGGAGCAGCTCGGCTCCGAGCGCGAGGACGCGTACGAGGGCCGCGCGGACGGCTGGGACCACGCGCCCGGCGACCCCCTGAACGTGGTCGCCGTCGACTGCCGCCGCGACCCCGCCCACCCCGCCCCGCGCCTCGGCGCCACCCCCGGCCTGCCGGACGCCGCCTACGAGCACGACGGCCAGCTCACCAAGCGCCACGTCCGGGCGGCGACCCTGTGCGCGCTCGCCCCGGCCCCCGGCGAGCTGCTGTGGGACATCGGCGGCGGCTCCGGCTCCATCGGCATCGAGTGGATGCGGACGCACCCGTCCTGCCGGGCCGTGGCGGTGGAGCGGGTTGCGGAGCGGGCCGCGCGGATCACCCGCAACGCGTCGGCGATGGGCGTACCCGGGCTGCGCGTGGTCGTCGGGGCCGCCCCCGACGCGCTCACCGGCCTCCCCGCTCCCGACGCGGTGTTCATCGGCGGCGGGCTGACGGCGCCCGGACTCCTCGACGCGGCCTGGGCGGCGCTCGCCCCCGGCGGCCGGCTCGTGGTCAACACCGTCACCCTGGAATCGGAGGCGGTCCTCACCGACCGCTACCGCCGCCACGGCGGCGAGCTGGTGAAGCTCGCCGTCGCGCACGCCGTGCCGGTGGGCGGTTTCACGGGCTGGCGGCAGGCAATGCCCGTGACGCAGTGGTCAGTTACCAAGGAAAAGGATCAGGACCAGACATGACCGTGTACTTCATCGGTGCCGGCCCCGGCGCCGCCGACCTGATCACGGTGCGCGGTGCCCGGACCCTGGCCGCCGCCCCGGTCTGCCTGTACGCGGGCAGCCTCGTCCCGCGCGAACTGCTCGCCGAGTGCCCGCCGGACGCCCGCCTGGTCGACACCTCGCAGCTGAACCTGGACGAGATCATCGCCGAGTGCGTACGGGCCCACGAGGCGGGCGAGGACGTAGCACGGCTGCACTCCGGCGACCCGTCCATCTTCAGCGCGGTCGCGGAGCAGATGCGGCGCCTCGACGCGGCCGGCATCCCCTACGAGGTCGTCCCGGGCGTGCCCGCCTTCGCGGCGGCCGCGGCGGCGCTGAAGCGGGAGCTGACCGTCCCCACCGTCGGCCAGACCGTGATCCTGACCCGGATCGCCCAGCAGGCCACCCCGATGCCGCCCGGCGAGGACCTGGCGACGCTGGGGCGCAGCGGCGCCCTGCTGGTCCTGCACCTCGCCACCCGTTACGTGGACCGGGTCGTCGACGAACTGCTGCCGCATTACGGGGCCGAGTGCCCGGTGGCGGTGGTGGCGATGGCCAGCCGCCCCGACGAGCTGATCCTGCGCGGCACCCTGGCCGACATCGCCGGCCGGGTGAAGGAGCACGGGCTGGTCCGCACCGCCGTCATCGTGGTGGGCCGCACGCTGGGCGCCGAGCAGTTCCGCGACAGCCACCTGTACTCCCCCGAGCGCGACCGGCATGTCTGCTGAGACCGCGGCGACCGGCGGGACCGCCGGCACTGGCGGGACCGCCGGCACTGGCGGGACCGCCGGCACTGGCGGGACCGCCGGGACCGCCGACACCGCCCCCGAGCGCCACGTCCTGATCCTGGGCGGCACGACGGAGGCCCGCAGGCTCGCGGCGGCGCTGGCCGACGCGGGAACGGGCTGCCGGGTGACCACGTCCCTCGCGGGCCGGGTCACCGCCCCCGTGCTGCCGCCGGGCGAGACGCGCATCGGCGGCTTCGGCGGCCCCGCCGGGCTGGCCGCGTGGATCGCCACCCACGGGGTCACCCACCTCGTGGACGCCACCCACCCCTTCGCGGAGCGGATGAGCTTCAACGCGTCGCAGGCGGCGGCCCTTTCGGGGATCCCGCTGCTGGCGCTGCGCCGCCCCGGCTGGACGCCGGAGCCCGGCGACGCGTGGACCTTCGCGGACTCGCTCGCCGAGGCGGCGGCCGTGCTGCCCTCCCTCGGCAGCCGCGCATTCCTCACCACCGGCCGGATGGGCCTGCACACCTTCGCCCACCTCGACGACACCTGGTTCCTGGTGCGTTCGGTGGACCCCCCGGACGCGCCCGTTCCCCCGCAGCTGGAAGTCGTACTGGCCCGGGGCCCGTTCACCCTGGACGACGAGCGGGAGCTGCTGGCCCGCCACCGGATCGACGTACTGGTCACGAAGGACAGCGGCGGCTCGGCCACCGCCCCCAAGCTCACCGCGGCCCGCGAGGCGGGCGTCCCGGTCCTCGTCGTACGGCGCCCGGCCGTCCCGGTGGGCGTGGCGGAGGCGGATTCGCCGGCCGCGGCCCTGGACTGGCTGCGGCAGCAGGCGTGAACGCGTCGGGCCCGAGGTGGAGCAAGTACCCCGGGCCCGACGCCTGTCACCCCAACCCGGTCACGGGTAGCGGCGCGGCGTCCACGTGATCCGCGAGCCGTCGGCCCGCTCGGTGATCTGCGTCTGCGAGGAGCCGACCAGCAGGATCGTCCTCATGTCCACCTCGGACGGCTCCAGTTCGTCGAGCGTGACGATCCGCACCGACTGCTCCGGCCCGCCCACGTCCCGCGCGACGACCACCGGGGTCTCGGGCGCACGCAGCTCCAGCAGCAGCTCGCGGGCCTGCGCCACCTGCCATGTGCGGCTGCGGGAACCGGGGTTGTACAGGGCGAGCACCAGGTCGGCGGTGGCCGCGGCGCGCAGCCGCTCGGCGATGACCTCCCACGGCTTGAGCCGGTCCGACAGCGACACCGTCGCGTAGTCGTGGCCGAGCGGGGCGCCGGCCGCGGCGGCCGCGGCGTTGGCCGCCGTCACTCCCGGCAGGACCCGTACGGGCACGTCCTTGTAGCCGTCCTGGCCGGCGACCTCCAGGACCGCCGTGGCCATGGCGAAGACGCCCGGGTCGCCGCCGGACACCACGGCCACCCGCTTGCCGCGCCGGGCGAGGTCGAGCGCGAACTCGGCGCGCTCCGACTCCACCTTGTTGTCCGAACCGTGCCTGACCTGGCCCGGCTTGACGGGCACCCGGTCCAGGTACGTCGTGTACCCGACGAGCACCTCGGCGTCGGCGAGCGCCCGCCGGGTCTGCGGGGTCAGCCACAGCGGCCCGGCCGGGCCGGTGCCGACGACCACGACCTCGCCGGGCCCGGACGGCACGCTGCCCGGGTTGCCGATGCGGCTGGGCACCACGGCGACGGCGAAGTACGGCACGCTCTCCGCGTCGGTCTCGGCCAGCAGGCCGGTCCGCTCGCCCTCCATGGTGGCGCGCTCGACGTAGCGGGCCTCGGCGAGCCGGCCGCTGTTCTCCATCGCGCCGCGCACGGCCGGGAAGGTCCGGCCGAGCTTCATCACGACGGCCGAGTCGGTGGCCGCGAGGCGGGCGGTGAGCTCCTCCTCGGGCAGGGTGCCGGGAAGGATCGTCAGCACCTCCTCGCCCTCCACGAGCGGGGTGCCGAGCCGGGCCGCGGCGGCGCTCACCGAGGTGACGCCGGGGATCACCTCGGTCTCGTACCGGTCCGCGAGCCGCTTGTGCATGTGCATGTACGAGCTGTAGAAGAGCGGGTCGCCCTCCGCGAGCACGGCGACGGTCCGGCCGGCGTCCAGGTGCGCGGCCAGCCGGGCCGCGGCGGCCTCGTAGAACTCCTCCATGGCGCCCTGGTAGCCGCCGGGGTGGTCGGTGGTCTCGGTCGTCACCGGGTAGACCAGCGGCTCCTCGATGTGGCTCTCGCGCAGGTGCTTCGCGGCGATCGAGCGGGCGATGGACCGCCCGTGCCGCGCACTGTGGTACGCGACGACGTCCGCCTCGCCGATCACCTCCACGGCCCGCAGGGTCATCAGGTTCGGGTCGCCGGGCCCGAGCCCGACCCCGTACAGCCGTCCCTTGTCCACCGGCTCGCTCATTCGGCCACGCTCGCAATGGCGTTGAGGGCCGCGGCGGCGATGGCGCTGCCGCCGCGCCGCCCGCGCACGATCAGGTGGTCGAGCCCGGAGTGGTGCGCGGCGAGGGCGTCCTTGGACTCGGCGGCGCCGATGAAGCCGACGGGCACGCCGATGACGGCGGCCGGACGCGGGGCACCCTCCTCCATCATCTCCAGCAGCCGGAAGAGCGCGGTGGGCGCGTTCCCGACGGCGATCACGGAGCCCTCCAACAGGCCCCGGTCGCGCCAGACTTCGAGTGCGGCGGCGCTGCGCGTGGTGCCCATCTTCGCGGCGAGCTCGGGCACGGCCGGGTCGGAGAGGGTGCAGATCACGTCGTTGTCCGCGGGCAGCCGCTTGCGGGTGACCCCGCTGGCGACCATCTGCACGTCGCACAGGATCGGCGCACCGGCCTCCAGTGCGGCACGGGCCCGCAGCACCACCTCGGGCGTGTACCCCAGGTCGCGGGGCAGGTCGGTCATCCCGCAGGCGTGAATCATGCGCACCGCGACCTGGGCGACCGAGGCGGGCAGCCCGGAGAGGTCCGCCTCGGCGCGGATCGTGGCAAAGGACTGGCGGTAGATCGCGGCGCCGTCCTTCTCGTACTCGAACACGGTGTACTCGCTCATTTCTTCACTGCGGCTTCGGACTCTGAGGGGTTCGCGTTGCGCGCGGCCGTTAGCGCGGCCGCCAGGTCTGATGGCTCGCGGGACACGTCCCGCCCGTGCACGGACAGCCGGTATCCGTCCCCCGTGGCGAGGGCGTCCACCCACTGCGTTCCCCGCGGACGCCCGCACCTGCGCTCGCAGCCGGACCAGTGCACGGGCAGCTCGCCCGTCGCCACGTGTACGAGCGCACGCGCATCGGCACGCACATCGGCGAGGGACTTCGCGCAACCGGGCTGCCCGGTGCACGCGGTGACGGACCGCCAGGGGCTGTCGGGCTCGGTGACGAGCCCGGGATCGACAGCCGGGGCGGCGCCGGTGACGACGATGCTGCGCCAGGGCGTGATCCTCAACTCCCCCGGCAGCGTGCGCCACTGGGCGGTGGTGAGCCGGCCGAGCGGGACCAGCACGCAGAGCGCGTCCGCGTGCACCCCGGGCGCGGGCGGCGGAGCGTACGGCCGGGGCGCGTCGGGCACGTACCGCGCGGGGATCCCGCCCGCACCCAGCATCCCGGCGAACTCACTTGTATCCGGGGCGTGTTCGTCGGGCAGCTCCGCCACGCGCCAGGCCCGGGTTCCGGCCTCGGCGACGGCGTCGAGGAAGCGGTGGGCGGCCAGCAGGGCGGCCCTGGGCGCGTCCGCTGCGCGTACCTCGACGGCATCGCGGGCCGCGCCGAGGCGGAGCAGCGTACGGCCGTCCGCGCCGGGGCCGAGCAGGGTGATGTCGGGGTCCAGCGCGGCGACGTCACCGCGGCCGTCGTCGACGGCGAACAGGAACCGCCCGGACAGGGCGGTGACCCGGGCGTCGGCGCAGAGCAGCGCATCGAGCGCCCTCGCCGTGCCGGGGTCGGCGAGCGGGGTCGCGACGATGTTGCGCACCCGCTCGTGGGCCGGGGCCGGCAGCAGCCCGGCCGCGTCGAGCAACCCGGCGAGCCCGCCCCCGCACCCTTCGGCGAGTCCGCGCAGCTGTACGTTGCCGCGCGAGGTGAGCTCCAGGTGCCCGTCCCCGAACCGGTCGGCGGCGAGCGCCAGCGCGGCGGCCTGCGGCGCGGTGAGCAGCCCGCCGGGGATCCGCACCCGCGCGAGGAACCCGTCGTCCGCGGCGTGCAGCCGCAGCGCGCCGGGGCAGGCGTCACCGCGGTCCCGTATGACGGGTTCGTCCCGCGATGCGGCGACAGGGGGCTGGGGCATGGCGGCGAGCATACCCACGTTTCCGTCCCCCCGACCTGTGTCCGTCGCCACGCTCAGCAGCCGGAACCCGCCACACCGTCACCTCCCGGCCGAAGTTCGGCCCGACCGACCCGAACCCACCCCCACCCAGCCGACCAAGCCCCGCCGACCCGAATCCAGCCCCGCCGGCGTTTGAGGCGCGGGGCCCGGGGCAGAGCCCCGGCAACGGCGCCGCACCCGACCACACGCACCCACCCCCACCAACGCAGCCCCGCCGAGCCAAAACCAGCCCCGCCGGCGTTTGAGGCGCGGGGCCCGGGGCAGAGCCCCGGCAACGGCGCCGCACCCGGACGACAACAGCGCCCTCGCAGCGCACCCCACCCCACCTCGCCCGGCCAGGCCAAAGCCCCCCTAGGATGACCCCCGGCGGCGCCACACGGTCCGCCATCGCCGAGGACGGCGACATGGGAGGAAGCCCGGTGAGATTCCGGCGCGGTCCCGCCACTGTGAACCCCGCGGAGCAACCCGCGGGGTGAGTCAGGAACTCCCGCTGTCCTCACTGCCCGGGGCGCGGAAACCCCGAGGAAGGCTGCCGCCGCATGATCCTGCTGCTGTCGACGTCCGACACCGATCTGCTCAGCGCCCGCGCCGCGAACACCGCCGCGAACACCCCCGCGAACACGGCGGCCACCGCCGCCACCGCGGACGACGCCGCCGTCCCGTACCGCTTCGCGAACCCCTCCCGGCTCCCGCTCGACGACCTCCCCGCGCTCCTCGACGGAGTCGACCTGGTCGTCGTACGCCTCCTCGGAGGCCTCCGCGCCTGGCAGGACGGCCTCGACGTCCTCCTCGCCCCCGGCCAGACCCGCCCGGTCGTCGTCCTGACCGGCGAACAGGCCCCCGACGCCCAGCTGATGGAGGCCTCCACGGTCCCCATCGGCATCGCGGCCGAGGCGCACGCCTACCTCGCGCACGGCGGCCCGGCCAACCTCGGCCAGCTGGCCCGCTTCCTCTCGGACACCGCCCTCCTCACCGGCCACGGCTTCGAGCCCCCGGCGGCCGCCCCCACCTGGGGCCCCCTGGAGCGCACCCCGCAGCAGACCGAAGACACCGGAACCGGAACCGGCACCAGCCCCGGCCCCGGCACCGGAACCCGCCCCGCCATCGCGGTGCTCTACTACCGGGCCCACCAGATGTCCGGCAACACCGCCTTCGTGCACGCCCTCTGCGACGCGATCGAGGCCCAGGGCGCCCGGCCCCTCCCCCTCTACGTCTCCTCCCTCCGCACCCCCGAGCCGGAGCTCCTCCAGGCATTGGAGTCCGCGGACGCGATCGTCACCACCGTCCTCGCGGCCGGCGGCACCAAGCCCGCCACCGCCTCCGCGGGCGGTGACGACGAGTCCTGGGACGCCGGCGCCCTCGCCGCCCTCGGCGTGCCGATCCTCCAGGCCCTGTGCCTGACCGGCTCCCGCTCCGCCTGGGAGGAGAACGACGAGGGCCTGTCCCCCCTCGACGCCGCCACCCAGGTCGCCGTGCCCGAGTTCGACGGCCGCCTGATCACGGTCCCGTTCTCCTTCAAGGAGCTCGACGAGGACGGCCTGCCCGCCTACGTGGCCGACCCCGAGCGCGCCGCCCGCGTCGCCGGCATCGCCGTACGCCACGCCCGCCTGCGCCACACCGACCGCCGTGACAAGCGGATCGCGCTGGTCCTCTCGGCGTACCCCACCAAGCACTCCCGCATCGGCAACGCGGTCGGCCTCGACACCCCCGCCAGCGCCGTCGAGCTGCTCCGCACCCTCATCTCCCACGGCTACGACTTCGGTCCGGCCGCCGAGATCCCCGGCCTGGTCTCCGGCGACGGCGACGAGCTGATCCGCGCCCTCATCGAGGCGGGCGGCCACGACCAGGACTGGCTGACCGAGGAGCAGCTGGCCCGCAATCCGGTCCGCATCCCGGCGGCGGACTACAAGCGCTGGTACTCCGAACTCCCCGCCGACCTCCGCGAAAGCGTCGAGGAGCACTGGGGCGAGGCGCCCGGCAACATGTTCGTCGACCGCTCCGCCAACCCGGAGGGCGACATCGTCCTGGCGGCCCTGCGCCGCGGCAACCTGCTGATCCTCATCCAGCCGCCGCGCGGCTTCGGCGAGAACCCGATCGCGATCTACCACGACCCGGACCTCCCGCCGTCGCACCACTACCTGGCGGCGTACCGGTGGATCCAGGCGGCGGCCGCCGACGGCGGCTTCGGCGCCGACGCGATGATCCACCTGGGCAAGCACGGCAACCTGGAGTGGCTGCCGGGCAAGAACGCCGGCCTGTCCGCCTCCTGCGCGCCCGACGCGGCCCTCGGCGACCTGCCGCTCATCTACCCGTTCCTGGTCAACGACCCGGGCGAGGGCACCCAGGCCAAGCGCCGCGTCCACGCCACCCTCATCGACCACCTCGTCCCGCCGATGGCGCGCGCCGAGTCGTACGGGGACATCGCCCGCCTCGAACAGCACCTGGACGAGTACGCCCAGATCAGCGCCATGGACCCGGCCAAGCTCCCGGCCATCCGCGCGCAGATCTGGACCCTGATCCAGGCCGCGAAGCTCGACCACGACCTGGGCCTGGCCGAGCGCCCCGACGACGACGGCTTCGACGACTTCCTCCTGCACGTCGACGGCTGGCTGTGCGAGGTCAAGGACGCCCAGATCCGCGACGGTCTGCACGTGCTCGGCGGCGCCCCGACCGGCGAGTCCCGCGTCAACCTGGTCCTCGCGATCCTGCGCGCCCGCCAGATCTGGGGCGGTACGACGGCCCTCCCGGGCCTGCGCGAGGCCCTCGGCCTGGACGAGTCGGCGGCCACCCGTACTTCGGCGGACGCCATCGAGGAGCAGGCCCGTGCCCTGGTCCAGGCGATGGAGGACGCGGACTGGTCCCAGGACGCGGTGGCCGCCGTCGCTGCCGGCCACCCGCAGCCGGTCGCCGACGTCCTCTCCTTCGCCGCCCGCGAGGTGGTCCCGCGTCTGGCCGGCACGACGGACGAGATCGCCCACGTGGTCTCGGCCCTGGACGGCAGGTTCGTCCCGGCCGGCCCCTCCGGTTCGCCCCTGCGCGGCCTGGTCAACGTCCTGCCCACGGGCCGCAACTTCTACTCGGTCGACCCGAAGGCCGTCCCCTCCCGCCTCGCGTGGGAGACGGGCCAGGCCCTCGCGGACTCCCTCCTGGCCCGCTACCGCGCGGACCACGACGACGAGTGGCCCGCCTCCGTCGGCCTGTCCCTCTGGGGTACGAGTGCGATGCGCACGGCGGGCGACGACGTGGCCGAGGCCCTCGCCCTCCTCGGCATCCGCCCGGTCTGGGACGAGGCCTCGCGCCGCGTGACGGGCCTCGAGCCCATCCCGCTCGCCGAACTGGGCCGCCCCCGGATCGACGTGACCCTGCGCATCTCGGGCTTCTTCCGCGACGCGTTCCCCCACGTCATCGGCCTCCTGGACGACGCGGTCCGCCTCGCGGCCTCCCTCGACGAGCCCGCTTCGGACAACTTCGTCCGGGCGCACGCCCAGGCGGACATCGCCGTCCACGGCGACGAGCGCAAGGCCACCACCCGCATCTTCGGCTCCCGCCCCGGGACGTACGGCGCGGGCATCCTCCAGCTCATCGACTCCCGCGACTGGCGTACGGACGCCGACCTGGCCGAGGTCTACACGGTCTGGGGCGGCTACGCGTACGGCCGGGGCCTCGAAGGCCGCCCCGCCCGCTCCGAGATGGAGACGGCGTACAAGCGCATCACGGTCGCCGCGAAGAACACGGACACGCGCGAGCACGACATCGCCGACTCGGACGACTACTTCCAGTACCACGGCGGCATGGTGGCCACGGTCCGCGCCCTGCGCGGCACGGCCCCCGAGGCGTACATCGGCGACTCCACCCGCCCGGAAACGGTCAAGACCCGCACGCTGGTCGAGGAGACGTCCCGCGTCTTCCGGGCCCGCGTGGTCAACCCCAAGTGGATCGAGGCGATGCGCCGCCACGGCTACAAGGGCGCCTTCGAACTCGCAGCGACGGTCGACTACCTCTTCGGCTACGACGCCACGACCGGCGTGATCGCGGACTGGATGTACGACAAGCTCACGGAGACGTACGTCCTCGACCCGGAGAACCGCGCCTTCCTGGAGGAGGCCAACCCCTGGGCCCTGCACGGCATCGCGGAACGCCTCCTGGAGGCGGAGTCGCGCGGCATGTGGGAGAAGCCGGACCCGCAGATCCTCGAATCCCTCCGCCAGGTCTACCTGGACACGGAAGGCAACCTCGAAGCCGAAGCCGAGTAAAGCCCCTACAAGCGGTGATCCTGGTGCGATGTGCCACTACTGCGGCTGCCGCCAGATCCCCCTCATCAAGGAGTTCATCGCCGAACACGAGTCGGTGACCGACGCGGCGGGCGACGCCCTCCGCGCCCTGGACGCGGGCGACCACGCCAAGGCCCGCGCCCTCACCCTCGACATGCAGACCGTCCTCCTCGCCCACTGGAAGGGCGAGGAGGACGGTCTTTTCGCCGTGATGTCCACGGACCCCGAGTACGCGGACTACATCGCGGCCCTGACGCGGGAACACCGCGAGCTGGCGGCTTTCCTCTCCATGGCGGACCTCTCGTCACCCGCCGACGCGCAGACCTTCCGCGAGGCGATGGACGACCTGCACCACCACATCGCCAAGGAGGAGGACGGCCTCTTCCCGGCCTCCCTCACCGCCCTGACGGGCGACGAGTGGGACCTCTCCATCAAGGCCTGGCGCACGGCCCACCCGGACGGCGAACTGCACGCCCCGGGCTGACTAGACCTTGACGGTCTGGTTCAACGCCACGAGCGCCTGCGCCCAGCGCGCGTACTTCAGCTGCCCGAAATCGGCGACGGTCTTCACCCCGAACGCCTGGGCGAGCAGCTCGCCGTCCTTGTCGGTGACGCCCTTGAGCGCGGAAACAGGAGCCGAAAGCACCTCGTGGAGAGGCTTCTCGGCCCACGCCTTGTCGAGCACCTTGTCCAGATCGATAGCCATGGGTGTTCCCTCCCGGAACGCCGGAACCACAACACGGACAAACTAACCCAATCCGACAATCACTCCAGTTTCCGACACCCCGGGACGTCGTACGACGCCGCTCCCGGCACTCACCTATCCCCCACCGGGCCCACGCGCCACGGAAGGGCACATCCGTCACCTGATGAAGTGAATTTCCCCTTGTCACAGCGGCGTCAGGGGTAGGGCCCTGCTGATCTCTTGCGGGGGCCGGAGCGAACCTGCCCCCGGACCCGTGAGCGAAAGGCCGGCCCGCCGTGACGCAGCCGTTCCAACTGCCGGACTTCTACGTGCCCCATCCGGCGCGACTGAACCCCCACTACGAGGTCGCGAGGGTCCACACGAAACAGTGGGCGCGCGACTTCGGGATGCTGGAGGGTTCCGGTGTCTGGGACGAGGGCGACCTCGACTCGCACGACTACGCGCTGCTCTGCGCCCACACCCACCCCGATTGCGGCAGCGACGCGCTGTCGCTCGTCACCGACTGGTACGTGTGGGTGTTCTTCTTCGACGACCACTTCCTGGAGATGTTCAAGCGGACGAGGGACCGGGCCGGGGCCAGGGAGTACCTCGACCGGCTCGCCGCCTTCATGCCGATGGACCTGGCCCAGGGGTTCCCCGAGCCGGCGAATCCGGTCGAGGCCGGGCTCGCCGACCTGTGGGCGCGGACCGTGCCCGCGATGTCGGCGGACTGGAGGGAACGGTTCTCCGAGTCGACGAAGAACCTCCTCGACGAGTCGATGTGGGAGCTCGCCAACATCGACATCGGCCGGGTGGCGAACCCCCTCGAGTACATCGAGATGCGCCGCAAGGTGGGCGGCGCACCCTGGTCGGCCGGTCTGATCGAGTACGTGGCCGCCGAGGTCCCGGCGCGCGTCGCGCACGCGCGGGCCCTCGGGGTTCTGCGGGACGCCTTCGCCGACGCCGTGCACATCAGGAACGACCTCTTCTCCTACGAGCGGGAGGTGAACGACGAAGGCGAACTCTCCAATGCCGTGCTGGTGCTGGAGACCTTTCTCGGCTGCACCACCCAGGAGGCCGCCGAGGCCTCGAACGACCTGCTGACCTCCCGCCTCCAGCAGTTCGAGCAGACGGTGTTCACCGAGTTGCCCCAGCTCTTCGCCGACCACGCGATGAACCCGGCCGAGATCGCGGCCGTCCTCGCCTACGTCAAGGGTCTGCAGGACTGGCAGTCCGGCGGCCACGCATGGCACATGGTCTCGAGCCGCTACATGAACCAGGGGGCGCGGAGCACCGCTCCCGTCACCCTGCCCTTCTTCCCGAGCGGGCTCGGCACCAGCGCCTTCGACCTGCGGTCCGTCTTCACGAAGCGCTCGATGGAGCTGCGGCGCCGCTCCTTCACGCACGTCCCCTTCGAGCGGACCGGACCCTCGCTCGTCCCAGAGATCCACATGCCGCACGAGCTCGCCCTCAGTCCGCACCTGGCGCACGCCCGCGAGGCGTCGGTGGCCTGGTGCCGGAGCATGGGCCTGCTGGAGCCGCAGCCCGGCGACCCCGGCTCCGTCATCTGGGACGAACAGAAACTGCGCGGCTACGACTTCGCGCTCTGCTCGGCCGGCATCGACCCGGACGCCTCCCCCGAGGCACTGCTCCTGAACGCCTGCTGGCTGAGCTGGGGGACGTACGCCGACGACTACTACCCGCAGGTCTTCGGGCACGCCCGGGATCTGGCGGCGGCCAAGACGGCCACGGCGCGCCTGATCGCGATGGCGTCCGTCGACCACGCCGGGCAGCCCGCGCCGGCGACCGCCCTGGAGCGCGGGCTCCGCGACCTGTGGGTCCGCACCACCACCGGCATGTCCTCCGTCCAACGTGCCGAGTTCCGGGCGACGTTGGTGGAGATGCTGGAGAGCTGGGTGTGGGAGGTGGACAACCGGATCCAGAACCGCATCCCGGACCCGGTGGACTACGCCGAGATGCGCCGCCTCACCTTCGGCTCGCGCCTCACCATGTACCTGTGCCGGCTGGGGCACCAGGACCGGGGCGTTCCCGAGGAGATCTACGCTTCGGGGACCATCCGTTCACTGGAGAACGCCGTCTCGGACGCCGCCTGCCTGATCAACGACGTCTTCTCCTACCAGAAGGAGCTGGAGGTCGAGGGCGAACTGCACAACTACATCCTCGTGACCAGGAACTTCTTCGACATCGGCTACCCGGAGGCACTCCACATCTGCCATGCGCTGATGACCCGGCGCACCGAGGAGTTCCAGCACATCGTGGCGAGTCAGCTGCCGGTGCTCTACGAGGACTGGAAGCTCGGGACGCAGGCGCGGGCAGCCCTGGACGCGTACGTGGGCGAGCTGCAGGACTGGCACGCCGGGATCCTCAACTGGCACCGGAGGACCCGCCGTTACCGCCCGGAGGACCTGCACCGGCTGCCCGACGCGCTGTCCACCCGGATCCGGGACTCCGGCTTCGGCATGTCGGCCGCCCGGCTCTCCCTGCCCGCGTAGCACTGCCGGCGTAGCACTGCCCGCGTAGCCCTGCCCGCGTAGCCCTGCCGGAGCCCGTCAGAACTCGTCGGCGGTGTGCGGCAGCAGCCCGTTCCCCGTCGCCAGGGCCGCGTCCAGCGCCGCAGCGGCGCCGGGCGTGTGCTCCCGTACGAGCCCGGCCGCGACGAGTTCGGCGACCCGGGTCCCGCCCAGGTAGCAGGCGGCCAGTTCGCGTACGTCCAGGGCCAGGTCGGGGCCGGTGTCCGCGTGCTCGTACGCCGCCCCGCCCGGCCCCGCCTTCAGCCGGAACCGCCCGGCGTTGGCGGGCAGCCTTACGTCGTGCACCTCCAGTACGACTTCCACGGGCGCGGCCCAGGACCGCGCGGTCAGCGCAGCGCCCACGTCGACCAGGCGCAGCCAGAGCGCGGGGAACTGGGCGGTCACCCGGACCTGGTCCCGGTCGGCGGCGAAGTGCAGCAGCGGGTCGTCCACCGGCCGGCCCCAGGCGGTGACCTTGCCGGTGAGGTCGACGGCGGCCATGCACTCCCACAGGGCGGCGGCCACCGCGGGGGTCTCGGCCTCCAGCTCCTCCACGCGGACCAGCCCCGGCCCGCGGAAGGGCCGGGAGCTGTCCTCGGCCTTGGTGCGGTAGACCACGTAGCCGGCGATCGGCTCGCCCGGGTCGCCGAGGACGATGATCCGGGGCGGGCTCAACTCTTCGTCTTCCTCGGACTGTTCGCACAGCCACTCCTCGCGCCAGCGCCACGGGCTGCGGGTCGGGCGGCCGGCCCGCACGGCGCGGGCCGCCTCGTGGAAGGGGCCGAGCTCCGCGAGGGCCCCGGCCGGGTCCACGAGCCGCAGCGGGCGCGGGTCCGGGGCCAGGCGCAGGGCCAGCGGGCGGGTGGAGTCGATCTCGACGGTGACTCCGGTGGTGGCGCTGCCGAAGCCGAAGCGGCCGTAGATGGCGGCCTCGGAGGCCCAGAGCGCGGCGATCGGGCTGCCCGTGGCCGCGGCGTACCCCAGCATCTCGGCCATCAGCCCGGTGAGCACGCCGCGGCGGCGGTGGGTGGGGGCGACGGAGACGAAGGTGAGCCCGGGGCAGGGCAGGTCCGCCCCGGGCACCGAGAGCCGGAAGTCGTGCGCGGCCATGAAGCCGACCAGGGCGTCCCCGTCGTAGGCGCCGGTCCGGCGGCAGCGTGTCAGCAGGTCGTGGTGCCTCTCCCGCACCTCCTTCTCGGGGCGGTCGTGGAACACCAGGTACGCGAGCTCCAGAGCACGGTCGATGTCTGCCTCGGCTACCTCGCGGATGTCCACCATGATCACGAGACTAATCGGCCATCGCGGACCAGTCACCCCAAACTGGCTTGATCTGCCCGTTTGGCCAGTTCGTGATCGGCCGAAGCCCGACGGGCGGCCGCCGGGCTTCGGGGCGGCCGCTACCGGGCCGCCGCTACCGGGCCGCCGGGCCGGTCCACCCGGCGGGGACGTGGCCGAGGCGGACACGCTGCGGGTGGTCGCCCACCGGGACGGAGACCCGCTTGGTCCCGGTGGCGAAGTCGATGGCCGTGACCCGGTCGGCGCCGCTCTCGGAGATCACGCAGGAGGTGCCGTCGCCGTCGACCGTGGCCCAGTACGGCTTGTCGGCGGGCACGAGCGGCCCCTCGGTGAGGGTGGCCCGGTCCACGACGGTGGCGTAGTCGTCCATGGTGCCCGCGATGCAGAGCTTGGTCCCGTCCGGGCTCATGGACATGCCGTGGTGGCGGGAGTCGTTGACCCACTTGGTGCGGTCGGTGGTGGTGGCGGGGTTCTCGGGGAGCATCTTGAGGCGGGTGATCCGGTCGGAGGCGACGTCGTACTCCAGGAAGCCGTTGAGGAACGACACCTGGAAGTAGAACTTCGACTCGTCGGGGCTGAAGGAGACGGGGCGTACGGCGTCGGAGAGGTCCGGGCGGCCGAAGGCGTCCAGCCGCTCCCGCATGTCGATCACCCGGACGGTGCGGAAGGTCTGCGCGTCGACGATCGTGATCTTCCGGTCGCCCTTCGTCCAGTCCAGCCAGGGTGCGTCGAGGGCGGAGGTCACGTCCCCGATGGCGCTGTTCCAGAGGAAGCGGCCGTCGCGGCTGAAGACGTTCTCGTGCGGCTTGTCCCCGGTGGCGAAGGAGCCGACCTGCCTGCCGGTGGCGATGTCGAGGACGTGCACGGTGTTGGCGGTGGAGGCGGAGACCGCGACCTTCGTCCCGTCGGGCGAGACCGCCATGTGGTCGGCCCGGTAGCCGGCCACGGGGAAGCGCCAGTTGACGCGGCCGGTGCGCACGTCGATGGAGACCACGTCCGCGAAGCTGGGGCGGGAGGCGACCACGGCCGTGCCGTCGGGCGTGGTGTACATGTCGTCCACGAACTGGTCGTGGCCCTCGCCGGCGGTCGCCCGCACCCCGAGGAAGAAGGCGAGCTTGACGGGGTTGAGGTAGATCTCCCGCAGCCGCTCGGCCTTGTCGGGGATCACGTCGATCCGGCCGATCCTGGCGAGGTCTCCCGTGGAGGCGAGGACATCGGCGGTGCCCTCCCAGTTGTTGCCGACGAAGAGCACCTCCCGCAGCCCGTCGGCCGGGGCGGCCGCGGCCGGCACGGCGGCGGTGAGCAGGGTGGCCGCGGCCAGCACGCCCAGGGTTCGCAGGGTACGTATCATCCGCTCGGCTCCGGTGTGGGGAAGGGATGGAGAGAGTGCCTCCTGTTACCGGCCGGTAAAATAGACGGATCGTCAAAAGGGCGCAACCCCTTGAGAGTTGCGCCCTGTCATACCTGTCGACCACCTGGGAAGACGGCCGGAGGAGCCCGTCGGCACGGCGGGCCGGCCGGCCCTGTCAGGCGACGGAGAAGCCGATCCGCTCGATCACCGTCTTAGACGGGTCGGGGTGGATCGGGGTGTGCGCACCGGCCAGGGAGACGCCGGTGCCGCCGCGCCGGTTGGCGACGATCTCCGCGGCGATGGACAACGCGGTCTCCTCCGGGGTGCGGCCGCCGAGGTCCAGGCCTATCGGGGAACGCAGCCGGGCCAGCTCGAGCTCGGTGACGCCGGCCTCGCGCAGCCGCCTGTTGCGGTCCTCGTGGGTACGGCGGGAGCCCATGGCACCGACGTAGGCGACGGGCAGCCTGAGGGCCGTTTGGAGGAGCGGGACGTCGAACTTGGCGTCGTGGGTGAGCACGCACAGCACGGCCCGGCCGTCCACCCCGTCGGCCGCGGCCTGCGCCTCCAGGTAGCGGTGCGGCCAGTCGACGACGATCTCGTCCGCCTCGGGGAAGCGGGTCCGCGTCGCGAAGACCGGCCGGGCGTCGCACACCGTCACCCGGTAGCCGAGGAACTTGCCGATCCGCACCAGGGCGGAGGCGAAGTCGACGGCACCGAAGACGATCATCCGCGGGGGCGGGACGCTGGACTCGACCAGCACCGTGAGGGGCTCTCCGCACAGCCGGCCGTCGGCGCCGATCTCCAGCACGCCGGTCCTGCCGGCGTCGAGCATGGCGCGGGCCTCCGCCGCGACGGCGGCGTCCAGCTCGGGGTGCCCGCCGAGGGCGGCTCCAGGGGCGGCACCGGCCTGCTGCCGCACTCCGAGCGCGCCCTCGTACGAGCCGTCCGGGCGGATCAGGATCGCCCCGCCCAGCAGGCCCGCGGGGCCGTCGGCGATCCTCGCCACGGCCGCGGCCTCACCGCCGGACGCGGCGGCCAGCGCGGACGCGAAAACGGCCCGCGCGGGAGAACCCGCGCGGACCGGAGTGACGAGGATGTCGATGATCCCGCCGCAGGTCAGACCTACGGCGAAGGCATCGTCGTCGCTGTACCCGAAGCGCTCCCGGACGGTCTCGCCGTCCTCCAGCGCCTGCCGGCACAGCTCGTACACCGCACCCTCCACGCATCCACCGGAAACCGAGCCGATCGCCGTGCCCTCGCCGTCGACGGCGAGGGCGGCTCCCGGCTGCCTCGGGGCGCTTCCGCCGACCGCCACGACCGTGGCGACGGCGAAGTCGCGTCCCTGCTGGACCCACCGGTTCAGTTCCTCGGCGATGTCCAGCACGGCAGCCTCCTCGGAGGGCTCTCTCGGCTTCCGGTATCGGATGCGCGGAGGGTCAGGTGATGATCACTTCCCCGGCCTACTTGACGCCGAGCGCGGCCTCGATCGGGTGCAGGGCGAAGTAGACCAGGAAGATACCGGTGAGCACCCACATGAAGGCACCGACCTCGCGGGCCTTGCCCTGCGCGACCTTGATGGCGACGTAGGAGATGACACCGGCGGCGACACCAGCGGTGATCTGGTAGGTGAACGGCATGATCACGACGGTCAGGAAGACCGGGATCGCGGTCGCGCTGTCGGCCCAGTCCACGTGGCGGGCGTTCTGCATCATCATCGCACCGATGACGACCAGGGCCGCGGAGGCGACCTCACCCGGGACGAGCTGGGTGATCGGGGTGAAGAAGAGGCAGGCGGCGAAGAAGAGGCCGGTGACGACGGAGGCGAGGCCTGTGCGGGCTCCCTCACCGACGCCGGTGGCGGACTCGACGAAGACGGTCTGGCCGGAACCACCCGCGATACCACCGATGGCGCCACCGGCACCGTCGATGAAGAGCGCCTTCGACAGACCCGGCATGCGGCCCTGCTCGTCGGCCAGCTTGGCCTCGGTGCCGACACCGATGATGGTGGCCATCGCGTCGAAGAAGCCGGCGAGGACCAGGGTGAAGACGATCATGCCGACCGTCATGACACCGACGTCGCCCCAGCCGCCGAACTCGACCTTGCCGAAGAGCGAGAAGTCGGGCATCGAGACGGCGGAGCCGGAGAGGGTCGGGGGACCGTTCTTCCAGGCCTTCGCGTCGATGTCGACGACGGCGTTCAGGATCGCGGCGAGGACGGTGCCGCCGACGATGCCGATGAGGATCGCGCCGCGGATCTTGCGGGCCTGCAGCATGAAGATCGTCAGCAGGGTCACGCAGAAGAGGAAGACGGGCCAGCCGGCGAGCTCGCCGACCGAACCGAGCTGCACGGGCGGACCGAACTCGGGGCCCTTGCCGACGAAGCCGGCCTTGACCAGGCCGATCAGCGCCACGAAGAGGCCGATGCCCATCGTGATCGCGTGCTTGAGCGCGAGCGGAATCGCGTTCATGATCATCTCGCGGAGGCCGGTGACGACCAGGAGACAGATCACGACGCCGTACATCACGCACATGCCCATGGCCTGCGGCCAGGTCATCTGCGGAGCGACCTGCGAGGCGAGCACACCGGACACGGAGAGTCCGGCGGCGAGCGCGAGCGGCACCTTGCCGACGAAGCCCATGAGGAGCGTGGTCAGAGCGGCGGCGAAAGCCGTGGCCGTGATCAGGGCCTTCTGGCTCATGGTGTCTCCGGCGACGTCCTTGCCGGAGAGGATGAGCGGGTTGAGCAGGAGGATGTACGCCATCGCCATGAAGGTCGTGATACCGCCACGAACCTCATTGCCGATATTGGACCCTCTGTGGGTTATGTGAAAGTACCGGTCGAGCCAAGAACGTCCGGCGGGGTTCAGAGAGCCGTCACCGGCTTCGTCCGCACTGGTCTTGGGCTCCACAGACGACTGGGTCATGGTGCCTAACTCCCAAGGTTCAAAGGGGCACCCGCAAAAAAATTGGAGACGCGGGATTTGGGAAACTGCGTTGGCTGCACGACCCGGGGTGACGGCCCGAGGCGACGCGAGAGTTCATTGCGTGTACTGCGGGTAGTGCGGGGGTGACCCGCTGGTACTACGTGGGTTTTGCAGGGGTACTGCCAGGTTGAAGGGACCGCGAGCGGTGCGGCACTTCGTATTGCTCCGGGCGGTGCGGTCGGCAAGTGTGACGTTCCCGTGTCACACCGCCCGGAAGTCTGAGGGGGTCCCGGGGGCCTCTCGGCTCCTGGACGCTCCGCCCTAGAGAATCCCGGTGAGGATTTCCGGACGGTCACCCGCGATCATCACGGCTGTGGGGTACTCGGCCTTGTCGGCGAGCGCCTCCTCCCAGCCAGCGGGGCGAAGGAAGTCCATGAGCGGCTCTCTTCTACGTCATCGGGTCGTTCACTTCAAGCCAGGAAGCCGACGCCTCTCGACCGGTCGTTCACGTGTTGTTAATGCGGTGTGGAGCCAGTACACAAGCCGCGCGTCCCCCGGGTGCAGTCACCGAAACCATGAAGGAGTTGGCTGAGGGGCTCCCTCGTCTTGTAGATTCGTATGAAAGGCAGGATGCGACGACCTGCCCGATTTCCAACGGCAACAACGAGACAGATCGGCGGCGACATCATGCGGCTGCGCGCACTGCTGGAAACCGAGGCGCTGGGGCTGCGGCTGCTGGGCGGCGAGGAAGAGCTCGACCGTACCGTCCGCGGGGTCATGACGACCGACCTGCGCGATCCCAGCCGATACCTGTCCGGAGGTGAACTGGTCCTCACCGGCCTGGCATGGAGACGAAATTCAGCCGACTCCGAGCCATTCGTACGACTGCTCGCGAGCGCGGGCGTCGCCGGGCTCGCGGCGGGCGAGGCCGAGCTGGGAGACATCCCGGACGACCTGGTTTCGGCCTGCGTCCGCAACCGGCTGCCGCTGTTCGCAGTGAACGAGGACGTTGCATTCGCCACGATCACCGAGTACGTGGTGAGGCAGGTCTCGGGAGAACGTGCCGGGGACCTCGCGGCCGTGGTCGACCGGCACCGCCGTCTGATGACCTCGGGTCCCGCGGGCGGCGGGCCCGATGTGGTGCTGGATCTGCTCACCACGGACCTCGATCTCCGGGCCTGGGTGCTGTCCCCCACGGGCCGGCAGATCGCCGGGGCCGGCGAACCGCTGGCGCCGGGGGTGTGCGCTGCACTGGCGAGCGAGCACCTCGCGGCGGTCCGGACGGGCCGCAGGGGACCGCACCGGATCTCCATCCAGGGTATTACCTACTCGCTCTTCCCGATCAGGGGACACGGGCGCGGCGCCACCGGCCCGGCCCCGAAGGACGTGCGCGAGAGCGTGCTGTCGGACTGGCTGCTCGCCGTGGAGGCGGACGCCGGCGACTGGCCCGCCGAACGCCTCGACCTGCTGCAGGGCGTCACCCAGCTGATCGCCGTCGAGCGCGACCGGCGGGACGCGGCGCGGACGGTGCGCCGCCGTCTCGCCCAGGAGGTCCTCGAACTGGTCCAGACGGGCGCCCCGCCCGCCGAGATCGCCGCCCGCCTGCGGGTGGCGGCCCCGGTGCTGCTGCCCGGTGTGGGCGGCGCCCCGCACTGGCAGGTCGTGGTGGCCCGGGTGGACTGGGACGGCGGGGACATCCCCGGCGGCCCGGTGGCCCAGTCGCTGCTGGAGGAGATCCTCGTCGACCCGTCCGTGTCGGGGCCGGAGCCTTCCGACCGGATCGCGGTGGCCCATGCGGGTGACGAGGCCATCGCGCTGGTCCCGCTGCCCTCGCTGCCCGGGGACACCTCGGAGGACCGGGGCCCGGACACGGCCCTGCACGCCGACGAGCTGCTGGCCTCCGTACGGGACCCGCTGCAGGCCGGCCTCTCGGACGACGGCCGGCTCACGCTGGGCGTCAGCGCGGCCGTGCACTCCGCCGAGGGGCTGCGCGGGGCGCTGGAGGAGGCCCGGCACGCCCGCCGGGTCGCCGCGGCCCGCCCGGGCCGGGTCTGCGCGGCCGGCCACCACGAGCTGGCCTCGCACGTGCTGCTGCTGCCGTTCGTGCCGGACGACGTGCGGCGCGCGTTCACGGCGCGACTGCTGGACCCGCTGCGGGACTACGACCGGCGCCACCGTGCGGAGCTCATCCCCACGCTGGAGGCCTTCCTGGACTGCGACGGCTCCTGGACCCGCTGTGCGACGCGGCTGCACCTGCACGTCAACACGCTGCGTTACCGGGTCGGGCGAATCGAGCAGTTGACGGCGCGCGACCTGTCGCGGCTGGAGGACAAGCTGGACTTCTTCCTCGCACTGCGCATGAGCTGAGGAAACCCGGCCGTATCCAGGCCGTATCCGATCCGCCCCCGCCCGGTGCTCCGGCCGGGGGCGGCTGACGAGGTGTCCGGACTTTGTGAAAGAGTTCACCCGACCCCTTGGCCGGAGCCGCCGATCCGTGCTCTCATTTCGCCCCAGGGCTCGACGACGTGCTGCTTGATTGCTTTGGGGAGGGCAATGTGGCGGATACCGCCATGTCCGGTGCCGGATCTACGGGGGGAGAAGACCCCCTCCAGCGGGCGATATGGCGACTGCGTTCGCGCGGCTGTTGGACCGACGCGGCGGCTCTGCTGACGCCGCACGCAGGCGAGGCCGCGAACGCGGGGGCGGCCGTGCAGCGGACCGCGCTGCTGGTCGAGCGGTGCCTGTTCACGGGGCAGGGCTGGGCCGAGGCCGAGGATGCGCTGCGGGTCGCCGAGGCGGTCTCGCAGGACGACGACGACCGCGGCGCGGCGGCCTGCGAGCGGGGCCAGCTGGCCTACGCGGCGACCGTGCTGGGCGTACGCGACCGGGCCGACGAGGCCCGCTCCGCGCTGGGCCGGGCGGCGGCGCTGCTGTCCCCGGGGTCCCGGACCCGCCCGCTGCTGGACTTCCGCCGGGGGCTGGTCGCCGAGCACCTGGCGGACGCCCCGCAGTCGGCCCGGCCGGCGTACCGGCGGGCCCACGCGGGGGCCGAGGCGCACGGGGACGTACTGCTGCTGTCCTTCACCTGGCGCCATCTCGCGGCGCTGGCCCTGCGGGACGGGGAGGTCGCGGAGGCCCGCAAGGGCTTCGCGGAGTCCCTCCGCATCCGGGAGGAGCTGGGCTTCCTGGTCGGCACGGCCCCGGCGCTGGCCGCCCTGGCAGAGGCCGAGCCGGAGCCGGAGGCCGCACGGCTGCGTGCGGAGGCGCGGCGGCTGTTCCACCTGCTGGGCGGCATCCCGACGTGGCTGGCGGACCAGCTCCAGCCGACACCGTCCCCTGCGGGGTAGCTCGCGCGGCATCGGGTGCGGGGTCCCCTGCGGGGCGGCTCCCCGTGCCGTCGGGTGCGGCGCCGCTGCCGGGGGCCCTGCCCCCGGACCCCCGCGCCTCAAACGCCGGCGGGGCTGGATCTTGCCGGCGTAGGCGCGGGGTCCGGGGCGGGGCCCCGGGTCCCGGCGGAGCCGGGCTTCGTCAGCGGCCCGCGCCTGCGAAGTGGCGGCGGACCAGGGATTCCACCGCCGGGAGGTCGCCGGCGATCAGGACCTCCAGGAGCGCCCAGTGCTCGGCCGCGTCGGCGACGAGTTCGGCGCGGCGGACGCGGGGGGCTCCCGGCAGGGGCCACTGGGCGCGACGGTGGAGTTCTTCGGCCACCGCGACCAGCCGGGTGTTGCCCGCCAGGGAGAGCACCTCCCGGTGGAAGGCGCGGTCCGCCTCCGCGTAGGCCGGCAGGTCACCCTCGGCCGCCGCCTCCGCCGTGGCGGCCGCGGCCGGGCGCAGGGCCTCCCACTCCTCGGCGGGCAACGACCGGGCGAGCCGCAGCATGACCGGGACCTCCAGCAGCCCCCGTACCTCCGCCAGCTCGGCCAGATCGCGCGGGGTCCGCGACAGGACCCGGAAGCCCCGGTTCGGGAGGCACTCCACCGCCCCTTCCAGGGCCAGCTGCTGCATCGCCTCGCGCACCGGGGTCGCCGAGACCCCGAAGCGCTCCCCGAGGGCCGGGCCCGAGTGGATCTCCCCCGGGGCCAGCTCCCCTTCGAGCAGCGCCGCGCGCAGGGCATCGAGGACCTGCCCGCGCACCGAATGGCGCAGTACCTTCCCGGCGGTCTTCTGCTCCGGAATCGACTGGACCGACGGATGCGACGGATTCGACGGCATCGGCTGCATACGGCGGCCCTCCTCACTGGTCTCGGCCTCGCCCCGAGAATATGCGACGTCCCACGAGGTGATACGGACACCGAGGGTAGATAAGGTAAGGCTTACCTGTTAACGATCGTGCGATTCGGTGGTCCCCATGACCGTCATGACCCTGGCCGGCTCCCCGGTGGCGGATGCGTACGCCCGGCTGACCGAGGCCTACGCCGGACTCCGCGTCACCGAGCTGTCCCCGCCCGAACCGGCCCCCCGCGGTGCGGGGTGGGTCGGCGCGGACGAGCTGGCGGCGGGCGGGCCCGCCCTGGACGCCTTCCTCGCGTGGGACGCGGCCCAGATCGCCCGCGACTACGGCACCCGGGCCCGCCCCGACGTGGTGGCGGGCTTCGGGCTGCACCGGTACGCATGGCCGGCCTGCCTCCTGATCACCCTGCCGTGGTTCCTGCACCGGCGCGTCCCGCGGCTCCCCGCCGAACGGGTGGCGTTCCACCGCACCGACGGCCGGATGGCCGTACGCACCGGGACCTTCTCCTGCCTCCCGGGCGACCCGGCGGCCGCCCTCCCCGGGGCACGGGTCGTGCCCGGCGAGGAGGAGCTGCGCGCCGAGGTGCGGGCCGCGGTGGCCGAGCACCTGGGCCCGCTGCTGGAAGGTTTCGGCCCGCGCATGCGGCGCGGCCGGCGAGCCCTCTGGGGTCTGGTCACCGACGAGGTCGTCGAGAGCCTCTGGTACGTCGCGAGCCTGCTCGGGCCCGGCGAGGAGCAGCGCGCCATGGCCGAGCTGGAGGCACTCCTGCCCGGCGGCACCGCCCCGTTCCCGGGGGCCGCGGGCTTCCGCACGCTCGCCGGGCCGGCCGGCGAGGAGCTGCCCACCCGGGACCGGGCCGGGTGCTGTTTCTTCTACACCATCCGCCCGGACGACACCTGTGTCACCTGCCCGCGCACCTGTGACGCCGACCGGGTCTCCCGGCTCACCGCGACCGCCGCCTGAACCCACCCTCAGGACTGACCGTAATCGAACTCAACTCAGTTCATACGAGCGCCAGTTCGAGCCACAACACCCTATCCGGCGGGCCCCGCCCCCCGATGGCGTCCACTTGCCCCGAAACCCGCGTGCACCACGGACCGGCTGCGCCACTATGGCGCCCGGAAAGCCGCACGGCCGCAGACGCGAGGCAAGGACATCCGCATGAGACTGACCGACATATCGCTGGACTGGCTGCTGCCCGGCAGCCTGTTGATCCTGGGCGTACTTGCGGCAGTTGCGGTACTGGCCCGGGGCAGGCGGGAAAGCGAGAAGGCCGCGGCCGACGACAGCTGGGAGCGCAGCGAGGAACGGCGGCGCCGCAAGGAGGCCGTCTACGGGACCGCCTCCTACGTCCTGCTCTTCTGCTGCGCGGCGGTCGCCGCCGCACTGTCCTTCCACGGGCTGGTCGGCTTCGGCCGCCAGAACCTCAACCTCTCCGGCGGCTGGGAGTACCTGGTCCCCTTCGGCCTCGACGGCGCCGCCATGTTCTGCTCGGTGCTCGCCGTCCGCGAAGCCAGCCACGGTGACGCGGCCCTCGGCTCGCGCATGCTGGTCTGGCTGTTCGCCGGCGCGGCCGCCTGGTTCAACTGGGTGCACGCCCCGCGCGGCATGGGCCACGACGGGGCTCCGCAGTTCTTCGCCGGAATGTCCCTCTCGGCGGCCGTGCTCTTCGACCGGGCCCTCAAGCAGACCCGCCGTGCGGCGCTGCGCGAACAGGGCCTGATCCCGCGTCCGTTGCCGCAGATCCGGATGGTCCGCTGGCTGCGGGCGCCCCGCGAGACCTTCGGCGCCTGGTCGCTCATGCTGCTGGAGGGGGTGCGGACCCTCGACGAGGCCGTGGACGAGGTGCGCGAGGACAAGCGCGAGCGGGAGCAGGACCGCCACCGCAGGCGCGATCAGAACCGGCTGGACCGGGCGCGCATCAAGGCGCTGGGCCGGCAGAACCGGGCGTTCGGGCGGTCTCGCGGCCGCCAGGTCGAGCTCCCGGAGCTCACGCAGGGAGCTGGCTCCGCGCCGGTCGGCGCGGAGCCGGCCATATCGGAACCAGGACAGCTGCCACTGCGACGCCGGCCCTCCCTGCAGGCCGTCAACCGGACCGGGTCCGCTGAGGTGACCGGCCCCCGGACGGTGGATCTCACCGCCGAGGACGACACCCAGACCATCCCCCGGCTCGACTCCCTGGAGCGCAAACTGAAGGATCTGGAGCAGCAGTTCGGCTGACCGGCCCGCCTTCTCGTGCAGTCGTTCCGGTCCCGTGGGGCCCGCCGTTCAGGCGGGCCCCGAGTCGTACCCCCGCTCCAGCTCGAACCACACCACCTTGCCGCCTCCGAGCTCCGCGGCGTCCACGCCCCAGTCGTCGGCGAGCGACTGCACCAGGACCAGTCCCCGGCCGTGCGTACCGTCGTCGGCGGTCGGTACGTACGGCCGGGGCCGGCGGCCGGCGTAATCCCGGACCTCCACCCGTAACCGGCCGGCGGCGAGGCTCGCGGACACCTCGGCCCCCTGGTCGGTGTGGACGAGGGCATTGGTGACGAGCTCGGTGATGAGCAGCTCGGCCACTTCGGTGGCATCGGCCGCGCACCGGTGGCGCATCAGCTCCCGCAGCGCCCGCCGGATCTCGCCCACCGCCTTCAGATCGGCCCGGCGCACGCTCCGGCTGATCCCCTGCACGTCCACCGCGCCCGCCCCGTCCGGACCGGACGGCTCGCGCGGCACCGGCCTGCCTCTGCGCCACTGCTTCCCGGTCTTCGCCCCCACCCGCACGGCGATGTCCCTCCCTCGTCGTGTGTTGCAAACAGAGCAGCTTGTCGAACAGGTCTACGGGATGCATGCCCCCCGGGCCGATCCGCACTCCTGCGGGCTTACGGGCAGGGCGCGTTGCGGAGGTGGGATCGAGCCATCCGGATCACCTGCCGACCCCTCCGTCGAGCACGATCTTGCTGGCGGAAAGTGCAAATCCGGTCACCGTCTCGGCGCTGATCCTGGGCGGAACGGACGGCGCGTCGGGGTCGGTGACCACGTCCGCCAGGGCCGGTCCCGGGTGCCGGAATGCATCCCTCAAAGCCCCTGTGAGCTGCTTGGGCTTCTCCACGCGGACCCCGTACGCCCCCCGCCGCGCGGGCGATGGCCGCGAAGTCGGGATTTCTGTTCGTAGTTCCGTACGAGGGGCGGCCGGAAACAAGCACCTCCAACTCGACCATTCCGAGCGACGGATTGTTGAAGGGGACCACTTTGACGGGCAGGTCGTACTGCACGAGGGTGAGGAAATCTCCCATCAGCATGGAGAATCCACCGTCACCCGACATCGACACCACTTGACGGGAGCGGTCGTGAACTGTGCCCCGACGGCCTGCGGCAGCGCGTTCACCATGGAGCCGTGGCCGAAGGAGCCGATGATGCGGCGCCTTCCGTCCGGGGAAAGATAGCGCGCCGCCCACACGTTGCCCATGCCGGTGTCGACGGCCGACACGGCTTCCTCGTCGGCCGGTTCGGCCAGGACGGAGGCCACGTTCGGCATGCGTTTCACCCCGTGCGCGCAGGGGCCTCGGCCACGCCCTCCTGGACGGTCTCCACTTCGCCGGGGAGGAATTCGTTGCACGGGAGGTCCGTGCCGGGCGGGATCAGCCGGTCGCACGCGTGGGTGGCCTCGTAGGCCGCGCCGTAGCCGAGCAGCCCGCTCATGCCGACGTCGTACGGATTGTCGTACCGGCGATGCCTGCGCAGGTGAATACGGGCACGCCCCTCAGGGCCTCTCCGGCGGGGTTGCGCCGCCGGTGCCCCTCCCTGCGTCGCCGGTGGCCCGCTCTCGACGGGCCTCACCCGAATGGAGTAATCGAACGCGCCACCCACATGGGTGAAGATCAAGCTGAGTAGTGCCCCATCCGAGGCAATCCGTGAAGGGAAACCACATGCGTATTCGACGAATTCTCGCCGCCGTCATCGCCACGGCAGCCTTCGCCGGACTCGGCCTCACAGGTGCCGCCACCGCGACCGCAGCCACCCCGTCCGCCACCGTCGCCGAAAGCCTCACCCCGGGTGAGTGCGAGCAGGGCGGCGGGACGGTCGACTGGTCCACCAACACCTGCAAGGGCGGCACGGGCGACGGGAAGATGGTCGACTGACACCATCGGACGCCCCGCGGCCACGCGCCGCGGGGCGCTTCCGCGCGGGCCATCGAGCGGTGCGCGTCGTGCAGCCCGTTGATCAGGTGCGGGTTGCCCGGGCCGCAGGAGCCCGCGCAGGCGGTGAGGCGGCCGGTGATCCGGGCCTCGGCGCCCGCGGCGAAGGCCGCCGGGGCGCCCCTCTCCGGTTGGGCCCTCTGCCGGGTGCGCCTTCCGTCCATGCACGTTCCGCGGGATCGCGCCTGTTACGCCTCCCAGATCGCGGCGGCCGTCCGGTCGTCGGCGTAGCCCTTGAGGCGGAGCTGGGTGTCCGCGAGGAAGGCCGCCAGGCCGGGGGGTTCCGGCTCGGTCCAGCGGGTGGCCAGCTCGGCCGGGAGCAGGGCCTCCTCCCGCATGGGGGCGGCCAGGCCGCCGGAGCAGACGAGCAGGGTGTCTCCCGGCCGGGCCACCGAGGCCCGGAACCGGAACTCCCCCTCCCACGCGCCCTCGTCGGGCTCCAGGTCCTGCCACTCCCCCGACCGGAGCCGGAACAGCCCGCCCGCGCCGGAGCCGAAGCACACCCGGGTCCGGCACTGCGGGTCCACGGGGAGCAGCAGCGCGCGCAGCCCGGCGGTGTACGCCTCCTCGGCGAGGCCGAGCTCGGCGGCGCGGACGCGGAGGCGGCCGTAGCCCCGGTCGGTGAGCCGTTGGAGGCCGGAGCGGAGCGCGTCGCGGCGGCCGGCCCGGATGTCCTCGGCGAGCCGCTCCTGGCTCCGCCCGACGGCGGCCGCGACGGTGCGGCAGAGCTCCGCGGCAGCTGCGGGGGCCCCGGGGACGGCGCGGTCGCCTCCGGCGAGGACCACCATGACCAGGGCGTCGTCGCCGGTGCCGAAGCGGGCGGTGAGCAGGTGGTCCCGGCGGGCCTCGCCCCGGAAGCGGGCGGAGTCCCCGCGCAGGGAGACGGCGCGCAGGGTGTACGTGCCGTAGCGGGCGCCCTCCAGGACGGTGTCGGGGGTCAGGTCGTCGAGCGCGGCCGGATCGGCGGCGGGCAGCGCGCCGGGCTCCGCGGCGTAGGTGGGCGCCCGGTCCCCGAGGTGCTGCACCTCGGGCCGCTCGTCGTGCCCCGGCTCCACCGTCACTTGCACGGTCCGGTCCTCCTCCGCCGTCCAGGCGGGCACGTCCACGTTCCCGAGCGCGTACCCGGTGGCGCTGGCGGCCCGCGGATCCTGCGGGGGCGCCGGTGGTGGCGGTGGCGGCTGTACGGGTGGCACCGGGGCGGGACCGGCCGCCCCGTCCAGCGGCTCGGGGTCCGGGCGCGGCCCGGGCACGACGGGCCTAACGGGCAGCCCCGTGCCCGGGGCCTCCGCCGGCGGAGCCGGGGGCGCGGGCCGGGGCCAGGCCGTCGCCGCCTCCCACGGCAGCGGCCGGGGCTCGGGCTCGGGCCGCGCCGCGGCGGGCGTGGCCGCTTCCCACGGCAGGGCCTGCGGCTCCGCCGGGGCCGGGCGGGGTGCCTGCGCGGGCGCGGCCCCCCACGGCGGGGCCGGCTGCGGCGCGACCGGGGCATGAGCGGACGGGTAGGCCGGCAGACCGGGGCCCGGCGGGGCGGGGCTTTCCGCGCGGGGCGGCGGGGCGGAAGCGCCTCCCGAGGTCCCCGGGGCAGGCGGACCCGCCGGGGCCTGCGGAGCCGGAGAGGCGGAGCCGGCCACAGCGGACGGCCCGGCCCAGGCATTCGGCGTGGCCGGGGTGGGCCCGGGAACCGGCGCTGCCGAGGGGTGCGGCGGGGCCGGGCTGCTCGCAGCAGGCGGCAGACCCGGACCGGCCGGCGGGGCCGCAGGGGTCGGCGCGGCCGCAGGGGCCCCGGGGGGCGCGGCGGGCGGTGGTGGGGTGGGGCTCGGGGGTGGTGGAGGGGGTGGGGACGTAGGGGGTGTGGTGAGGGAGGAGGCCGTGTGGAAGCGGTTGTCCAGGGTGTCTCCGGGGTCGGGGTCCGGGACCGCGTCCGGGTCCTCGTACAGCTTCTGCCACCAGTCGTCCGCGCCCGCGCCCTGCTGACTCATGCCCTCATTCTCGGCCTACCGCGCGAGCGGAAAACACCGAATGCGCGAAAAGGGTCCACCGGCCCGCCGCCCGGTGGACCCCTCCCCCCTCACCCGTACGAACTAGCGGACGTCGTAGGCCCGTCCGACCGTCTGGGCCACGGAGGCACCCTTCGCGTCGGACAGTTCGACCTTCAGCGAAACCTGCTTGCCGGAGGCCCCGGCGTGGTCCACGACCGCGGTCCACACACCGCCGCGCTCGCTCACCTTCGCCTCCGTCCAGTTCTCACCGTCGTACGAGTACGACAGCTTCGCCGCCTTCAGCGCACCCGGCGCGTAGCCCGCGTGTCCGGTGGCGCTCAGCACGATGCTCTGGCCGTTCGCCGCCGGGACCGTCTTCAGCCCGTCCAGCGGGGCCGCGTACCTCGGGAAGAGGATCGGCAGGCCCTGCGAGTAGGCGGCGGGGTCGGGCTTCGAGGTGAAGGCCCAGGTGGTCGTCACCGCGGTGGACCGCTGCCAGACCCGGGCCGGCGGGCCGATCTTCTCGATGGCCTGGGTCAGTTCGTAGCGGCCCTCGTCGGCAGGGACCTCGAACACCCCGAACGGGTACCAGCTGTCCCCGATGACCTCGCCGTTCCGCTTGAGCTGGAGCCCGCCGATGTCGCCGAAGGAGCCCGGCTGCGCGGCGTGGCCGCTGTCGCCCCACATGGCGGGGGCGAAGCCGATCAGGTTGCCCTGCCGCTCGGCGGCCAGGGCCTCCTTGCCCGAGCGGTCGCGCGGGGCGACCGGGCCGGTGATCCCGTCGTACCAACTGGCCCTGACCTGCTGGCCCTTGCTGTAGGTGCGCTGCTCGCCGACCATGAACTCGCCCCACGGGAAGCTGCTGGAGAGCGTCTGGTCCCAGGCGGTGTCGCCGGCCGAGTAGTACTCGCTCCGCGTACCCGGCGTCGCCACGGTCTCGATCGAGCCGAAGTACACCGCCGTGCCGATCGGCCGGTACGCGCCCGACAGGTCGATGAAGTCGCCCGCCACGCCCATGGAGTTGTAGGAGGACTCGACCCGGCCGAGGTCGCGGTCGCGCACCCGGTAGGTGTGGCCGCCCTGGACCTGCCCCTTCTCCGGGAAGGCGAGGGAGTAGGCGTACGGGCTCCTGGCCGTGCCCTTCCAGGCCAGCGTGACCGCGCCCGCCTTCAGCCGCGCGAGCAGCGCCCGGCCCTCGGCCGCCTCGATCGACAGGGTGGGCAGCACACCGGTGAAGCCGGTGGAGCCGACCCAACGGCCCGCCGCCTCGCGGTAGGCGAGCACGGCCTTGGCGCCGGCCGCCTTCGCGTCCCGGGCCACCCCGTACAGCGCCCCGTCCACGGTCTTCACCAGGACGACGGCGTCCTTGGCGCCCGCCGCGGCGAGTTCCTCGGGGGTGCCGGTGCCCGCGTCGACGAGCGGTGCGCTGCCGGTTCCGTCGAGGTTGTCGCTGCCCGTGGTCGCGGTGATCGGGTGCAGCACCGGACCGCCGACGGCCTTCAGCTCGGTGAGCAGCGGCGCGGCCGCCCGCCAGTAGCTGCCGAACTCGAAGTCGCCGTCCGTGGCGCGGCCTTCGACCGAGGCGTAGAAGCCGCGGATGGTGCGGCCGCCGGCCGCCGTGCCCGCGTGCAGCCAGGCGTCGTCCCAGCTGCGGGCGAAGGCGAGCGTGGTGTTCCGGCTCTCGACCGGCTTGTCGGCCTCGATGTCCAGGCGGCCGGCCCTGCGGGCGTCGAGCACGACGGTCGTGTCCTTCTTCACCTCGACCTGGGGGCGGCCGAGGTAGGTGAGGGAGTCGACCAGCGTGGCGCCCTCGCCCGCGTCGGGGGTGGCGACGAAGGCGGAGAGGAAGTACGCGCCCGGGCGGACCCGGTAGACCTGGTCGGCGGAGCCGTCGTTGAAGCGGCGCTCACCGGTGGCGTCGTCGGTGCCGATCACGTCCAGGGAGGACGGTCCGGCGGCCGGGTTGCCGGAGCGGTCGACGAGCTTGACCCGCAGGGTCACCGTCTGGGGCTCCACGTACAGGGAGAAGGGGGTGGAGACGTGCACGCCGTTCGCCGTGGCGACGACGCGGCCGGTGACGTCCCCGTACTGGGAGCGTTCCAGCTTCGCGGCCGGGTCGAGCGCGAGGGGCACCTTGACGGTGGCGCCGGCGGGGACGGTCACGGTGCGCTGTCCGAGCCGGGCGATCTGGCTGCGGACCCTGGAGCCGTCGTTGCCGGTGACCTTCTCGACGGCGAGGTCCAGCGTGATGGGGCTCTTGCCGAGGTTGGTGTACGGGACCTCGACGGTCCGGCGGTCGCTGCGGTCCTGCGGCCAGTCGTAGGAGCCGCCCTGGACGGCGGGGGCGCTCGTGACGGTGGTGTCGACGGCGGCCTTGACGTCGAGGCGGCCGCCTCCGGTCTCCCGTACGTCGCCGGGGACGCCCGTGGCGGCCGAGCCGACGAGGGCGGCCTTGATCTGCTGCCCGGTCCAGTCGGGGTGGCGCTGCTTGACGATGGCGGCGGCGCCCGCGACGTGCGGGGTGGCCATCGAGGTGCCGGACATCGACTGGTACGCGTACACGCCCCGGCCGCCCATGTTGGCGGCGGAGATCCCCACGCCGGGGGCGGCGATCTCGGGCTTGAGGGTGTGCTGGAGTCCGGCCGGGCCCCGGCTGGAGAAGGGGGCGGTGGTGTCGTCGCGGTCGACGGCGCCGACGGTCAGCACACCGGCGGCGCAACCCGGCGAGGAGACCGTGTTGTTGCCGGGTCCGGAGTTGCCGGCGGCGATCACGAACAGCGGGCCCTGCTGGGAGAGTTTCTCCGCGGCGGCCGCGAGCGGGTCGTCGCAGGCGGTCTGGGAGGGGTCGCCCAGGCTCATGGAGACCACGTCCGCCTTGGACTCGACGGCCCACTCCATGCCCGCGATGATCCACGAGTCGAGGCCGTAGCCCGCGTCGTTGAGGACCTTTCCGCTGAGCAGTTCGGCACCGGGGGCGACCCCCTTCTTGGCGCCACCGCTGGCGGCTCCGGACCCGCCGACGGTGGAGATGGTGTGGGTGCCGTGGCCCTGCCGGTCGGCGTCGGTGTCGGAGTCGGTGAAGTTCTTCGAGGCGGCGACGCGGCCCGCCAGGTCGGGGTGTTCCAGGTCGGTGCCGGTGTCGAGGACGGCGACCTTGGTGCCCTTGCCGTCGAGTCCGGCGGCCCAGGCGGCCGTGGCGTTCACCTGCTTCGTCGACCGCTCCAGGTTCGCCTGGACCTTGCCGTCCAGCCACAGCTTCTTCAGCCCGCCGGCCGCGGCGCGGGAACGGCCGTCCCCGGTGGCGCCGGCCGTGACGTCGGACCAGAAGGCGGCGGCCTGTCCCTTGTCGGCGGCGAGCGCGACGGCGCCGATGGAGCCGAGGACGAGGGACCGGTCGGCGCCGCGCGGGGCCGGCGGGGCGCTGCGCGCCACGTTCACGGAGCCGTCGTAGACCGCGATGAGCGGGAGCTTCTTGGCGTGCGCGTCGTCGTAGCCCTGCCGGACGAGGCCGGTGACGTTGAAGAGCTCGTGGTCGACCTTGCCCGCGGCGAGCGCCTCGACCGCGCCCTCGGGGTAGACGTAGAGGTCCTTGCCCGACTGCCGGGTCTGCACGAGCGGCTGCGAGCCGTCCTCGCGCGGCATGGCGGTGGCGGCGGTGCGGCCCGCCGCGTCGGTGGAGACCATGATCCGGTCACCCGTGACGAGGGTGATGGCGACGGGGGCCGTGGGCTGCTTTCCGGCCGCCTCGCTGCCGACGATCGGTCTCTTCCCCGCTCCAGGCGCCCCGTCCATCGGCTGAGCCGTGGACGGGCCGACTGCGGTGACGGCCAGGACGGCAGCGGTGGCCGCTCCCAGTGCCGTACGCGATATCGGGCGCATCGCTCTCCCCAGGTGAATTCCGGCCAACTGCTGCATTGCACGGCAAAGCTGCCGCACAAGTGGCTTCGGCCCGGCGGATGTTGGTGCTGCGGTGGCATGACCTTTACAGAGGGGCGGGGGGTACGGCGATGATGTCCGCGGCGGGTTTGCGCCGTGGCCGCTTCCCGCCAGGCGCTGTTTCGAGAGGTGGGTGGGCGGGTTGCTGGGTGCCATAGGCCTGGACGAGGGCCAGGAGTCGGCGTACCGCGCCCTGGTGGCGATGGGCGCGGCCGAGGCCCCCGATCTCGCCCACCGGCTGACCCTGCCGGTGCTCCAGACGGAGCGGACGCTGCGCCATCTGGAGCGCCACGGCCTGGCCGCGCAGTCCTCGGCCCGCCCGGGCCGCTGGGTCGCCGCCCCGCCCGGGGTCGCCCTCGGGGCGCTGCTCACCCAGCAGCGGCACGAGCTGGAGCAGGCGGAGCTGGCCGCGGCGCTGCTGGCGGAGGAGTACCGGGCGGAGGCGGCCGAGCCCGCCGTGCACGACCTCGTGGAGGTGGTGCAGGGCGCGAGCGCGGTGGCGCACCGCTTCCACCAGCTCCAGCTGGGCGCGGTCGAGGAGGTGTGCGCGCTGGTCAGCGGGCGGCCCCAGGTGGTGACGGGCACCGACAACGAGGCCGAGGAACGGGCCTCCGTACGCGGGGTCGACTACCGGGTGGTCATCGAACGGGAGGTGCTGACCCTGCCCAGGGGCATCCGGGAGGCGACGACGGCCCTGGCGCGGGGCGAGCGGGTCCGGGTGACGGGGCAGGTCCCGACGAAGCTGGTGATCGCGGACCGGACCCTGGCGATGGTCCCGCTGACCTCGCGCGGTTCGGAGCCCGCGGCCCTCGTCGTCCACGCGTCGGGGCTGCTGGAATCCCTGATGGGCCTGTTCGAGGCGGTCTGGCGGGAGTCCCTGCCGCTGCGGCTGGGCACGTCGGGCACGGCCGAGGAGGGCGGCGGCTCCCCCGACGCCACGGACCTGGAGATCCTCTCCCTGCTGCTGGCGGGCCTGACGGACGCGAGCGTGGCGAAACACCTCGAGCTGGGCCTGCGGACGGTGCAGCGCCGGGTGAAGGGCCTCATGGAACTGGCGGGGGTCACGACGCGGATGCAGCTCGGCTGGCACGCCTACGAGCGGGGCTGGGTGGCCCGATAGCCCCTGGTCGGTCAGGCTGAGCAGCATGGATCTGCCTCAGCTGCTCCTGGTGGGGCTGGTGCTGCTGCTCGGGGTGGTCGGGGTGATGGTGCCCGGCGTTCCCGGGACCCTGCTCGTGTGGGCGGGGGTGATGTGGTGGGCGCTGCACGAGCGCTCGGCACTGGCGTGGGCCCTGCTGGTCGCGGCGACGGCCCTGCTGCTGGTGGTCCAGGTGGTGAAGTGGCAGCTCCCGCCGCGCAGGCTCCGGGGGGTGGGGGTCACCCGGCGGATGGCGGTGTTCGCGGGCGCGGGCGCGCTGCTGGGCTTCGTACTGGTTCCCGTGATCGGGTCGGTCCCGGGCTTCGTGGGCGGCGTCTACCTCTGCGAACGGCTCCGCCTCGGCACGCACGGCGAGGCGTGGGCCTCGGTGCGGGCGGTGATGCGGGCGGTGGGGACGAGCGTGCTGGTCGAGCTCTTCGCGTGCCTGCTGGTGGTGGGGGCGTGGGTGGGGGCGGTACTGGCGGAGTAGGCGGCGCGCTCGGGGCGGGCGCGGGCAGGGCGGCGCGTGCAGGGCGGCGCGTGCAGGGCGGCGCGCTCAGGGCAGCCGGTGTGCGAGGTCCTCTCCGAGGAACGGGCGCAGGGCGCCGAGCAGGGCTCCGATGCAGGTGTCGCGCAGTTCCGTGCGCGTACAGGTCTCGGTGGTCAGCCAGTCGAGGCAGAGCACCCGGACGAACACCAGCCAGCTCTTCAGCACCGCGGCCACGGCCTCCCGTACGGAGTCGTCCGCGAGCGGGAGCACGCCGAGGAGCCGGGTCCGCAGGACGTCCAGCTCGCCGTCGATGATCGTCTGGACCACGGGGTCGCCCGCGAGCACGCGGTTCGCGGCCAGGACGGTGTTGCGGTGGGCGACGAAGTAGTCGAGGTGGACGTCGAGCCCTTCGGTGAGCTGGCCCAGCAGGTCCCCGGGCCGGTCGAGCGGGACCTGTTCCAGCAGCCGGTCGGACGCCTGCCGGAAGACGGCGGCGAAGAGGTCCTGCTTGCCGGCGAAGTGACGGTAGAGCAGCGCCCGGGAGACGCCGGCGTGCTCGGCGACGTCCTCCATCAGCACGTCTTCGTAGGGGTGCTGGGCGAAGAGCTGTGCGCCGACGGCGAGGAGCCGGGCGCGGCGCTCGGCGGGACTGAGGCGCTGGCGGGGAGGCACGGGCCCGATCCTACTTGACACGCGTCTACTAGTGGCGCGTACTGGTCCTGTACTAGTAGACATGGGTCTACTTGTCTGGGGCGGGAGGCGGTCGGACCATGGCCAGGACGAGGACAGAAACAGCACGTTCGAAGGCGAGGGCCCTCAAGTGGCTCGTGCTGACGATGGGCGCCGCGTGCGTGGCGATCGGGCTCGGACACGTGTTCCTCGGGAACGCGGCGGTGCCGGGCGCGGCCTCGGCCGGCGCGACGGTCGACAGCCTCGGCCGGTTCCTGGGCGCGACCTTCGCGGGCTACGGCCTGGCCTGGCTCTGGGCGGGCCGCCAGTCACCCATCCCGGCGAACGCGGTCCGCTGGCTGGCCGGGGTGTTCCTGCTGGGCGCGGCGGGGCGGCTGATGTCCCTCGCCGTCCACGGGTGGCCGCAGGGCTTCCAGGTGGTGCTGACGGTCATCGAGCTGGTGCTGCCGCCGGTGTACTTCTGGCTGGCGGACGCGGACGAGAAGGCGGCCCGGATCCCGGCCTGAGCCGGACCGGACCGGACCGGACCCCGGACCCCGGACCGGACCGGACCGGACCCCCGGACCGGACCGGACCGGACCCCCGGACCTAGGGCCGCAGCCCGATGCGGTGGGCCGTGGCACCTGCGAGGCTTTCGGCATGAGGGACTTCGACGGTTTCAGCGAGGCGGAGCAGGCATACCTCCGCTCCCAGCACCTGGGCCGGCTGGCCACGGTGGACGCGGCGGGTCAGCCGCAGGTGAACCCGGTGGGGTTCTTCCCGCAGGAGGACGGGACGATCCTGGTCGGCGGAATGGCGATGGGGGCGTCGAAGAAGTGGCGCAACCTGCAGGGCAATCCGCGGTTGGCGCTGGTGGTCGACGACCTGGTGAGCACCCGTCCGTGGCGGGTGCGGGGCATCGAGATCCGGGGGCGGGCGGGGCTCGAAGTGGGGCCGCACGCGCTTGGGCCCCACTTCAGCCCGGAAGTCATCCGGATCCATCCGGACCGGGTCCACACGTGGGGTCTGTGACCCTGGCCTGGCCGCGGGCCGGTTGCCGTGCGGCGCGGGCGGTAGCCGGGCGTGGGCCGCTGCGCAGAGCCGTCCCCTACCCGCCCTTCCACCGTTCCCCGGGCTCCGCCCGGACCCGCGCCGGCGAGGCTCGAAGAACTGGGGCACCCCGCCACACACGGCAACGACGCCCCACGCCAGAGGGCCCGCGGCGCACGGCCCCCGGCCGCACGGCAGCGGAGCGCCGCACGGCAAAGGGCCACGCCCCCAACCGGCAGCCTCAGGCCCGGCCGCCCCGCTTCGCCGCGTAGTTCAGGCGGCCCTCCGCCGACTTGAGGCGCCAGTCGCGCCGCAGCTCCGCCCGCATGCGGGCGTCCGTCTTGGCCACGATCCGCTGGTTCTCCCGCAGCAGCTTGCGGTAGCTCTCCAGCCGGCGTTCCGACAGCGCGCCCGCGTCCACCGCGGCCAGCACCTCGCACCCCGGCTCCGCCTCGTGCGCGCAGTCCTGGAAGCGGCAGCGTTCCGCGTACTCCTCGATCTCCGAGAAGACCTGGCCGACCCCGGCCTCGGCGTCCCACAGGCCGACGCCCCGCAGTCCGGGGGTGTCGATCAGCACGCCGCCGCCCGGCAGGGCGAGCAGGTTGCGGGTGGTCGTCGTGTGGCGGCCCTTGCCGTCGACCTCGCGGGCCGCCTGGACCTCCATGACCTCCTCGCCGAGCAGCGCGTTGGCCAGCGTGGACTTCCCGGCGCCCGAGATGCCCAGGAGCACGCTCGTACCGCTGCCGACCACCGCGGCCAGGACGTCCGTGCCCTCCCCGGTCAGGGAGGAGACGGTGAGCACCTGCACCCCGGGCGCGGTGGATTCCACGTCCTGGACCAGGTGTCCGAGGGTCACCGGATCGGGGACCAGGTCCGCCTTGGTGAGGACGACCAGCGGCTGCGCCCCCGACTCCCAGGCCAGCGCCAGGAAGCGCTCGATGCGCCCGAGGTCGAGTTCCACGGCCAGCGATACGGCGATGATCGCGTGGTCGACGTTGGCGGCGAGGATCTGCCCCTCGGACCGCTTCGAGGAGGTGGACCGTACGAACGCGGTCCGGCGCGGCAGGTACGCCGTCACGTAGCGCGGGTTGCCGCCCGGCTCCACGGCGGCCCAGTCACCGGTGCAGATGACCCGGAGCGGGTCGTGCGGGGTGACGAAGGCGGTGTCGGCGCGGACGATGCCGTCCGCGGTCATGACGTCGCACTGGCCGCGGTCGACCCGTACGACCCGGCCGGGCAGGAGGCCCTGCTCGGCGTAGGGGGTGAATTCGGCCGCCCAGGCGTCGTCCCAGCCGAAGGGGGCGAGAGCGTGCGAGGCGGACGAAGAGGAAGAAGACTGCAGGGAAGCAGAGAAAGACAAGGGGAACCCTTCACAGGGTGGCCCCGGCAGCGCGCACGCGCCCGCTCAGCGGCGGCGGTGCGTGAAGAGGTGTGAGGTCAGCCGGAGACCACGGAAGTGACATTGATGGCCTTCTGAGTGCGGGCGGCGCCCTGCGTGACGACAGTCATCAATGAACTCACCTCCGGATCGATCACGTGCTGGTCCGTTCCCCACCGTTCGGCGGGAACGTCCCCACCGTAACAAGCCCCTTCGCCCGGCCGCCAATTCTTTTTCCGGCCGACCACGCGCGGCTCGCCAGGTCCCGCCCGGCGATCCCGGCGCGCGTCGCCGGCACCAGCATCGCCGCGGCCCGCTCCACCCCCCGCTGCTTGGGTTCCACGCGTGTGCGGTGGCGCTGCTCGTAGCGCCGGAAGGCGGCCGCGTGGTCCCCGGGGCTCGCCGCCAGTTCCGCGGCCAGGGTGTACGCGCCCGCCATGGCCAGGGTGCTGCCGTCCCCGAACAGGGACACCGACGACGCGGCGTCCCCGAGCAGTGCGGTGCGGCCGTGCGACCAGCGGTCCATGCGCACCTTGCTGACGGCGTCGAAGTACAGCTCGTCGGTGGCCCGTACGCGGTCCAGCAGTTCGGGGATCCGCCAGCCGCCGCCCTCGTACGCGTCCAGGAGCAGCCGCTTGTGCGCGTCGGCGTCGCGGTGGTCGAAGTCCGGTACGGCGGTGGCCCGGTAGGCGAAGAACGCGAGGGAGTCGCCGCGGCGGGGGTGTACGGCGGCCATCCGGCCGGGGGTGTTGTGGGCGACGACGGCATGGGGCTGGGGGGCGGGGACGCCGAGGGGCAGGGTGGCGACGTAGAGGCCGGCGTGGGTGACGAACCGGCTCTCGGGGCCGAAGACCTGGCTGCGGACGGTGGAGTGCTGGCCGTCGGCCCCGATGACGAGGCCGAAGCGGCGCGGTGGTGCGTGGCGGAAGGTGACGTCCACTCCGTGCTCGTCCTGGCCGATGGTGGCGATGGAGTCACCGAAGAGGAACTCGGCGTGGTCCGCGGCCGCTTGGTGGAGGACTGCGGCGAGGTCGCCCCTGCCGATCTCGATGTCGCGGCCGCCCGGGCCCGCGCCGGGGACCGCGCGCAGGGGGAGCCCGCCCGTGCGCCGCCCCCGGGCGTCGACGAACCACAGGTCCGTGACGTCCGTGCCCGCCTCGCGCAGGCGCTCCGCGACGCCCATCCACTCGGCGACCTCCAGCGCCGGACCCCGGACGTCCACGGGGCTGCCGCTGGAGCGGACGCCGGGCGCGAGTTCCACCACGGTCGGCCGGAAGCCGTGCCGGGCCAGCGAGTAGGCGAGCACGGGGCCGGCGACACCGGCTCCGGAGATCAGTACGGTCTTGTCGGCCATGACACCCTCCTGCTTACCGATGGTCAGGGATGACTGTAGGCACCTGTCCGCAAGTCAGGCAAGAAGATAGGGTGTTCCGCGTGACCGAGCCTGAGAGCGGGACTTCCGAGACGGATTACGAGACGGATTACGAGACTGTTTGCGAGACGGATTGCCGGACGCCCGGGCATGAGGCGGGGCGGACCCGGCAGCGGATCCTGGAGGCCTCCATGGAGCTGTTCGGGGTCCGCGGCTTCCACGAGACCTCGCTGCGGGAGATCGCGGAGCGGGTCGGCGTCACCAAGGCCGCGGTCCTCTACCACTTCCCCGGCAAGGCCGACATCCTGGGCGCGCTCGTGGAGCCGATGCTGGTCGACCTCGCGGCGGCGATGGCCAACGCCGCGGCCGCCGGGCCCGGCCGGGCGCGCTGGGCGGCCGTCGAGGGGATGCTCGACGTCTGGCTGGAGCACCGCTACCTGATCCGGCTGAACCTCCAGGACATGGCCCTGGCCACTCCCGGGCCCGCCTTCGCCCGCTTCCGCGACGCCATGCTGCGGGCCAACGCCCTGGTGGCCGGGGCCGACCCGGATCTGGCGGAGCGGGTACGGGCCGCGCAGGCCGTGGCGATGCTGTCCGACCCGGTGGTGCTGTTCGCGGACGCCCCGGTCGGGGCCCTGCGCGCGGCCGTGCTGGACGGCGTGCACCGGCTGCTGGACGGTACGGCGGAACCGGCCGCCGGGCCCCCGCCGCCGGCCCGGAGCCGTCGCGGACGGCCCGCCACCATGAGCACGGCCATGGTCGAAACCGCCCGCCGCATGCACGCCGCGGGGAGCAGCGCCCCGCAGATCGCCGCCGCCCTGGGCGTCTCGCGCGCCACGGTGTACCGGCACCTGCCGCCGGCCGCGCCGCCTCCGGCGTAGGCGGTCAGGGCCCGTACAGGGCCTGCGCGCGGCCCGAGCCCGCTTCCATGTCCAGGGTCCGGGGTGCGGCGTCGTCGCGGAGGCCGTCCGGGACCTCGCAGCGGCCGACGCCGGCCTCGCAGGTGGTGCGGAAGGCGGTGGCGACGGGCACGATGACGGCCAGGCGGCCGGAGCCGACCTTCCCGACGACCTGGTCCGGCGGGGCGAGGAAGGTCACCGCGGCGCTGCCGGAGCCGACCCGGACGTCGGCCTGGGGGGAGGTGAGGCCCGCGGCGTGCAGGCGGCCGGAGTCCACCTTCGCACGCAGGGCCCCGCGCAGGCCGTTGATCTCGATCCGGCCGGCGTCGACCTCCGCGTCCACGGTGCCGCCGAGGCCCGCCAGGTACACCCGGCCGGAGCGGGCCGTCACCTTCACCGGGATCCCGGCGGGCACGGTCACCGCCAGCTTGACCGTGCAGCCGGCCGCGACGACCCGCCAGGAGTCTGCCCCGGGGCAGCGTGCGGTCAGCCGCAGGGCGTCGCCGAGCCGGCTGGTGTCGACGGAGGGTGGCGTCAGCGACCAGCTCACCTCGGCCCGGTAGCCGACCTGCCGGTCCCCGCGGGGGGTGACGGTGATGTCCGCGTCGCCGCCCACGATCTCCAGCGCGCCCACGGGGCGGCCGTCGCTGCCGCCCTGCAGGACGTCGCTGCGCACGGCCCCGAGCGAGAAGGCCTGCCAGGCGGCCGGCAGCAGGACCAGGAGCGCCCCGAGGAGCGCCACGGCGGTCCAGGTCCGGCGGTGCCTGCGCCGCGGCTTGCCGGCCGGGCTCGTGCCGGCCGGCGGTGCGCCGGTGCCGGGGGCCGTCACGGTGTGCCGTCCAGGAAGCGCAGGACCGCGAGGACCCGGCGGTGGTCTCCGTCGGCCGGCGGCAGGTCGAGCTTGGTGAAGATGCTGTTGATGTGTTTGGCCACCGCGCTTTCACTGACGACGAGTTCGGTGGCGATGCCCGCGTTGGAGCGGCCCTCCGCCATCAGGGAGAGGACCTCCCGCTCGCGCGGGGTGAGCCGCTCCAGGGGGTCCGGGCCGCCGCCGCGGCGCAGCAGGAGCTGGGCGACGACCTGGGGGTCGAGCGCGGTGCCGCCCGCGGCGACGCGGCGCAGCGCGTCCACGAACTCCTCGACGTCGGCGACCCGTTGCTTGAGCAGGTAGCCGATGCCGGCGCCGCTGCGAGTGGCCAGCAGGTCGGCGGCGTAGCGCTCCTCCACGAACTGGGAGAGCAGCAGCACGGCCGTGTCGGGGTACTGACGGCGGATCATCAGGGCCGCGCGTACGCCCTCGTCGGTGAAGCCGGGCGGCATCCGTACGTCGAGCAAGGCGAGTTGGGGGCGGTGTTCCTCGACGGCGGCGAGCAGCGCCTCGGCGTCGCCGGTCTCGGCGGCCACGTCGAACCCTGCCATCTCGAGGACTTTGACGAGTCCCACGCGCAGCAGGACGGAGTCCTCGGCGATCACGGCACGCACGGCAGCTCCACGGTGATGTCGGTCGGTCCCCCGGCGGGACTGGTGATCTTGATGGTTCCGTCGACCGACCCTACGCGCTTGCGCAGGCCCACCAGGCCTGTGCCGCGTGCCGGGTCGGCTCCGCCGACCCCGTCGTCGGTGACGGTGATGCGCAGGTGCTCGCCCGTGCGGTCCCGGACGCGGTCGAGCCGTACCGAACAGTGCCCGGCCCGGGCGTGTTTGGCGACGTTGGCGAGGGCCTCGGACACCACGAAGTAGGCGACGGCCTCCACGGTGGCTCCCGGCCGGGTGCCGATGTCCACCGTCAGCTCGACGGGGAACGGGGCCCGGGCGGCGATCCCGGAGAGCGCCGCGTCCAGCCCGCGGTCCTCCAGTACGGCCGGGTGCAGGCCCCGTACCAGATTGCTCAGCTCCTCGATGGCCTCCTTGGCCTCGCGGTGGGCCTCGTCGATGACGGCCCTGGCCTCGGGCGGCAGGTCGGTCAGGGTGGCGCGGGCTATGCCGAGGTTCATGGCGAGTGCGACGAGGCGCTGCTGGGCGCCGTCGTGCAGGTCCCGTTCGATGCGGCGGCGTTCGAGGTCGGCCGCGTCCAGGACGCCCGCCCGGCTCTCGGCGAGGTCCTCGACGCGGCGCTCCAGCTCGCGGGAGCGGTTCGGGCCGAGGAGGGCGGCCGCCGCGAAGGCGTCGATGCGGGTGGTGAGCGCGGCCAGCCAGGGTGCGCAGAGCAGGAGGAGGGCCCCGGCCACGGTGATCAGGTCGGGGTCGAGGCTCCGGTCCGGGTGCGGCAGGGCCCAGTCCCACGCGTACACGGTGGTGCCCGCGGCGCCCGCGCCCCACGCGAGCACCACCAGTGCCCCGGCCGCGGCGACGAGCGGGCTGACGACGAGGTGGTAGCCGTACTGGCGCCAGGTCGCCTCGGACCGCACCCGTTCGAGGAGCCCGCGCGGGCTCCACCAGCGCTCCTTGCACACGACCTCGGGCACGTCGAGGCCGAGCAGGGTCCAGAAGCGGCTGCGCTGGAGGGTGGTGAGCAGGGGGCTGAGGACGAACAGGAGGAGCACCGCGACGGGGCTGTGGCCGGGCGGTACGACCGCGTACGCCAGGGCGAGGAGGGCGGGCAGCGCCACCGGGATCGCGGCCGCGGTGAAGGCGGTGTTGCGCCGGGACCACGCCGACCACGGTGCGTGCGCCGTGGTCCAGGTGTACGTACGCCTCAGCGCGCCGCGAAGTGCCATGCCGAGTACGGTAATCGCACTGGTCGGAGGGCTGCGATCACCCTGGTGCCCGGGCGGGGGTGTACCTGGCACCACCCCCGGTTCGGACGGTGGGGCTACTGATCCCGGCGGCCGGGCGGACGAGGCTGGGTGCATGCCCGGCGGACGGACCGGCGGGCCGCCGTGAGGAGACCCGAAGGCCATGACGCTCGTCGCTCCGCAGTTCCGCCCCCGGCAGCTCGGCACCCGCCCGTTCCCGGGCCGCCGGCGCGCGCCCCGGCTCTCCACGGTGCTCACGGGGGCCGGCGTGGCGCTGGTGCCGTGGATGCTCGTACTGGCGAAGACCCTGCCGCAGACCACCGAGGTCTCCAACTGGTCCACGGCCTGGATCGGCCTGGACCTGATGCTGGCGGCCGGGCTGGCCGGCACCGGGGCGCTGCTGCGCAGGCGGGACCCGCGGGCCTCCCCGGTGGCAGCCGCGACGGCCGCGCTGCTGCTGATGGACGCCTGGTTCGACGTGACGACCTCGGCCGGGACTGCCGAGCAGGGGATGGCGCTGCTGCTGGCGGTGGGTGCGGAGCTGCCGCTGGCGGTGGCGTGCGCCGTGGTGGCCGCACGGCGGGTGCCGCACGGCCGGGCGGGCTAACCGAAGCGCACCGGGAGGTGCTTGATGCCGTTGATGAAGTCCGAGCGCAGTCGGCGCACTTCGCCGGCCAGGCCGAAGTCGGGGTGGCGCATCAGCAGTTCGCGGACGAGGGCCTTGATCTGCGTACGGGCCAGGCCCGCGCCGAGGCAGAAGTGGGGGCCGCCGCCGCCGAAGGCGAGGTGGTCGTTGGGGGTGCGGCGGATGTCGAAGGTGAAGGGGGCCTCGAAGACGTCCTCGTCCCGGTTGGCGGAGGTGTAGTACGTGACCACCTTCTGGCCGGCGGCGATCGGGCGGCCGCGCAGGACGGTGTCGCGGGTGGCGGTGCGCCGGAAGTTGTGGATCGATCCGCCCCACCGGAGGAACTCCTCCGTGGCCGAGTTCCACAGCGCCTCGTCCTGCGGGGACGCGGCGAGCTCCGCCCGGGCCGCGGGGTGCTGGGCGAGGGCCAGCACGGTGTGGGACAGCAGGTTGCGCGTGGTCTCGTTGCCCGCGACGCAGAGCAGTACGAAGAACATGTTGATCTCGTGCTGCGTGAGGCGGTCGCCCTCCACCTCGGCGTGGACCAGGGTCGAGAGGATGTCCTCGCGCGGGTGCGCCCGCCGCTGCGCGGTCAGGGCGTCGCAGTAGGCGTAGATCTCGGCGGCCGCGAGGTCGCTGTCGTGCTTGCCCGCCGAGAGCTCCGGGTCCTGGCCGCCGGCCATCCGGTTGCTCCAGTCGAAGATCAGGCGTTCGTCGCCGGGCGGTATGCCGACCATCTCGCAGATCGTCTGGATCGGCAGCCACGCGGCCACCTCGTCCACGAAGTCCATGTCCCGCCCGGGGGCGACGGCCGTCTCCACCAGCGCGGCCGCCCGTTCGCCGATCCGGGCGGCGAGGCGGCGCACGACCCGGGGCGTGAAGCCCGCGCTGACCAGCGCGCGGTAGCGGGAGTGGCGCGGGGCGTCCATGCCGAGGAGGACCAGGCGCAGCGACTCCAGGGACTCGGGGCTCTGGTCGCGGACCATGAAGGAGCCGAGTTCCGTGGACCAGAGCTCGGGGTCGCGGCTGACGGCCTTGACGTCGGCGTGCCGGGTGACGGCGTAGAAGCCCTCGTGGGGGCCGGGGATCTCGTGCCAGTGCACGGGGTCCTCCCGGCGCAGCCGGGTGAACTGCTCGTGCGGGACCTCTCGGGACCAGGTGTCCTCGAGCAGGTCGACTTCGCCGGTGGGGATCATTCGGTGCGTCCCTTCAGTAGGGCTCCGAGGGCCTCCACGACGAGTTCGTCGGGGATGCCGTGGGGGTCGAGGCGGTGCTGCATCGCGAGGCCGAGGAGGAGGCCCAGGACGAGGGCGCCGGTCTCCTCCGGCGGGCGGGGCAGGGGCGTGCCGGTGGCTTCGGCCCGTTCGGATAGGCCTTCGCCGAGCAGGGCGCGGATCTCGGCGTAGCGCTGGGCGAGCCGGGTGCCGATGAGCGGGCCGCGGGCACCGTGCAGCCACAGCTCCGCCTCCAGGAGCAGCCAGGAGTCCCCGCGGTCGGGGTGCGGTCGGGTGAGGCTGGCCCACATGGCCGCGAAGTGCGTGGCCGGGTCCCCCGGGTCCGCGCTGCCCTCGATCTCGGCGGCGAGCTCCTCGGCGGTGCGCTCCTTCCAGACCTCGAGCAGGGCGAGCAGCAGGCCCTCCTTGCCGCCGAAGTGGCTGTAGAGCGCCCCCGTGGTCCGGCCGGCGGCCTCGGCGACTGCCTCGGCCGACACGGCGTGGAACCCCTTGCGGGCGAAGAGCCCTGCGGCGGCGTCGATGAGCCCCGCCCGGGTCTGCGACTTCCGCTGCGCCTGCCCCCGCCGCGCCTGCGCGCCCTGCGGTGAGTCCTGCGGGCGGCTCGGCGGGGTCTTTTGCGGCGGGCCCGGCGGGGTCTCCTGCGGACGGTCGCGCGCCACGGCCGCGGAACCGCTTGAGGGGCCCCCTTCGGGGCCGGCCGCAGGTCCCGCCGCGGGGGCCGCATCCGCCGGCGCCCGCGGCGGGCGGGCCGGGTGCGCGGGAGGCGGCTCCGGCGGGGGGCCGGGGTGTGGCGGTTGTGGCGGATGTGGCGGCACGGGGGCTCCCGGGACTTATATCGGCTTCCCGATATAAGTTGCGCACCGAACTGACGGACCGTCAATCCCCTTGCAGGGGAAGGACCGATGTTCCTGCCGCGGCGGCCCGCACGGGCCGGTCCGGCGGTGTCCGATCCGTTCAAGACGCCGCCTCCGGGCCGTGCCTAGCCTGGCCCCATGACTCCTCGACTCGACATGATCGGCATCGTCGTCTCCGACATGGCCGCCTCTCTCGCCTTCTACCGCCGCCTCGGCCTGGAGATCCCCGCCGACGCCGACGGGCAGCCGCACGTCGAGGCGGCCGGGCCCGGCGGGCTGCGGATCGGCTGGGACACGGAGGCGACCATGCGGTCCTTCGACCCGGCGTGGACCCGGCCGGAGGGCGACGGCCGGGTGGGACTGGCATTCCTGTGCGACTCCCCCGCCGAGGTGGACGCGGTGTACGCCGAGTTGACGGACGCCGGGTACACCGGGCACCTGAAGCCCTGGGACGCCTTCTGGGGCCAGCGCTACGCCGTGGTCCTCGACCCGGACGGCTGCGGGGTCTCCCTCTTCGCCCCGGCCGGTCCCGCGTAGGCGCTCAGCGTCGTCCCGGCCAGCGCGCGCACCTCGCGGGCGAGGTGCGCCTGGTCGGCGTAGCCGGCGGTGTACGCGACCTCGGCGTACGAAGTCCCCGCGCGGGCCAGGGCCAGGGCGCGCCGCAGCCGCAGGATCCGGCCGAGCGTGCGGGGCCCGTACCCGAAGGCGTCGAGCGAGCGCCGGTGCAGCCGCCGCTCCCCGGTGCCGAGCGCGGCGGCGATCCCGGCCACCGTCTCCCCCGCGCGCAGCCGCGCGGTCACCTCGGCGGCGAAGCCGTCGGGCGGTCCTGCCCCGGCGGCGCGGCCGGCGGCCAGCGCTTCGAGTCCCGCGCACGGGTCCCCGTACCCCGCGACCGCCCCCGTGAGGCGGCGCACCTCCCGCCCCGGCCACAGGTCGGTGAGCTCGACCCGCCGGTCCCGCAGCACGTGCGCCGGTACGCCGAGCAGCGCGGGTGCGGTGCCGGGCGCGAACCGGATCCCGGCGAAGGCCCGCCCCGGCACCTCCCCTGCGGGGTGCGGCCCGGTGTCGGGTCCGGCGACCAGCAGCCGCCCGTCCACCCAGAGCAGGTCCATGCACCCGTCGGGCAGCACGGCCCCGCCGCCACCCGAGGCCCGCCACAGCACGGCCCCGGGAACGGCCCGCGACGGCGCTTCCTCGTACATGCCGGCATGCTACGCCCACCCATTCCCCCAAGATCATTCGATGGATTCGCGCGGTGTGCCGCCGGTAGGGTCGCCACATCCGTTGACATCAGGGGGAGTTGAGACGTGACCGACGCAGTCGGCCGACCGGATCCGGGACGGATCCCGCCCAGGCCCACCGAGCCGCCGCAGCCGGGACCCGTACCGGTCTCCGTCCCGGCCGCTCCGGCCGATCACCCGCCGCGCTGGGCCTGGTGGGTGATCGGGATCGTGGTTCCCGTGCTGGGGACGGCCGCCACGTTGTTCGCGGCGTCCTCGAAGGAGAACGGCTCGGCGTCGCCGCCGGCCGGGGGATCGACGGTCCCGTCCGCCTCGGCGTCCCGGCCGGTGGGGACGCCGTCCGTATCCGCGACGCCGTCCGTTTCCGCGACGCCGTCCGCGCCCTCGGTCGCGCCGCTGCCGGGGCCGTCCTCGGCGTCCCCGACTCCGTCGACCGTCCCGGACCTGTCGGCTCCGGCCGGCTACCAGCCCCACCAGGGCAAGTGGGGCATCGCGCCTCCGATCTGCGGTCAGACGCTGCTCGTCGACCTCGACACCGGGGTGTCCACGTCCGCCGAACCGGAGTCGGCCGGGGAGAGCGCGCCACCCGGGGCGACGGCCACTGCGGAGCTGGAGTACCGGCCCGACAGCCAGGGGTGCGGCCTGTCCGGCATCGCTCCCTCGTCCACGGAACTGCGGTCGGTCACCGGCCGTCAGGTGGGCGTGCTGCGCGCGGGGCAGCCGCAGACCTTCGAGAGCTGCCGGGCAGCCGCCGGCACGGGGTTCGGCGTCGTGCCGATGGGCCGCTCCACGGCCGGGGAGCGGGGCCTGGTACTGGGCGCCGCCCTGTGCTCCGTGACGGACAAGGGCTCCGTGGCCATGGCCGTCGTCGAGGAGATCGGGACCGGGAAGGCCCCGGCCGCGGGCGGGCGGCTCATCACCTGGTCCAAGGGCTGAGCCGGGGCGCGAGCGGTGCCGTGCCCGCGAACGGCGCCCCAGCCTCGGAGGCCGCGCCGCCGCGCCGGGGCTCAGTGCTTGCGCAGGCGCGAGGAGTAGTCCTCCGGCGGCAGGAACTTCGACCACCGCTCGGGGAACTCCGACGGCATGGCACCGCCGTCCTCGTCGTCCTCCGATTCGCCCTCGGCCAGGGCCCGCCACGCGGCGGCCCGCGCGATCAGCTGGGCGGCTTCCGCTTCCCGGGCCCGCTCGTTCGCCTCGCGCGCCGCGGCCGTGGCCACCGACGGCCAGACCCGGTCGATGGCGGCGTTCACGGCGGCGCCCACCAGCACCGCGAAGGCCGAGATGCCGATCCACAGCAGCACCGCCACGGGGGCGGCCAGGGAGCCGTAGATCGTCGGGCCCTCCACCGTGTTCGTGAGGTAGATCCGCAGCAGGAACGAGCCCAGCACCCACATCGCCAGGGCGACCAGCGCGCCCGGCACGTCCTCGATCCACGGCGAGCGCACCGGCACGGACACGTGATAGAGGGTCGTCAGGAAGACGATGGAGAGCAGGGTGACGGTCGGCCAGTAGAGGATCGCGATCACGTCCGTGCCCCAGGGCACCAGCCGCACCACGGCGTCGGGTCCGACCACCATCAGCGGCAGCACGATGGCCCCGATCAGCAGCGCGATCACGTACAGCAGGAAGGCCAGCAGCCGGGTCTTGACGATGCCGCGCTGCCCGTCGAGGCCGTACATGACGGTGATGGTGTCGATGAAGACGTTCACGGCGCGCGAGCCCGACCACAGGGCGATGGCGAAGCCGAGGGAGATCAGGTCCGGGCGGCCGCTCCGGGTGACGTCGTCGAGCATCGGTCTCGCAATCTCGTTGACGCCCCGGTCGGAGAGGACGGTGCCGACCGCGTTCAGGATGTTCTCCTCGATGCTCTGCACCGACTGGGTGTTCGTCCAGCCGTCCACGTAGCCGAGCAGGCCCAGCAGGCCGAGGAAGAGCGGGGGCAGCGAGAGGAGGGTGAAGAAGGCCGCCTCCGCCGCGAGACCGAGGATCCGGTACTCGATGCACGAATTGACGGTGTCCTTCAGCAGCAGCCAGCCCATCTTCCGCTTCGACACGTTGCGGTAGAGGGCGCGGGCCCGGTGGAGCCGTCCCGGGCGTCCGGGGATCCGCTCGAAGCTTTCTTTTGCTGGCTGCACGTCCTTACGGTATCCGCATGGCAGCCACCACCCACACAGTCACCAACCAGGCCCCGCCCCTCGTGGGCCACGACGTCTACGGAGGCGACCGGGCGCTCACCGAGGGCGTCGAGCGCCACCTCGCCTCCGCGGAGCCCGAACTCCTCGGCGAGGTGCGGGAGGAGCTCACCACCCTCGGGCGGGCCGCCGGCTCGGCCCAGGCCCAGGAGTGGGGTGCGCAGGCGAACGAGAACCCGCCGAAGCTGCGCACGCACGACCGGTACGGGAACCGGATCGACGAGGTGGAGTTCCACCCGGCCTGGCACCGGCTCCTCGGGCACGCCGTGACCTCCGGGCTCACCGACGCCTGGGGGCGCCCGGCCGGGCACCTGCGCCGCGCCGCCGGGTTCTTCGTCTGGTCGCAGGCCGAGGCGGGGCACGGCTGCCCGGTCTCGATGACGCACGCCGCCGTTCCGGCGCTGCGGACCGACCCGGAGCTCGCCGCCGAATGGGAGCCGCGGCTGACCTCGCACGTGTACGAGGAGGGGCTGCGGCCGGCCGCCGGGAAGGGCGGGGTGCTCTTCGGCATGGGCATGACGGAGAAGCAGGGCGGCAGCGACGTACGGGCGAACACGACGGCGGCGAAGCCCCTGGACGCCTCGGGCGAGTACCTGCTGACCGGGCACAAGTGGTTCTGCTCGGCTCCGATGAGCGACGGGTTCCTCGTCCTGGCGCAGGCTCCGGGCGGGCTGACCTGCTTCCTGGTGCCGCGGGTGCTGCCGGACGGCACGCGCAACGTGTTCGCGATCCAGCGGCTGAAGGACAAGCTGGGCAACAAGTCGAACGCGTCGAGCGAGGTGGAGTTCGACGGGACCTGGGCCCGGCGGGTGGGCGAGGAGGGCCGGGGGGTGCGGACCATCATCGAGATGGTCGCGGCGACCCGGCTGGACTGCGCGATCGGCTCGGCCTCGCTGATGCGGCAGGCGCTGACGCAGGCCGTTCACCATGCGGAGCACCGCTCTGCTTTCGGAGCGCCGCTCATCAAGCAGCCGCTGATGCGCAACGTGCTCGCGGACCTGGCCCTGGAGTCGGAGGCGGCCACCACCCTCACCCTGCGCCTCGCGGCCGCCTACGACGCCGGGACCGAGCAGGAGAAGGCCTTCCTGCGCCTCGCGGTGCCCGTCGCGAAGTACTGGGTGACCAAGCGCTGTACGCCGATGGTCGCCGAGGCCCTGGAGTGCCTGGGCGGCAACGGCTACGTCGAGGAGTCCGGGCTCCCGCGGCTGCTGCGCGAGTCCCCGCTGAACTCCGTCTGGGAGGGGTCGGGCAACGTGCAGGCCCTCGACGTGCTCCGCGCCCTCCAGCGCGAGCCTCAGGCCCTCGGCGCCTTCCTCCAGGAGGTGGGCCTGGCCCGGGGCGCCGACCACCGGCTGGATTCGGCCGTCAAGGACCTCCTCACCGAGCTCGCCGACCTGGAGGGCATCGAGGCCCGGGCCCGGCGCGTGGTGGAGCGCATGGCGCTCGTGCTCCAGGGTTCGCTGCTGGTGAGGTGGGCTCCGCCCGCGGTGGCCGACGCGTTCTGCGCCTCGCGGCTGGGCGGGGACTGGGGCGCGGCCTTCGGCACGCTGCCGCACAGCCTCGACCTCGGCGCGGTCGTGGAACGGGCGCGGATCGCGGGCTAGGAGGGAGCCGCCGGGCTCCCGCGTACGGTCCCCAAACCGTTCCGAGCCGGGATCCGTGCCCGTCGACCGGGATCAGAGGTGGCGCCGCGCCGACTCGGCACCACCTCTGACCCGGGAAAGCCCCGAGGAGGAGCTGTCACGCCGCTCGGCGGCGTCCGGACAGTTTCGGTCGTCCGACCGGGACTTGGCGAGAGTTGCATACCGTTGCAACCTTTGAGTCGACAGTCGCCTTTCGGGTGCCGGGGGAAGCGGCGGCCGAGGACCAGCCGGGCGGCTCGCTCGGTACGACCTGTTCGACGGGGAGGTTCCGGTGGTGAATACCACAGGCGGCGCGGTCGACGCGGCACGCATCTCGGCCATGGATGCGCGGGAGGCCGCGCGGCTGCTCAAGGGGGTACGGGAGGCGGCGCTGGCCGGGGACCGGCTGCCGGCCCCGCCGAGACCGGAGATCGCGGAGTCCTGGCGCCGGATGATGGCCGGCGGGGTGCACCCGGACCGGGACGCGCGCTCGCGGTTGCTCACGGCCGCGGAGACCGAGGAGCGGCGGCACGTCTCGCCGCTGCGGGAGGTCCTGCCGGTGCTCCGGGAGGGGCTGCTGCCGGCCCTGGACGAGGTGCTGCACATCATGGTCGTCGCCGACGCGGACGGGCGGCTGCTGTGGCGGGAGGGCCACTCCTCGATCCTGCGCAAGGCGGACCGGCTCGGCTTCGCGGTGGGGGCCGACTGGGACGAGGCCGTGGTCGGCACCAACGGGGTGGGCACGGCGCTCGTGACCCGGCGGCCCGTCCAGGTCTTCTCGGCGGAGCACTTCGTCTCCAGCCACCACGACTGGACCTGCGCGGGCGCGCCCGTACGGGACCCGCGCGACGGGCGCCTGCTGGGCGTGGTCGACGTCAGCGGGCCGCTGGCCACCATGCACCCGGCGACCCTGGCCTGGGTGAGCTCGGTGGCCCGGCTCGCGGAGCGGGAGCTGCGGGTGCGCCACCTGGAGTCGCTGGAGCAGCTGCGGGCGGTGGCCGCCCCGCTGCTGGCCCGGCTGCCGGGGCGGGCGCTGGCCGTGGACCCGAACGGCTGGACGGCCGCCGTCACGGGCATGGTGCCCCCGGAGCGGATCCCGCTGACCAAGGGCTTCGGGCCGGGCCGGGCGTGGGTGCCGCAGCTCGGCGAGTGCGCGGTGGAGCCGCTGCCGGGCGGCTGGCTGCTGCGGATCGCGCAGGACCGTACGGGCCCGGCCGTGACCCGGGTCGTCCTCGACTTCAGCCGGGCGGGAGCGTGCTCGGCGACGGTGTACGGGGCCGCCGGGAGCTGGGCGCAGGAGCTGAGCCCGCGCCACGCCGAGCTGCTGTTCCTGCTCGCGGAGAACCCGCGCGGGCGCTCGGCGGCGGAGCTGGCGCAGGAGCTGTTCGGGGACCCGGCCCGTACGGTGACGGTCCGGGCGGAGCTGTCCCGCGTACGCCGCCACCTCGCGGGCGTGCTGGCCCACCGGCCGTACCGGTTCGCCCCGGACGTGGAGGTGGAGCTGATCCGTCCGCAGGACCCGGCGGCGCTGCTCCCGCACTCCACGGCCCCGTCGGTGATCCGGGCGCGGCTGGGGCGGAAGGGGGCCGAAGGACCCTCCGCCGGCCGTTGGGGGATGTGATTCCCTGAGGTGCATGAGCACCATCACCCTCACCACCTGGTCCCTCGAGATGAACTCGCCGGACGATCTGGTTCCGGCGGCTGTTCCGGGTCCCGAGATCACCGTCTCACGGTCGGAGGTCCCCTCCCCCGAGTTCAGCCGCTTCCTCTACGCCTCCGTCGGCGGCGACATCCACTGGACGGACCGGCTCGGCCTGACCCGCGCGCAGTGGGTGGAGCAGCTCGAGCGGCCGGGGGTGGAGACGTGGGTGGCGTACGACCGCGGCACGCCGGCGGGGTACGTGGAGCTCGACCCGCAGGACGACGGGGTGGTGGAGATCATGTACTTCGGGCTGCTCCCGGACTTCCGGGGCCGCCGGATAGGCGGGCACCTGCTGTCGCTGGGCGTCGCCCGGGCGTGGGACCTCGCGTCCCGCTGGCCGGAGCGCACCCCGACCCGCCGGGTCTGGGTGCACACGTGCAGCCAGGACGGCCCGACGGCGATGGCCAACTACGAGCGCCGCGGCTTCAAGGTGTTCAAGACGGAGACGGAGCCCAAGGAGGAGACCCCGACCCCGGGCCCGTGGCCGGGAGCGTGACCCTCCGGGGCGGCTCCGCGACGCCGGCTGCGCGAGCCCGGCTCCGCCGGGACCCGGAGCTCCGCCCCTGACCCCGCTCCTCGAACGCCGGAGCGGCTGAAACGACAGCCTCGCCGGCGTTTGAGGCACCGGGGTCCGGGGGCAGCGCCCCCGGGCAACGGCGCCGCAGGGGGGCGTGGGCAACGGTGCCCGGGAAACGTGACCCCGGTCACGATGTCCCGCAATCCGAGACGACTCGGTCCGGATAGTGGACAGTAGTGGACTCCTCCAAGAGGCACATGACACGCTTCCGTCATGAATGGAGCTGGAATTGCCTTGGTGAGTCGGCGGCACGTCGACCTCGGCCGCATGTCCAGCGCCATCTGTCCGGCGTGCTGACGGAACCAGCAACCGCCGCACATCGCCGCAATCCCGGCATCGCCGCCGTGGAAGCGTCGATCATCGCCGCCCCCTGAAGGCCGAACACCGCCCCGCCCTGTCCACCGGCAACCCCGGCGAAGGCGCGGCGATCAGCCGCACCCGCTCAGCGTCGTCAGTGCTTGTGCCGGGGGCCCACAACCACTCCCCCCTGCTCTGACTGCCCTCCGCCCTGAGCCGCCGAAGAAGGACGTACCGCCATGGCCGCCACCCCCGAAACGCCTGCAGCCGCAGCTCCCGCAGCCGCCGCGCGCCGCAAGACCGGTCGTCACCGCGGCGAGGGCCAGTGGGCTGTCGGACACCACACCCCCCTCAACGGCAACGAGCAGTTCAAGAAGGACGACGACGGTCTCAATGTGCGGACGCGCATCGAGAACATCTACTCCAAGGCGGGCTTCGACTCGATCGACCCCAACGACCTGCGCGGCCGTATGCGCTGGTGGGGCCTCTACACCCAGCGCAAGCCCGGGATCGACGGCGGCAAGACCGCGATCCTGGAGCCGGAGGAGCTGGACGACAAGTACTTCATGCTGCGCGTCCGCATCGACGGCGGCCGGCTGACCACCGAGCAGCTCCGCGTCATCGGCGAGATCTCGGAGGAGTTCGCGCGCGGTACCGCCGACCTCACCGACCGCCAGAACGTGCAGTACCACTGGATCCGGATCGAGGACGTCCCGGAGATCTGGCGCCGCCTCGAGGCCGTCGGCCTGTCCACCACCGAGGCCTGCGGTGACACGCCCCGCGTCATCCTCGGTTCGCCCGTGGCCGGCATCGCCCAGGACGAGATCATCGACGGCACCCCCGCCATCGACGAGATCTACCGCCGCATCGTCGGCAACAAGGACTTCTCGAACCTGCCCCGCAAGTTCAAGTCCGCGGTCTCGGGCTCGCCGCTGCTCGACGTGGCGCACGAGATCAACGACATCGCGTTCGTGGGCGTGAACCACCCCGAGCACGGCCCCGGCTTCGACGTCTGGGTCGGCGGCGGTCTCTCCACCAACCCGAAGCTGGGCGTGCGCCTCGGCACCTGGGTCTCGCTCGACGAGGTCCCGGACGTGTACGAGGGCGTCATCTCGATCTTCCGCGACTACGGCTACCGCCGGCTGCGCACCCGCGCCCGCCTGAAGTTCCTCGTCGCCGACTGGGGCCCGGCCAAGTTCCGCCAGGTCCTGGAGGACGAGTACCTGAAGCGCAAGCTGACCGACGGCCCCGCGCCCGAGCAGCCCAGCGGCCAGTGGCGCGACCACGTCGGCGTGCACCAGCAGCAGGACGGCAGGTTCTACGTCGGCTTCGCGCCCCGCGTCGGCCGCGTCGACGGCGCCACCCTGACCAAGATCGCGGACATCGCCGAGCAGCACGGCTCCGGCCGTCTGCGCACCACCGCCGAGCAGAAGATGATCGTCCTCGACATCGAGGCCGACAAGGTGGACTCGGTCGTCGAGGCCCTGGAGGCGCTGGACCTGCGGGTCAAGCCGTCCCCGTTCCGCCGCGGCACCATGGCCTGCACCGGCATCGAGTTCTGCAAGCTGGCCATCGTCGAGACCAAGGGCCGTGGCGCCTCGCTGATCGACGAGCTGGAGCGCCGCCTGCCGGACTTCGCCGAGCCGCTCACCATCAACATCAACGGCTGCCCGAACGCCTGCGCCCGCATCCAGGTGGCGGACATCGGTCTCAAGGGCCAGCTGGTCCTGGACGACGACGGCAACCAGGTGGAGGGCTACCAGGTCCACCTGGGCGGCGCCCTCGGCCTGGAGGCCGGCTTCGGCCGCAAGGTCCGCGGCCTCAAGGTCACTTCGGCCGGTCTGCCGGACTACGTCGAGCGGGTCGTCACGCGCTTCTCGGAGCAGCGTGAGGACGGCGAGCGCTTCGCCGCCTGGGTGACCCGCGCGAAGGACGAGGACCTCTCGTGAGCGAGCGCGCCGCACCGTTCTACTGCCCGTACTGCGGCGACGAGGACCTGTTTCCGAACGAGACGGGCCACGGCGCCTGGGAATGCAGGGCCTGCAACCGAGCCTTCCAGCTGAAGTACCTCGGGCTGCTGTCCCGGGGCGTTCAGTCCGACACCGCTGGAGGGGACGAGATATGACCACGGTTCAAGACGCAGATCTCAAGACCGGCGATCTGAAGGCACTGGCCGAGCAGGCGGGCCGGGACCTGGAGGACGCCTCCGCGCTGGAGATCCTCACCTGGGCGGCCGAGACCTTCGGCAAGAAGTTCGCCGTGACCTCCTCCATGGAGGACGCGGTCGTCGCCCACCTGGCCTCCCGGGCGATGCCCGGCGTGGACGTGGTCTTCCTCGACACCGGCTACCACTTCGAGGAGACCATCGGCACCCGTGACGCCGTCGAGGCCGTGATGGACGTCAACGTCATCACGCTGACCCCGCGTCAGACGGTGGCCGAGCAGGACGCGGAGTACGGCCCGAAGCTGCACGACCGCGACCCCGACCTGTGCTGCGCGCTGCGCAAGGTCAAGCCGCTCGAAGAGGGCCTGACCGCGTACGCCGCATGGGCGACGGGCCTGCGCCGCGACGAGTCCCCGACCCGGGCGAACACCCCGGTGGTCGGCTGGGACGAGAAGCGGCAGAAGGTCAAGATCTCGCCGATCGCCCGCTGGACCCAGGACGACGTGGACGCGTACGTCGCCGAGCACGGCGTGCTCACCAACCCGCTGCTGATGGACGGTTACGCCTCCGTCGGCTGCGCCCCCTGCACCCGCCGCGTGGCGGAGGGCGAGGACGCGCGGGCCGGCCGGTGGGCCGGGCGGGGCAAGACCGAGTGCGGACTGCACGGCTGATGACGACCAGCGAAGAACTTACGGAGACAGAGCAGATGAGCGTGAGCGACCAGGGCGCCACCGTGTGGCTGACCGGGCTGCCGAGCGCGGGCAAGACCACCATCGCCTACGCGCTGGCCGAGCGGCTGCGCGCCGAGGGCCATCGCGTGGAGGTACTCGACGGGGACGAGATCCGCGAGTTCCTCTCCGCCGGACTGGGCTTCAGCCGCGAGGACCGGCACACCAACGTGCAGCGGATCGGCTTCGTCGCCGAGCTGCTCGCCAGCAACGGCGTCAAGGCGCTGGTGCCGGTGATCGCGCCGTTCGCGGACAGCCGCGACGCCGTTCGCAAGCGGCACGCGGCCGCCGAGACGAACTACCTCGAAGTGCACGTGGCCACCCCGGTCGAGGTGTGCTCCGAGCGTGACGTGAAGGGCCTGTACGCCAAGCAGGCGGCGGGCGAGATCTCCGGTCTGACCGGGGTCGACGACCCGTACGAGGCGCCGGCTTCCCCGGACCTCCGTATCGAGTCGCACACGCAGACCGTCCAGGAGTCGGCTTCGGCCCTGCACGCGCTGCTCACCGAGAGGGGTCTGGCATGACCACCGCCGCACACGTGCACACCGAGTCCGACGCCGACGCGCCCTACGCGCTGTCGCACCTCGACGCCCTCGAGTCCGAGGCCGTGCACATCTTCCGCGAGGTGGCGGGCGAGTTCGAGAAGCCGGTGATCCTCTTCTCCGGCGGCAAGGACTCGATCGTCATGCTGCACCTGGCCCTGAAGGCGTTCGCGCCGGCGCCGGTGCCCTTCTCGCTGCTCCACGTCGACACCGGGCACAACTTCCCCGAGGTCATCGAGTACCGCGACCGCACGGTCGCCGAGCACGGCCTGCGCCTGCACGTGGCGTCCGTCCAGGACTACATCGACGCGGGCAAGCTGCGCGAGCGCCCGGACGGCACCCGCAACCCGCTGCAGACCGTCCCGCTGACCGAGGCGATCCAGAGCCGCAAGTTCGACGCAGTCTTCGGCGGCGGCCGCCGCGACGAGGAGAAGGCCCGCGCCAAGGAGCGCGTCTTCTCCCTGCGCGACGAGTTCTCCCAGTGGGACCCGCGCCGCCAGCGCCCCGAGCTGTGGCAGCTCTACAACGGCCGCCACGCGCCCGGCGAGCACGTGCGCGTCTTCCCGCTCTCGAACTGGACCGAGCTGGACGTCTGGCAGTACATCGCCCGCGAGGGCATCGAGCTGCCCGAGATCTACTTCGCCCACGAGCGCGAGGTGTTCCTGCGCAACGGCATGTGGCTGACCGCCGGCGAGTGGGGCGGCCCGAAGGAGGACGAGACGCCCGAGACGCGTCTCATCCGCTACCGCACCGTCGGTGACATGTCCTGCACCGGCGCCGTCGACTCCGACGCCGCCACGCTGGACGCCGTGATCGCCGAAATCGCCGTCTCCCGCCTCACCGAGCGGGGCGCGACCCGCGCCGACGACAAGATGTCCGAGGCCGCGATGGAAGACCGCAAGCGCGAAGGGTACTTCTAGACATGACCAGCACGACCGAGCAGTTCGCCGATGTGTCGGCGACCACCCTGCTGCGCTTCGCGACCGCCGGTTCCGTCGACGACGGCAAGTCCACCCTGGTGGGCCGCCTGCTGCACGACTCCAAGTCGGTCCTGACGGACCAGATGGAGGCCGTCGAGGCGGTCTCCCAGGCCCGCGGCCAGGAGGCCCCCGACCTCGCGCTGCTCACCGACGGCCTGCGGGCCGAGCGTGAGCAGGGCATCACCATCGACGTCGCGTACCGCTACTTCGCCACCGCGCGCCGCCGGTTCATCCTCGCGGACACCCCGGGGCACGTGCAGTACACCCGGAACATGGTCACCGGCGCCTCCACCGCCGACCTGGCCGTGGTCCTGGTCGACGCCCGCAACGGCGTGATCGAGCAGACCCGCCGGCACGCGGCCGTCGCGGCGCTGCTGCGCGTCCCGCACGTGGTCCTGGCCGTCAACAAGATGGACCTCGTCGGCTACGAGGAGTCGGTCTTCGCGGCCATCGCCGAGGAGTTCACCGCGTACGCCTCGGACCTGGGCGTCCCGGAGATCACCGCGATCCCGATCTCGGCCCTGGCCGGCGACAACGTGGTGGACCCGTCCGCGAACATGGACTGGTACGGCGGCCCGACGGTGCTGGAGCACCTGGAGACCGTGCCCGTCAGCCACGACCTCACCGCCTGCCCGGCACGCTTCCCGGTGCAGTACGTGATCCGTCCGCAGTCCGCCGAGCACCCCGACTACCGCGGCTACGCGGGCCAGATCGCCTCCGGCGTGCTGCGCGTCGGCGAGGCCGTGACCGTGCTGCCCTCGGGCCGTACGAGCACGATCGCGGGCATCGACGCGCTCGGTCAGAGCGTGGACATCGCCTGGGCCCCGCAGTCGGTGACCCTGCGCCTGACGGACGACATCGACATCTCGCGCGGCGACCTGATCGCGCCGTCCGCGAGCGCCCCGGCCACCACGCAGGACGTCGAGGCGACGGTCTGCCACGTGGCCGACCAGCCGCTGGCCGTGGGTGCGCGCGTGCTGATCAAGCACACGACCCGTACGGTCAAGGCCATCGTCAAGGAGATCCCCTCGCGGCTGACCCTGGACGACCTGTCCCAGCACCCGAACCCCGGGCAGCTGGTGGCCAACGACATCGGCCGCGTCGTCGTCCGCACCGCCGAGCCGCTCGCGCTCGACGCGTACGCCGACTCGCGCCGCACCGGGTCCTTCCTGCTGATCGACCCGGCCGACGGCACCACGCTGGCGGCGGGCATGGCGGGCGAGTCCTTCGCCTCCAAGGCCCAGGCCGCCGGCCAGGCCGCCGCGGCGGACGAAGAAGGCTGGGACTTCTAGATCATGCCCGCCGATCTGTATTCCACCTTCGCCAAGGAGGGCGGCCGCGTGGGCAGCGGCGCCCTCGGCAGCGGCCAGGGAGGGGTGGCGCGATGTGCGCGATGACGTACGTGCACCGCATGCACGCCCCCACCCCCCACCAGCCGTACCCGCCTGTGCTCCATGAACGAAGACGTGCGTCATGAGATGACCACGTCACGAGAGGAAGTCCTCCCGTGCCTGCCACCAGCACCACCAGCAAGACCCTGCGCCGCGGCATCGCCGCCGTCGCCCTGCCGCTGCTGATCGGCGCCCTCGCCTCCTGCGGCTACGGGTCCCAGGCGGTGGACAAGCAGACCGACGCGGCCGCGCCCGAGGGCAAGAAGCTGTCGGCCTCCGAGGTCCGGATCGGGTACTTCCCGAACCTGACGCACGCGACCGCGCTGGTCGGTCTG